>SXSC01000237.1 GCA_005792355.1 Opitutaceae bacterium
CAGCGTCCCTGCGTGGCCCCAATCCGCGCACTCCCGCGCCAAACACAAAACGCAATAGGCGCGGTCGGAAGCCCGACGTCATTTCCGGGCTTGTTCAACAAGAGTCGTGTGACGGCTTCGCGTCACACAACTCTCCGGGTTGGGCATCTGAGCAATCGAAGGTCAGGACGCGAGTCACTTCATGCGACGCAGCTTCAGCTTCTCTCGAGTGGCATCGTAGTTCGGCGGGACGATGCCACTAGATGTCCTTTCATCGACCGCCTCAAGGAAGAGCATATCTCGTTCAATGCGGAACTCGTAAGTCAACTGGCCTCCAGGGAAGTTCGGGTTCTTCGCGACTACCGGCCGAATCGTGATTCGCGAGCCGGCTACGTCGTACGTGCCACTATTTGCAGCAAAAGACTGGTAGTGCATGACCATTTCATCCCGTGTTGGCGCCCATGGGTTCACCGATAGAGTGCGCGGCTGGCTCTGCGTGACCCAGACTGCTGCGTATCGGGTCTGCGTGAAAATGAACTGGCCAGGCTGCGCACTCATGGTCCCGGTATCCTCGCCACCGCTCCCGAATCGAACGTCAACTAAGAGCCATGCACCTTCTAGCGGACTTCTGGAT
The DNA here is from genome assembly GCA_005792355.1 of Opitutaceae bacterium. GTDB lineage: Bacteria > Verrucomicrobiota > Verrucomicrobiia > Opitutales > Opitutaceae > ER46. The sequence continues at coordinate 614 of SXSC01000237.1, forward strand.
GCCTGGCTGTTTTCTGCGCACGAACAAAGCAACACGAGCGACAGACCGAGTGCACACATGAATGATGGAGTAGGCTTCATCGATGTATTTAGTGTATTCGTTTTTTTTGCCCAACGTCCGAGGTCAGCCACGCCCACCGGGCTGACGGTTGATGATCACTTCAACCATGAAAACGAAATCTTGGCATCGCCGAAGCCCCCGACGGTGGGCGTTGCGCTGTAGCGACTGGTTCGGCGGTCTTCTCGTCGACGAAATTAAACGGCTGGGCGTGCGGCCCGTGGGACTCCCCGTGGCCCAGGATTGGTAATAAAGCGTCGCACCAAGACATGAGTAACGACTGTTCGCTTCTCACTCGTCGAAACAGAGTCGTCCCAACCATCTGCGATAAGCGTCCGGACGTCGTCGCCGTAAAAACACTTCTTGTAATCGTCGTAGTCGATATCGTGAGCACTCTTGATATGCTTTTTCAAAGGGCCACCTCTGCCACAATTCTTACCACAGATATTGCACATGGTGCCGTGGCCCGGTCTTACTGCTCCTTTTTTTCGTCGCGACATAGTGATGCTGGGTTCTTTGTTTTGATGACTGCTTCGACTTTCTAAAACTCCACCTTCCTTAGCCGACGTTCGGCAAGATCGCGATAGAAAGAATCGGTGCCACCGGACTTGTCGATGACAAGGGCAAGCCATTTTCGGGTATTCGGCCAATCCTCCTTCCGCCAAAACTCCTGCGCGATCTGAAACCTAAAAGACTGCAGCGATCCGCTTTCAGGAAAATCTCCCTCAAACGCAGTAAATGTCTCGATGAGAATCGGTAAATATTTTTCGGGCGCACCTTTCATTCCCGTCTTCTCACCATAGCGTCCGGGTTGCTCCCACCCAAGGATTGTCCGAAATTTTTCTTCATATGCGACTCTTGCGGCGACACTCTTCGGAAACTCGGCAATCACCCGATCATACCACTTTAGAGACGCTTCAACCTGATCGATCCAGCTCGAATCTATCGTAAACGCTCGGTCCTTTCCCCGTGACCAAAAATCTGCGTGCCTGAGATACGACTGCGCGATCGCATTGTCGACGTTCTCGCGCTTAGATTCGCCGACGATCTGAGCAAGTTCTTTGATTCGATCTTTAACTATCTTGGCTTCCTCGGAATTCGGATACTTCAGCACGAGTTGTCGCCATGTGTCCAATGCCTGGGCTGCTTTCGATTCTTCAAACGCAATAACGCCCAAAAGATAATAGCACTTCGCTTTTGTGGCGTCGGCTTCTTTCGAAGTAACGAGAAGGATGAGTTCACGCTTAGCGTCATCAGTAAGGCCGTGCTCTTTGAATAAGGTGGCGCGGTCGAAAGACTGCGCTTCGAGAAGCGCAACCGATAGTAGCAGCAGGATGAGGTATTTCATGGAGACTTTTGGCCGAACAGTGTTATTGGGACCAACTGAGTTTGTCTTTTGCAGGGAGGGACGGCATGGCGGGCGCAACAGACAAAAGCGGGACAGATCTCGGCAAGTTGTTGAAGCACAAAATGCCGGGTAGGTTATACCCAAAATTGGGTAGAGCGGAGCCTTCCGAAATTGTCCTCGCAATGCCCAAGTGGGCGAATGCAGCCCAACCAACCGGCAACCGACCCGAATAGCGTCCCGCTCTTCTTCCCGCACTGGAAACACGCCCTCCAAGGGTCGCGGATGCCTCCGGCTACCGAAGCCACCTATTGTCGGGAAATTCTCCAGTTTCTCCATCATTGTAAAACGCAAGGGGCGCCGGCAACAGTGCTGCGCGCCAAGCGTTACCTCGAGGTCAGTGAACTCGACGATGCCGCCTGCGCCCGCGACGCCCTGCGTTGGTTTGTGCGGGCCGCACGCGTCGCGATGGCGGCCACTGCGTCCGAGGCCGGGTTGGCGGCGCGGTCCACTCCGGCGCCCACCTCGCCGGCCGCGGCGGCATCAACCGTGTCGTTCCGCCAGAAGGAGCCGCCCCGCGCGCGCAACGACCTCGGTAGCGTCGAATGGGAGCGCGCACTGATTGCGGCGGTGCGGCGCAAGGGACTTCTCTGGCGGACGGAACAGACCTATCGTGAGTGGGCCGCGCGATTCGCGCGGTTCATCGCTCCGCGACCACCGCGCACGGCGGACCAACGCGAGGTCGGCGCGTTTCTGAGTGCGCTGGCGGTTGAGCAGCGCGCCAGCCAGAGCACGCAAAAGCAGGCCCTCAACGCGCTGGTGTTTCTGTTCCAAGAGGCATTTGGACGTCACCTCCCTGAGATTCCGTTTCAACGGGCCAAGGCGGGCCGCAAGATCCCTACCGTGCTCACCCAAAACGAAATGACCGGCTTGTTCCGCCGGCTCGACGGCCGTACCAAGCTCATGGCCGAACTCGCATACGGCGCGGGCTTGCGCCTGATGGAATTGCTTCGTCTGCGGGTGCACCATGTCGACCTGCCGCGTTTGCAACTCCAAATCTACGACGGCAAGGGCGCGAAACATCGCGTGACCGTCCTGCCCGCCGTCCTTGTGCCGGAGTTGGAGTTGCAGCTTGAGCGGCTGCGTCAATTGCATGCCGAGGACCGCACCGCCGGCTTGCCGGGAGTCTGGTTGCCTGAGGGGCTCGCACAGAAATACACGCGGGCCGGCGAAACGTTCGAATGGCAGTGGTTGTTTCCCTCGCGCGAAGCGGCCATTGACCCCGCCTCCGGGCTCAGGCGCAGGCACCACGTCAGCGATGCCGCATTCCAGAATGCCATCCGCGCGGCCGCCCGTGCTGCCGGCATCACGAAGCGCGTGACGCCGCACGTGCTTCGACACAGTTTCGCGACGCACCTGCTCGAGAGTGGCACCGACATCCGCACGGTGCAGGATTTACTCGGGCACGAGAGCGTGGAGACGACGCAGATTTACACGCACGTGATGGTGAAGCCGGGGTTGGGGGTGCGGAGTCCACTCGATCGCGTATAGGCTGCGCCACGCGGTTCGTGGTGACAAACGCGTCGCGTTGCGCCACTCCCATGTTGTGCTTCGCCTCCTGCTCCGCTGCCTGCCGCTCGCGCTCGTCACTGTCGCGGCGCTCTGGCTGCGCACGCACGATCTGGCGCGGCGGCCGATGCATGCCGACGAGGCGAATCAAGCCGTCAAGACCGGCGAACTCCTCGAGGCGGGCCGCTACGTCTTCGACCCGCGCGATCATCATGGTCCCACGCTGTATTTTTCCGGCGCCGCGCTCGCGCGTATCCGCGGCGAGCGTACCCTGGCGCAGCTCTCCGAAACCACCGTGCGCCTCGTGCCGGCGATTTTCGGCACCGTCTCAATTCTTTTGCTCGCCTGGCTGGCCGCCCCGCTCGGCCGCTGGCCCGCCCTCGCCGCCGCCGCGTTTCTCGCGCTGTCGCCGCCGGTGGTTTACTACAGCCGCTACTACGTCCAGGAGACCCTGCTGGTCACATTCACCCTTGCCACGCTGCTGTGCGGGCGACGTTGGTGGCATAGCGGACTCTCCCGCTGGGCTCTGGCAGCGGGAGCGGGCGCAGGTCTCATGCAGGCCACCAAGGCCAGCGCGCCACTCTTCCTCGCCACCGCCCTCCTCTCGCTGCTCGCGGTCCGCGGTCGCGCGCGTCCCACGACCCGCCGCCCTGGACGCGACGCCCTCGCCGCCGTGGGCGCGGCACTCCTGACCGCGGCCCTGCTGTATTCTTCCTTTGGAACGAATTTGGCCGGAGCTCGCGACGCGCTCGGCACGTATGCCCACGCGTTGACCCGGTTCGGCGCCGACGCCGCACCCACGGGCCACGAAAAACCCTGGTGGTATTATCTGCGGCTCTTCGGCTGGTTTCGCGACGGCGGCCTCGTCTGGCACCAGGCGGCCTTCTCCTCGCTCGCTTTGGTCGGCGGCCTCATCGCCCTCGCCCGGCGCGAGGCGTTCTTGCGGGGCGTGGCATGCTACGGCGTGATCATTGCCACCGTGTTTTCGTTGTTCGCCTACAAAACCCCGTGGCACGCGATCCACTTCGTACCCGCTCTCGCCATCCTCGCCGCCGCCTCCCTCGCGGCGATCGCGCGACTGAGGACCGGGCGACTGGTGTCGGTCGCGTTTGCCCTGATCGTCACGGCGACGCTTTTCCAGCAGACGTGGCGCACTTCGTTTCTTCGGCCCGCAGACTGGCGCAATCCTTACGCCTACGTGCACAGTTCGCCGGACGTCTTGAAATACCGCGCGCTGGTCGACGCCGCGTTGACCCGGTCGCCGGGACAGCCGATCCGGGTCATCAGCGAAGAATACTGGCCGCTGCCGTGGTATCTGCGCGGCCTGCCCTCTGTCGGTTTCTGGATCTCGCCGCCCGACGATTGCGATGGCGCGCTGATCATCACGTCTGGCGCACAAGCCGACGCCGTGCGCGCGAAACTGCGTCGCAACTATCGCGAGACATTCCTGGGCTTGCGACCGGGGTTTGTCTGCGTCGTCTTCACTCTGGAACCGTGACCCGCATGCTTTCGCTCGTCATTCCCGTCTACAACGAGTCCGGCAACATTCTGCCGCTCGCCGCGAGCGCGGTGGAGGTTTTCACGACGCTCGGGCGCGAGTACGAAATTATCTTCGTCAACGACGGCAGCACCGATGGCACCGCCGCTGAGATCACGGACGCCACCGGCCGCTGGCCTCACTGCCGCGAACTGCGCCTGCCGCGAAATTCCGGTCAGGCCGCGGCGCTCCTCGCCGGTCTGCGGGAGGCCCGCGGTGAGTTGATCGTCATGATGGACGGCGACGGCCAGAACGATCCGCGCGACATCCCCGAACTGCTCGCGCTCGTCGAGGGCGGCACGGTCGACCTCGCCTGCGGCTGGCGCGTCGACCGGCACGATTCCACGCTGCGCCGCATCATGTCGCGCGTGGCCAATGCGGTGCGCGGCCGGTTGCTCGGCGACGGCGTGCACGATTCCGGCTGCCAGCTGCGGGTGATGCGCCGCGCGGTGCGCGACGCGTTTTATCCAATGGAGTTGATGCAGAGCTTTGTGCCGGCCCTCGCGGTCGCGGCCGGATTCCGCGTGGGCGAAAGACCCGTGCGCCACCACGCGCGCCACCGGGGCGATTCCAAATACGGCCTCGGCCGACTGTGGTGGCGGCCCGCCGTCGCCATGCTCGGTCTCCGCTGGCGCATGTGGCGGAATTCACGACCGTGACGCACCCCGTTTTCCAGCACGAGGCGATGGCGACTTTTTTTGAAATCGCCATCGCGGAGCAACCCCGCGACTACGCCCGCCAGGCCGCCGCCGCCGCGTTTCGTGAACTCGACCGCCTGGAGCGCGAACTCAGCCGCTTCGACGAATCGAGCTACATCTCCCGCGCCAACCGCCTCAGCCAGGGCGAGTCGATCACCCTTTCGCCGGACGCGCTGGAGTGCCTCCTGATCGCGACGGACATCACCCTCGCCACCGGCCGTGCGTTTGACCCCTCCTATGCCTCGGTGCGCCCCCCCGATCTGCCACCGGACCTTCCTCCGTTCACCCTTGATCCGGCAAACCATACGCTCACCTCCCACGCCCTGACCCTGCACCTCGATCTCGGAGCAGTTGGCAAAGGCTTCGCGCTCGACCGCCTCGGCGACACCCTGCGGGAATGGGGCATCGCATCCGCCTGCCTGAATGCGGGCGGCAGCAGCGTCCTGGCGTTTGGAGCGATCGATCCGGCGGAGCGTGGCTGGCCCGTTGGCGTCGGAGAAGGCCGGTCCCATCGGACGTTTCCCCTTGCCAGCGCCTCGCTCAGCGGCTCCGGCACCGCCGTGCAAGGCGCCCACCTGATCGACCCGCGCACGGGCGAACCGGCGGCACGCACGGCCCGCACCTGGGCGCTGGCCCCGACGGCCGCACAGGCGGACGCGCTCTCGACGGCGTTTTTTCTGATGAACGAGGCCGACATCGCCGCATTGTGTGCCACCCACCCCCACCTCGGCGCGGCATTGGTTGGCCCCGACGACGGGCTCAGTGAGCACGGCGCGCTGCGGGCACCGGCCTGACGGTTCCGCCGGCAAATGTCTCCTTCCTTAACCTTGCCTTCAGGTGGCAAAATGCTACCGTTTGCCGATGGGCCAACCTGTGAAGCTCTCCGAAAGTCTGGTGCTCGACGCGCGTGTGACGGGCGAGGTGGCTGAACGATCCATCGCCGGGCAGATCGAATTTTGGGCCGGCCTGGGTCGCGCCGTGGAGTCGGTTCTACGCGGCGACAAGGCGCTGGCCTTGAAAAAACGTGGGGAGGCGGTGCCGCTCTCGGCGTGCCTGAAATCAGTCAGCACGCGGGCCGGCCAGACGCGGCTGTCCGCCGTTCTCGCGGCTCGTCCGTATCCGCAATTTGAAGCCGCGACGGTGCCGGGCCTCCTTGTCAGGATTGACGCCGACGGCACGCGCACGAACGGACGTTTCATCCATCGCGAGTTTCGCCCGGTAAAAAGCTCCCGGTGACGCTTCCGCTCGATTCGCGCCCCGTCATTGTCGCGCTGGCTGGCCCGAACGGCGCGGGCAAATCGACATTCTTCCAAGCGTTTCTGCAACCGGCCGGCCTCCGTTTCGTGAATGCCGACGATCTCGCGCGCGAAGTTGGAGTCGGCGCCTACGAAGCCGCAGAGCTGGCGGACCAATTGCGCCGCGCGCTGGTGGCGCAGCGCGAGAGCTTTGTCTTCGAAACCGTTTTTTCCGACCCCGTGGGCGACAAAGTGGAATTTCTGCGCAACGCGGCCCGGGCCGGCTACACCGTGGTGCTCTGCTTTGTCGGCCTCGACAGCGCGGAGACCTCCGAAGAGCGCGTGGCGATGCGGGTTCTCCAAGGTGGCCACGATGTGCCGCCTGAAAAACTCGCGGCGCGATTTGCCCGCACTTTGATCAACCTCCAGCGGGCGATCCGGGACCTACCCTACGTCCAGGTGTTCGATAACAACGATCTGCGGCAGCCATTCCGCAAAGTGGCGGAATTCGCGGACGGCAGGGCGGTGTCGATTATCAAGCCCCTGCCAGGTTGGTTGAAGATGCCATGAGGGCACCGCTGCGGACGAAATTGGGCCGCGCCGTCTATTGCGAACGCGGAGGCGGATTATGAAGTCAAAACCCGTCGGGTGGCCGGATGATTAGTTCCGCGCTGCCGGACGCGACCGAGCGATAAGTGGAAAGCGTTTGAATTGCATCGGGCGGACTGTTGATTGAATTTGTGCACTGCTCCGCTTCAATCCGTCCAAACACCCTGTGACTTCACGCTCAGCCGACATCTTCACGAACAAGTTACTCTGTCCGCAACCGATGCGGTGCCTTCACCGAAAAAAGGACGCGATTCGGCTTTGAGCGCGCGTTTCTCCAGCCAAGACTGCCTTTCCCTTTATTGATGACCAGCCACCCTTACGCCTTCCTTGCCCTCTTTGCCGTGGTGGCGGTGGCCGTTCCGTTGGTGCTCCTGGGTGTCGCCCAGCTCTGGTTTCGATTCTTCCAACCCGCCAAGCCCAGCGCGGTGAAAAACGATGTCTACGAGTGTGGCGTCGCACCGACCGGCGATTCGTGGATTCAATTCAAGGCGCATTATTACCTCTACGCCATTCTCTTTCTGATTTTCGACGTCGAGGTGCTCTTTCTCCTGCCGTTCGCCGTCGCGTTCACCGGGCTGCCCACCGGAGCGTTGCTGGCGATGCTCGTCTTCATCCTCTTGTTGGCCGAGGGGCTGGTCTGGGCCTGGCATCGCGGTCATCTTGAGTGGAAATAGCATGAGCGACACCACCACCAGCCCTGAACCTGCGGTGCAGGTCCCCGTCATTTCCCAGGCCGAGCGCGACGAACTGCGTCGCCAGGGCATCCTCCTCACCAGCATGGAGGAGCTCTACAATTGGGGCCGCAGCCACTCCGTGTGGCCGCTCAATTTCGGGCTCGCCTGCTGCGCCATCGAGATGATCGCCGCCTCGATGGCCCGCTTCGACATCGCCCGGTTCGGCTCGGAGGTTTTCCGGCCGTCGCCCCGGCAGGCAGACTTGCTCATCGTGTCCGGCACCGTGACGAAAAAGATGACGCCCCAGGTCGTGCGCCTCTGGAATCAGATGCCCGAGCCCAAGTACTGCATCGCGATGGGCGCCTGCGCGATCTCCGGCGGTCCGTTCAAGCAGGGCTACAACGTCCTCAAGGGCATCGATCGCTTCATCCCGGTCGACATCTACATCCCCGGTTGCCCGCCCCGCCCCGAGGCGCTGCTGCACGGCCTCATGCAGTTGCAGGAGAAGATCCGTGGACAAAAAATTTCCGGGCCCGACGCCCCGCGTCATCTTCAACCCGACGCGACGTGCGAATATCCCGTCCCCGAGTTCGGCGAGCACGATTTGCTGCCGCCAAAGAATCCCGCGGTGTGGCAGCCGCCGGTCATTGTGCGCAAAGATTGACCGCACCTCCGCGATGCACTCTCCCGAACAAATTCGCGACCTCCTCCTCGCCCGCTTTCCGGGCGCCGAGGTCACCCTCGTGACCAATCCGGGACCTTCCGCCCAGCATTCGCTGCTGCTTGGCGCCAGCCATGCGGCCGATATGGCCGCGTGGCTCCGCGACGACCAAGCGCTGCGTCTCGATTATTGCTCCAATGTCACCGGCATCGACTGGCCGGAAAAGGAAATCACCGAAACGACGAAGACCACCGTCCCCGATCCGGCGGGCGGCACGCCCAAGGTCGTCGAAACAAAAACCAAGCGGATCCAGCCCGGCTGCCTCGAGGTCGTCTATCATCTCTACTCGATGGCGCTGAAGCATGGACCGGTCATCATCCGGTTGCGCACGGGCAATCGCACCGACCGTGTCACGCTCCCGTCGCTGACCCCCGTCTGGCGCGCCTGCGATTTTCAGGAACGCGAGGTCTTCGATCTCTACGGCGTAATCTTCACCGGCCACCCCGACCTCCGTCGCATCCTGATGTGGGATGAGTTCAAGGACCACCCGATGCGCAAGGACTACGTCGAACCCGACGACTACGAGTGGGAGCCCACGCCGCACGATGCGGTGCTCGCCAAGGCGAAGGCGCACTATCCGGCGGCGGCGGCGGCCGCGCCGGTGGCCGAAGGGCTAAAAAGCTGAACGGCTGACCATGGAATCCAATTTTCAGACGACGGCGGAAGAGAGGGCTAATTTCAGCTCTTCCGCCCTTCAGTCCTTCAGCCTCCCCAACCCCGGCGCCTCGGTGCGCGAGGTCCACGACCCGTTTCACGGCGACTTGCTCGAGGTCTCGATGGGGCCGCATCATCCGTCGACGCACGGCGTCTTCCGGATGATCGTCACGCTCGATGGCGAGACGATCGTTAAGCTAAAGCCCGTTTTCGGTTACCTGCACCGCAATCACGAGAAGCTCGGGGAGAACACGACCTACCTCGCCTCGATGCCGTACACCGACCGGCTCGATTACCTGAACTCGATGACGAACAACTGGGCCTACGCGATCGCCGTCGAGAAGCTCGCCGGTCAGGCCGTGCCCGAGCGGGCCGAATATCTTCGCGTCATCCTCGCCGAGCTCACCCGCCTGCTCAATCACACCTGCCTCGCCGGCTTCCTCATGCAGGACTGCGGCTGCAGCGGCACCCCGCTGATGTACGCGTTTCGCGAGCGCGAAAAAATCCTCGACCTGTTCGAGTCCCTCAGCGGCTCCCGGATGATGTGCAACTACCAGCGCTTCGGCGGCTGCCGCCTCGATGCCACGCCCGATTGGCTCGCCGCCGCGCAGCAACTGACCGACGGCTACGGTCGCTTCCTCGACGAGTACGAGACCCTGCTCACGGGAAATGAAATCGTGATGGCGCGCACGCAGGGGATTGGCGTGCTCAGCCCCGGCCTCGCCGTCAGTGCGGGCGTCACCGGCCCGATGCTCCGCGCCACCGGCGTCGATTACGATCTCCGCCGCGTCGACGGCTACGGGTTTTACCCGCGCTTCGAGTTTCGCGTGCCGCTGGGTGACCACGGCGACACCTACGACCGTTACATGATCCGCGTCCTGGAGATGCGGGAGTCGATCAAAATTCTCCAGCAGGCCTTCCGCAGCCTGCCCGCCGGGCCAATCATGGATCCCAAGGCGAAGCTCCGCGGCTTCCGCCCCAAGGCCGGTGAAGCCTACGGCCGGATCGAGGGGCCGAAGGGGGAAATCGGTTTCTATCTCGTCAGCGATGGCGGCCCCAACCCCTATCGCTACCGCGTGCGCCCGCCTTCCTTTGTCAACCTCACCATCCTCGAAGACATGTGCCTCGGCCAGACCGTGGCCGACGCCGTGATCATCCTCGGCAGCGTGGATATCGTTCTCGGCGAGGTCGACCGATAGGTTTTCGCGAAGTTTTCGCGCAACGCGAAAACCTAATTTTCCAATCAATCAAACTCAACTCATGACCTCCCAAGCTCCTCAGATCGATTCTCCGGCTCGGCGGAGAATCATTAGGGTTTTTTCGGAGTCTGCGGAGTAAGAACCTCATGTTGGGAACAGGACTAATCAAGGGCCTCGGCGTCACCGCGAAGAACTTCGTGGGGAGTTTTCACGATCCCACCCGTCTCGTGACCGTGGAGTATCCCGAGCAGAAGACGAAACTCCCCGAGAACTACCGCAATTTTCCGTTTTTGGTTTTCGACGAGGAGCAGGACCCGCTGGGCACCCTGCGGTGTGTCGCCTGCCGGATCTGCGAAGCCGAGTGCCCGCCCCAGTGCATCTACATCGTGATGGAGCGCGACGACAAGGGGAAGGCGATGAAGCGGCCCAAGGTGTTCGACATCGATATTTCCGTCTGCATGAGCTGCCAGATTTGCGTCGAGGTCTGCCCGTTCGACGCGATCAAGATGGATCAACAGTACGAGATCGCGGAGGCGGACCGTTTTCAGGCGCTGCTGCTGAACCGCGAGGCGCTCGCCAAGTCCAACCAGTACTACCATCAGATTCATCCCACCGAGGCCGCCGGGGTCGACGCCCTGTTGGCCGAGCAGAAGGCCAAACAAGCCGCGAGTCGCGCGGCCGCCGCCGCCGCGAAGTCGGCGGCCGTTCCGAAACCGGCCGCCGCCGCGACGCCACCGTCCGCTCCCGTCGCCCAACCGCCCGCCGCGCCCAGCGCGGAGGCCCCGAAAAATCCGCCGGCCACCGCATGAGCCCTGTCTTACTCGATGCCGCCACCCGTGCCAGCGAGTGGACCAGCGCGGGCCTTCCCCACTCGCTGGCGCTCGCGGCCACTTACGCTGATTCCACCCTGGAGCGTCTGCCAATTCTCGCCCGCGATCTGCTCACGGGCTGGCTCCCCGAGCCGTGGCGCTGGCTGGTCAACAGTCTCGTGGCGATTGTCACCGTCGTGCTCGTGTTCGCGACGCTGTTTGCCCTGCTCACCCTCGCGGAACGAAAAATCCTCGGCCGCGTGCAGAACCGACCCGGCCCGAACCGCACCGGGATACCCTTTACAAAACTCAAGCTCTTCGGTCTCGGACAACCGCTGGCCGACGGCATCAAGATGCTCACCAAGGAGGACATCGTCCCGCGGGCCGCGGATCAGGTCCTGCACTTTCTCGCCCCCGTCGCCCTGCTCGCCCTCTCGATTCTCACCTTTGCGGTGATTCCCTTCGGCCGGAATCTGCTGCCCGTCCACCTCGACGCCGCGGTGCTCTACTTCTTCGCCGCCGGCGCCGCCACCGAGCTCGCCGTCTTCATGGCGGGCTGGGCCAGCCGGAACAAATACTCCCTGCTCGGGGCCATGCGCGCGCTGGCGCAGATGATCAGTTACGAGCTGCCCCTGCTGCTGGCCATCGTCCCCGTCGTGATGCTCGCCGGCACGCTGTCGACCAGCGGCATCGTGGAAAAGCAGGGCGGATGGCTGTTCGGTTTCCTGCCGCAATGGCACGTGTTCACGCCGTGGGGCTTCGCGGGTTTCCTGATTTTCCTGGTCGCGGCCCTCGCCGAGTCCAACCGCTCCCCCTTCGACTTGCCGGAGGCGGAGAGCGAGCTCATCGCCGGCCACCTCACGGAGTACTCGGGTTTCAAATACGCCCTGTTCTTCATGGCGGAGTATTTCGGCATGTGCGCCCTCAGCGGCATGGGCGTGACGCTCTTCCTCGGCGGCTGGCAGGCTCCCCTCCCCTTCCTCGAATTCATCCCGTCCTATGCGTGGTTTGCCGCCAAGCTCCTCTCGCTGCTGCTGGTCTTCATCTGGATTCGCGCGACGTTCCCGCGCCTGCGGATGGACCAGCTCACGCGCCTGGCCTGGAAGTTCCTCGTGCCACTCGCGTTGATCAACCTCGGCACAGCCGCTTTCTGGTCGCTCACCTCCGGCTGGGGCGGCGCCCTGCAGCTCGTGCGCTGGGCCGTCGCCCTCGCACTGGTGGCGGGACCGTTTTTCCTCATGGGCCGCAAACTCAGCGCCGGCGTCGCGCCGCGCACGTATCGCTACGCGTCATGAGATTTTTGAATTTTGCTTTTGGATTTTTGCTTGCGGGTACGCCGCTGGCGGTTGGCGGCGAAGATGGATCGGCCTCGCGGAACGCGCCGCCCCTCGAAAAATCCGGCTGGGCAAATCGAAATTCGAAAATCCAAAATCGAAAATGACCCTCGCCCTCCTCGCCATCGCGCTCTTCACGCTCACGACCGCCACGGTCGCGATGGCGCTGCGCAATCTCATTCACAGCGCGCTGCTGCTGATTGCGAGCTGGGGTGGCATCGCGGCGTTTTATCTCTGGGCCGGGGCCGAGTTTGTCGCCTTTGCCCAGGTGCTGGTGTATGTCGGAGCGATCTCGATGGTCGTCCTCTTCGCCGTGCTGCTGACGCGGCAGTCCCGCGCCGATCTGGAAGTCGCCCCCGACGCCATGGGCCGGATCTTTCCCGCTTTAATCACCGGGGGCGCCGTGCTCGGCGTGCTGTTCGGGGCGATCATGAGCACGCCGCTTCGCCCCGCCGTCGGTCACGCCCCGTCAATTCCCGTGCGCGAACTCGGACTGCAACTCATGGGACCGCACGCCGCCGCCCTGCTCGTCGTCGGCGGTCTGCTCACGGTCGCGCTGCTCGGCGCCGTGGTGATTGCCTCGGTGGATCGCCGGCCGAACAAGGAGGACGCCTCGTGATGCCCGGCCCGCTGCAACTCTGCCTGTTGTTTTCGAGCGCGCTCTTTTGCATCGGGCTCATCGGGGCGCTGTCGCGCAGCAACACCATCCTCGTGCTCCTCGGCATCGAGCTGATGCTGAACGCGGCGAACCTCAACTTCATCGCGTTCTGGCGCTTCGGCCCCGCGCCAGCCGCGGGCACGGGAGTCATTTTTGTAATTTTCTCCATCGCCGTCGCCGCCGCCGAGGCCGCCGTCGGTCTCGCCCTGGTGATCGCCATTTACCGCCACCAGAAAAATATCCGGCTCCAGGACGCCGTTCGCCTCAAAGGCTAGAAAAAAATGACCAAGGCCCAATTCCCAATGACCAAGGAGTCTTTCGCAATTCGCCTCGCGCGCGCGTCGCGGCGCGGCCATTGGTCTTTGGTCATTGGTCATTGGTCATCGGGCATTGGACGTTGGTCCTTGGGCATTGGTCATCCATGAGCCTTCCGGTCCACCTTCTCTGGCTCATCCCCGCCCTGCCGCTCCTCGCCGCCGGCATCGGCGCCTGCACGCCGCGGCGCGGTCGCGCGCTGGCCGCCGGTGCCGCCATCGCCGCGATGGCCCTCGCCTTCGTGCTCGCCTGTGGCGCCCTCGTGACCGCGCTGCAGGATCCGGCCGCCCACCTCACCTCCAATTTTGCCTGGTTTGATCTGGGCACCAGCCCCGTGCGCCTGGGCTGGCTCCTCGACCCGCTCACCGCGCTGATGTGCGTCATGGTCACGTTCGTCAGCCTGCTGATTTTCATTTTCAGCACGGGCTACATGCACGCGGACGTAAACTTCAAGCAGTTCTTCTGCTTCCTCAGCCTCTTCGCCGCGGCGATGCTGGGCCTGCTCGTGGCCAACAGCCTCCTGCTGCTCTTCATCTGCTGGGAACTCGTCGGTCTCGCCTCCTATCTCCTGATCGGATTCTGGTTCCACAAGCCCTCCGCCGCGGCCGCCGCGAAAAAAGCGTTCATCACCACGCGCATCGGTGACCTCGGACTCTTGCTCGGCATGCTCTGGCTCTACGACGCCACCGGCTCGCTGCTCTTCTACGATGGCGGCAACGGCGTGCTCGAGTCCGGGGCGCTCTCCGCCCTCGTCGCGCAAACCACCGTCGGCGGGCTGGCCGTCTCCACCGCGATCGGCCTCTTGATCTTCTGCGGGGCCGTCGGCAAGTCCGGCCAGTTTCCGCTGCACGTATGGCTCCCCGACGCCATGGAGGGTCCGACGCCGGTCTCCGCCCTCATCCACGCGGCCACGATGGTGGCGGCGGGCGTCTTTCTCGTCGCGCGGGTTTATCCGCTGATGTCCGTCGATCAGGGCCTCGCGAGCGCGCCGCTGCATGCGCTCTCGGTGGTCGCGTTCATCGGCGCCATCACCGCGCTGCTTGGTGCGCTGATTGCCGTCGCGCAGCACGACATCAAGCGCGTCCTCGCGTTTTCCACCGTGTCCCAGCTCGGCTACATGATGCTCGCCCTCGGCGTCGGCTCGTGGGTCGCCGCGATCTTCCACCTGCTGACCCACGCCTTCTTCCAGGCGCTGCTCGTCCTCGGGGCCGGTTCGGTGATCCACGCGGCCCATCACGAGCAGGACATCCGTCAGCTCGGCGGACTGCGCCGGCCGCTGCCAATCACGTTTGCCACCTTCGCCGTCGGCATGATGGCGCTCGCCGGGGTGCCGTTTCTTTTCTCCGGTTTTTGGAGCAAAGAGGCGATCCTCCACGCCGCGCACGGCTGGGGCGTTTCCCATCTGCCGTTCTTCACCGGGCTCGCCGCCGTGGTGCTGACGGCGTTCTACATGACGCGCCTCGTCGTTGAGACCTTCTTCGGCGCGCCGCGCAGCGAGGCGGCCGGCCATGCCCACGAGAATTCCTCCGCGATGACCGTGCCACTCATTTTGCTCGCCGTCTGCGCGGTGCTGCTCGGCTTCCTCGGCACACCGTATTGGCCGTGGCTGCAGCAAACGCTCGATCCCACTTTCCGCAGCGAGCCGGGTGGCGCGGGGTTGATGATCACTTCAATCGTGCTCGTCGCGCTCGGCCTCGGCAGCGGCTGGGCTGTCTACGCCCGCCGACTGCGGACCAAGGCGACCGCTCCCGATCCGCTGGAGACGGCAGCCCCGGGCACCTTTGCCGCCCTCGCCGCGCGGCTCGGCTTTGACCAACTCTACGCGGCCACCGTTGGCCGGTTGAACGAGACCACGGCCGTGTTCGCCGACGCACTCGATCGCTACGTCTGGGACGGCCTGGTGCGATTCATCTCCCGCCTCGGCGAGTACGTCGGCGTCGTGACCCGCGAAACCGACGAGGAAATTCTCAACGGCGGCTTCAATGCTACGAGCGGGAAACTGCGAGGCGGCGGCCAGATGTATTCACGGGCCCAGAAGGGCGACGCCCATGGCTATCTGCGGATGGTTGCCGTGGGTTTCGTGCTGCTCGTGCTGGCCGTGCTGCTGGGAGGTGGACGATGAACTCCCTCCCGCTGCTCTCCCTCGTCATCTTCACCCCATGGGCCGGCGCCGTGCTGCTGACATTGCTTCGACGCGCTCCGGCGGCGACCAGCCGGGTCGCCGCGCTGGTTTTCAGTCTCTCAACGCTCGCGTTGTCGTGCGTGCTCCTGGCGGCGTTCGAGCCGGCGCGCACCGCGCCGCAGTTCGTCGAACGCCACGCGTGGATCGCCGCCCTCAACGTCCACTATCACCTCGGCCTCGACGGTCTCAGCCTTGTGCTGGTGTTGCTCACCGGCTTCATCACGCCGGCGGCGTTGCTCGCCTCGTGGCGCCTCGGGCATTCGGAGCGGCTGTTTGGCGCGCTCTTTCTCGTCCTGCAGGGCGCGGCGCTCGGCGTGTTTCTCGCCCTCGATTTTTTCCACTGGTTTGTGTTCTGGGAGCTGAGCCTCGTGCCGGCGTTCTTCCTGATCAAACTTTGGGGCGGCCCGGGCGCGACCCGCGCCGCGTATCAGTTCGTGATCTACACGATTGGGGGCAGCGCCTTCATGCTGCTGGGCTTTGCCGCGCTCTTTGCCGCCACCGGCACGCTCGATTTTCTCCAACTCGCCCAACTTGGGGCCGACGGCACGCTCGCGCAAAAACTCGCCGCGACCGGCAGCTGGTGGCCGCAAGCCGTCTTCCTCGGCGTCTTCCTCGGGCTCGCCGTGAAGGTGCCGCTCTGGCCGTTCCACACCTGGCTGCCGCCGGCGTACGCCGAAGCGCCGACGGGCGCCTCGATGTTCCTGACCGGGGTCATGTCGAAAATGGGCGTCTACGGTTTCCTGCGCATCCTCTGGCCGCTTTTCCCGGCGGAACTCCACGCCGCGGCCCCCTACCTCCTCGCCCTCGCCCTCGGCGGGGTCGTGCTCGGTGCCTGGGCCGCCCTGCGCCAGACCGATCTCAAGCGCATGGTCGCGTATTCATCGATCAACCACCTCAGCTACTGCCTGCTGGCGCTCTTCGCCGTCTCCTTCGCGACCGGACGCCCGGGCCTCTCGGGCGAAGCCGCCACCGCCGCCCTCAGCGGCACGATCCTCCAGCTCTTCAACCACGGGCTCTCCGCCGCCGCCCTGTTCTCCTGCGTGGGTATTCTCGAAGCGCGCGCGGGCGGCAAGCGTGGCCTGAACGATTTTGGCGGCGTGCGCACCGCCGCGCCGATTTTCGCCGGACTCTGCGGCGCCTCGCTATTTTCCTCGCTCGGCCTGCCGGGGCTCAACGGCTTCGTGGGCGAGTTCCTGATCTTCCGCGGCGTCTTCGGCCTCGTCCCCGCCGCCGCCGCCGCCGCCTGCCTCGGTCTGCTCGCGACCGCGCTCTTCCTGCTGACCTTCTGGCAACGCGTCTTCCACGGTCCGGTCAGTGGCGCCACCGCCGTAGGCTTTCAGGACCTGACGCTCCTGGAAGTCGCCACCTTGGCGCCCCTGGTCGTGCTGATGTTCGTCCTCGGCATTTTTCCGCAATTGCTCGCGGGCCTCATCAACCCCCTCGTCACCTCCTGGGCGGGTCACCTCACGCTGCCATGAACGCGCTGCCGTGGACCATTTACTTCTCGTTTGCCGGCGCCGCCCTCGCGCTGCTGGCGGGTTCGCATTCCGCCGCGCTGGTCCGGCGGGTGGCCCTCGTCACCGCCCTCGCCGGTTTCGCCGCGGCACTGCTCGCCGCCGCCCGTTTCGCCCCCGGCCCCGGCCTGCAGACCATCGTAGACATTCCGTGGATACCCGAGCTCGGCATCCGCTATCATCTCGCCGCCGATGGCATCAGCATGACGCTGATCATCCTCACCGGGATCGCCGCCACCGCGGGCGTGCTCTTCTCCTGGAACATCGAGGAACGCGTCGGCGAATTCTTCGCCCTTTACTTCGCGCTGATCGGCGGGGTCTACGGGGTGTTTCTCAGCTCCGATGCGTTCGTGCTCTTTGTCTTCTACGAAATCGCCATCGTCCCGAAATATTTCCTGATCGCCAACTGGGGTTCCACCAACCGCGAGTACGGCGCGATGAAGCTCGTCCTCTACTCGTTTGCCGGCAGCGCCCTGGTCCTCGCGGGCCTGCTTTGGGCGTATGCGGCGGGTGGCGGCCAGAGTTTTGGGTTCAGTGAGCTCGCCCGCGCCGCGACCAATTTCTCGCGCATGGAGCAGATCGGAATGTTCGGGCTCGTGTTTCTGGGTTTTGCCGTGCTCGCGGGCCTCTTTCCGTTTCACACCTGGGCGCCGACGGGCCACGTCGCCGCCCCCACCGCGGCCTCGATGCTGCTCGCCGGTGTCGTGATGAAACTCGGCGCGTTTGGCTGCCTGCGCGTGGCGATGCCGCTCTTTCCCGTCGGCTTTGTCTACTGGCAGCCGGTCATCGCCTGGCTGGCCATCGCCGGCATCCTCTACGCCGGACTCGTCGCGCTCGTGCAGGAGGATTTCAAGTTCGTCATCGGCTACTCAAGCGTCAGCCACATGGGTTTCGTGCTGCTTGGGCTCGCCGCCGCCAATTCGCAAGCCGTCAGCGGCGCAGTCCTGCAGATGTTCTCCCATGGAGTGATCGCCGGCCTGTTGTTCGCCGTCGTCGGCCGGATGGTCTACGAGCGCACGCACACGCGCCGTCTGGCGGATCTGCGCCGGATGCCCCTGCACCAGTTGATGCCATTTGCCGCCCTGACCTTCGTGCTGGCGGGGCTCGCTTCGATGGGCATGCCCGGCTTCAGCGGTTTCCCGGCGGAACTCACGATCCTCATCGGCACCTGGAAGACATCGCCACTCTGGGCGGTGTTTGCCGCGGCCGGCATCTTGGTGGCCGCCGCCTTCACCTTACGCGTGATCCAAGTATCGTTCTTCGGCACCACCGACCACTCGACGAACTCCTCCGCGGGCGCACCCGCCCACCTGGACCACGTTGAGCCCATCACCTGGCCCGAACGCGCCGGAGCCCTGCTGCTGATCGCGGCAACCGTTTACATCGGCCTGAAACCCGACGTCCTGCTGAGCTGGATTAATCCCGCACTGCAATCGCCGCTCATGCAGACGGTGCTGAAGGGAGGCTTGCCGTGAGCGTCAACTACTCCGAACTGCTGCGTGCGTTGCTTCCCGAGGCGTGCCTCGTCGTCGGCGCCTTGGTCGTGCTCGGCGTCGATCTCATCGCCTGCCGCGGGCGTGGTCAGGCCGTCCGGATGACTGCCGCCAGCTTGATCGGGGTGGTTGCCCTCGTGGGCGCAATGTTCGCCGTCATCATGGTGGGTTGCGGTGGCCCGATGTTTGGCGGAGTCTTGACCCTCGATCCTCTCACCTTCGCCACGCGGTTGGGCGTGCTGGGGCTGGCGTTGCTGACGGTGGCGATGTGTGGCGACGTCGTGCGCCTGCCCAATCCCGCCGAGTATGTGGCCGTGCTCCTGTTCGCCACCACCGGCTTCACCTTGATGGCGGCGGCGCAACAGCTGCTGCTCGCCTTTCTCGCCCTCGAACTCGCCAGCCTCTCGCTCTACGTGCTCGCCGGCTTCGACAAGTCCCGCCGTGAATCCGCGGAGGCCGCACTCAAGTATTTCCTGTTTGGCGGAATCTCCGCGGCTTTTCTCCTCTTCGGCTTCAGCCTGATCTACGGGCTGACCGGTTCGATCGAGCTCCTGGAAATCTCGCGCCAGATCGGCACGCAACCGGCCAGCACTTTGCTTGTCGTTGCGCTCGTGATGATCTTGGTCGGGTTCGGCTACAAAGCCGCCGCCGCGCCGTTTCACCTCTGGGCACCCGACGTGTATCAGGGAGCCCCGGCGTCCTCGGCCGCCCTCATCGCATCCGCCTCGAAGCTCGCCGGCTTCACGCTGTTTGTCCGTCTCCTCTGGGGCGGCTTCGGGGCGGCTCCAGGTCATTCCTCGATGCCTTCCTGGCTGCCCGTCGTCGCCATCATCGCCGCAGTCTCGTTGGTGCTCGGCAATGTCGCGGCGCTGGCGCAATCGAATGTCCGCCGGCTGCTCGCGTACTCGGCCATTGGCCATGCGGGCGGGTTGCTGCTCGGGGTCATGGTGGCGGGTCGCGCCGGCCCCGGGCCGCTTTTTTATTACGCCGTCACCTACGGGCTCGCGGCGGTCGGCGCCTTCGGCGTCATCGCCGTTGTCGACCGCGCCGGCTCGTGTCAGAATATCACCGACTTGGCCGGACTGCACCGCCGCTCGCCGTTGCTCGCGGGTTGCCTGGCGATCTTTGTTTTGTCGCTCGCAGGGATTCCGCCGCTCGCGGGGTTTTTCGGCAAGTTCATCGTGTTTGCCGAGGCCCTGAAATCCGGCGGTCTCGCCACTTCGACGGGCTGGCTCGCGCTCCTCGCCATTGCGATGAGCGCCGTCGCGCTCTACTATTATCTGCTCATCCTCAAGCAGGCGCTGGTGGCGCCGCCGGCCGGATCCGCCGCGCGCCTCAAGGTGCCCGCCGACGCCGGCATCGTGCTCGTCGTGACCGCGCTCTTGCTTCTGCTGCTGGGACTTTCCCCCTCGATTGTTCTACAGCTGCTATCACGCACGACGTGACGTTGGATTCGCGTTGGGTTTTCACGCCGCACGAAAACCTGCAGGTTGACAGCAAGCGACCTGAGGTCTGTTTCTTCGCATCGTAAACGTGAAAACAATTTCAGGAAATCACATCGTGGTTCTAAAAAACCAGATGGTTTTGGCCACCACCGAAATCGAAGCCCGGCCAGACGGTGTCGCCCTTAAATTCGCCGGCACGGAAACTTCCGTGCGGGTTGAAGACATCGCGGTTATTTATCAGACCGGTAAGATTGACCACATCCCGATCGACCCGGCGATACTCTCCACGCTCGCCACCCTGGAGGTTGGAATCAGGAAATACGAAGCCAGCGGAGGGCGGCGTTTCCCCTATACAATTTGCGGGGGGGTATCGCTCGCCCTGACCCTGATCCCCAATCGGACGACCGAAGATATCGATATCGTAGCCCGGGAACCGATTGAAGAATTCTTGAGCAGGGAAAACCTCCACTGGGACTATCGGGTTGAGTTCCTTGACGAATCAGCCCTCTCGCTCATGGGGGACTGGCAAGCGCGAACCTCGATTGCCATCGGGCCAACCGGACTCGAGTTCCGGCTTATGCATCCCCTGGACACCATCATGCAAAAGCTGCTGCGTTGGAGCGACCGGGATTTTGCGGAAAGGGACTGGCCGGACATCAAAGCGATCGTCTCGGCCCTGCAGCCGACGGAGGACACGCTGAAAAAACTCCTCACGGAGAACCCATTTCGCTATACCAAAGGCACGGGGCCGATGGCAATTGCGACGGACGCCATCGACGCGAACACCCGAGCATTTATTGCGGAGTTTATGCCGGATACGACGTACGAGAAACTTGCCGAGCTGGCATTCGCCAATCTTGCCAAAAAATTGGGGCGGGCACATCTTCTTCCGCTCGCAACGCCGAATGTCGACCTTAGACAGAAAATCAAACCTGTGGAATTGGAATGACCCAAGATGCCCCTTGGGCGTGTTGCGAGTCAAGTGGACTGAGGGTGCGACCTTGGGAGCGGAGGAAATCGAGGAGCTTCAGGATAACCGAAACCTGAACCCCGACAGCCGCATCCGCAAATCCGCGGGAGACCTCCTCAATGCCATCGCGGGCCGAG
The DNA here is from genome assembly GCA_005792355.1 of Opitutaceae bacterium. GTDB lineage: Bacteria > Verrucomicrobiota > Verrucomicrobiia > Opitutales > Opitutaceae > ER46. The sequence goes on from SXSC01000237.1 coordinate 21,769, forward strand.
ACTCCGGGCACGCTGCCCACCTGATGGAAACAAGGAACTTTCAACACGTGAAGAGACTTATCACGCAATTGCCGTAAGTCGGGGGCCATGAATGCTGGTTCTCCCGAGGCGAGAAGGGCGGAGAGGCGCCAGGACCAACTGCGGGTTTCAGGATAATCCCAAGCCAGCGAAAAACGATCGAGCGGGGCACCTCAAAACAACGGCGTGTTGTTCTTCGGATCGTTGAGCAGGGCCTCGAACCGCGGGTCGCCGCGCAGCGGGAAATAGGTGGGGTCGAGTCGCATCTCGAACACATAACATCCTGAATTCGGAATCGCGAGCAGCCGGGCATAGATCGCGATCGCCGCTTCCTTGTGCCCCGTCCATGACTCCACAAAGGCCTCCGCGCTCGGAACGGCGCTCGAGGCGCCTTCTGGCTGTCGTCCTGTGGCATCAATCTCCTTTGCCCGGAGAAAGCAGCGCAGCGCTTCTTCCCGACGGCCGAGGAGAGCTTCCATTTTTGCGAGGCGCGTCCAATCCACCCTTCTCATTGTCGCGTCATTCACCCGGGTTCGAGCCTCGTCGGCATCGTCGCTGATCCGAGCGCGGGCGGCGGCCGTGTTTCCTTTGGCCGCCAATGCAATTGCCGCGTCGAGCGCGGACGCGGACCGCACCACTTCCTCCAATTTCCCGTGGGCCATGGCCCACTCTGCACGGACACGCTTGCCGTCGTCTGAGTTCGACTGCTCCGGAGACAGTCGCTCGAAAAATGCCTCAAGTTCGCGCGCCGATCCCCGCGCCAGAAAAGGAATCCGTGCGAGGGTGTAAGCATACGCCAAATCGTCGGGCGCCATCTCCACGAGCCGGCGCTGCACCACCAATGCTTCTTCGAAGCGACGGACGGCACGGAGCGCCCCAGCCAACGGCCATGTTGTGTTGGGACGGGATGGATCCAGTTGCACGGCTGTTCGGCTGCTGTCCAACGCTTCCCGCCAAAGCCCTTGTTCCCTCTGGACACGGGCAAGTCCGTTGTGGGCTTCGGGGGCGTTGGGTTGGAGACGTATCGATTTTTCAAACGCCGCCTTGGCGCGGTCTAAATCCCTCATTCCCACAACATAAAACCAACCGAGGCTGCGGGAGACCTCGGGCGCCTCGGGGTCGAGCCTCAAGGCGGTATCGAGTGCCGGTCTTGACCGGGCCAGCGCCTCCGCAGATCCTCTCCCGAACGCATCGCTGAGATCGCACCAAGCAACCGTGAAACGCGGATCCAACGCCACGGCCCGCTCGAGCAACGACACTCTTTCACGACGAGAGTCGTCGCTCAGGGCCTGGGCGCGTCGATGGAGAATCGCACGCGCCTGCAACCACAAATCGTAGGCCGCGAGATTTTCGGTCGGCCGGCGCTCCAAGAGCTTCTTCGTCTCCGGTGAAATTACCGCCTGCAGCGCGCCGGCGATCTCGGTGGCGAGGGCGGCTTGGATCGTGAAAATTTCCTTCGACGAGAGTTCGCGGTCGTAGCTCTTCGCCCAGAGATGCTCGTCGTTCGCCGCGCGGATCAGCTGACCGGTGATGCGCAATTGATTGCCCGCCCGGCGCACGCTGCCCTCCAAGATGTAGGCGACGCCCAGTTCGCGTGCAATCAGCGGGATCTTTTTCGTCGTGCTGCGATACTCCATCACTGACGTGCGCGAATTGACGCGCAGCCCTGGGATGTTGGAGAGGTGGATGAGAATATCCTCATGCATGCCGTCGGAGAAAAACGCCGTGTTATCCTTGTCATCGCTCATGTTTTCAAACGGCAACACCGCGATGGATTTGTCCGTGGCGAGCGGCGCCGGGGCGACTGCACTTGGCACGGCCGCGGCGGGAACAGCAGCCGCCGCCGGCGCTGGCTTCGATTCAGCGATCGTCCTTGGGGCTGAGGCTGTCTCCCTGCCGGCCGGCCGCAGCGCGAAGTAAACGACCAGCGCGAGCACCGCGGCGCCGAGCGTGGCGGTGGCCCAGAGCGGCAAGCCTGGCTTCACGGCCAGAGTCTGCGCGCCCGGGTGCGAGGTAACGGGCGCGGCGGTTGCGGCCGGTGCGCCCGCACCGGCCAGCAGTTTTTGCACACGGGTCACGAACGCCGTCGAGGTTACGCCTCCTGGCAACTTGGTCCACTGCACTTCACGGAACTTGTCAGGCACACGGGCGGCAGCGTCGGTGGTGTCGTCGATCACCACGGGCATCAAGAACGCCTTGTCCTGCGCCATGTCCAACGTGCGGTTCACCGCCAGATTCCACTCCCGGCGAAAATAACCTTCCTCGCGCTGCTGGGTGCTCGCCGAAATCACCGGCACGAACAACGCGCAGGACTGGATCTGCTTTTTGATTTTGGCATCCCACGCATCGCCGCCGCCAAGTTCGCTTTGGTCGAACCAAACTTCGACGCCGCCCGCGCCCAGCGCCTGGCAAATGCGCGTCGCCGCCACCGCATCTTGCGACGCGTAGCTGAGGAAGACGGCTTTACCTGCGGATTCGGACATGGTCGGGGGAAAGTGGGTGGCGCCGGGAACGGTCCTACCTTTTCGAGGAGGGCCGGCACTTGCGAGTTCATTGTTTCCGATCGGCCAGCGGCAGTTCGATCTGATCGTTTGATGCTAAGAAAAGGGGCGCTGACGGAGCCACCTCGCGCATTGCGGTTGACCGCAAACCGGAGCCGGGCGGCTCGTCCATTGAATGCGGCCGAAAGTGTGCGGCAGAGGCGGGGTCAATCCTGTGGATCGATGAAGTCGCGGAGCCGGGCGGCCATGACTTCATAGACGATCGAGCGGGCGGCCGCGTATACGCAGACGATCGAACCGTCCAACACATGGCGGTAAACCACCCGGTGGGTGCCGACGCGAAGCCGGTAGTAGCCGGCCAAGTTATCCTCGAGCGGCTTGGTGTCTCCCCGGCCGTGCGCCAGGCCGAGGATCGCGGCCTTCAGAGCCCGGCGCGGTTCGGGGGCCAGCGTGCGCTGGTAGTCGCGCACTTGTTGACGGACTTGTACTTCAGTCGGCAAGGGCAGAAGCTGGGTATAACTTGCCCTTGCCGGCCTTGTCCGCCCTCCAGGCGCGGACGAAGGCGGGATCGGCGAGGAGTTCCATCGTCTCGGCGATGCCTTCCATCCGCTCCCGTGAAATCACGAAAGCGACGGTCTCGTTGTGCTTCGTCACTCCCACCACCCTGCCTTTTTGCGCGGCGCGGACGACGGCGGGAAATTTGGCCTGGGCGGCAGTGATGGAATACGTAGTTTGCATCGAAAATCTACTAAGCCGACGGACCGACGGGGTCAAGCCGGCAGCGCCGCAGTGGGGCGAAGAGCACGGCCAACGAAGAATACGTAGCGCTCGAGCGTCGGCGCAGCGTGGCTAAAACTCGTCCCGGATCCGATCCGCCGGAAAATCCGCTCTCCGATCAACAGGCCAAAATCTGCGTAGTAAATCTCAGGCTTTGCACGGCAGATTCCGGACCCCGGTGGTAGGGTTTGCGCATGGCAACTTTTTCCGATCGCACCCCGGACAACGTCCCCGGGCGCTACTACATCGACACAACTTGCATCGACTGCGACCAGTGCCGGGTGATGGCGCCCGAGTTCTTCGCGCGCAACGAGGACTCCGGTCTCTCGTATGTGCAGCGGCAACCGCTGTCGGCGGAGGAAATCGCCCTCGCGGAAGAGGCCCTCGGAGTCTGCGCGACGGCGTCAATTGGCAACGACGGGGTCTGAGCCCCGCCCCCACTCGTGACGAACGACCTGATTATCGGCATGGCCGGCTCAGGCGGAGACGGCATTGTCTCCGCCGGCGAATCCCTCATCGGCGCCTCCGCCCGCGAAGGGTATTACGCCATCCTGACCAAGAGCTTTGGTTCCCAGATTCGCGGCGGAGAGTCCTCCTGCCGTTTGCGCGTGGCCACGACACCCGTCCTCAATCCGGGCGGCACCCTCGATGTCGCCGTCGTGCTCAATTGGGAGGACTTCCTGCGCTTCGGCGATGAACTCCCGGTCGGCCCGGACACCGTGGTGATTTACGAGACCAAGACCAAAATCGAGCCCGCCGCCATTCCGCTGAAAGTAAGACCAGCCATCGTCCTCGCGGTGCCCATGGCCGATCTCGCGATGAAAGCGGCCGGCACGCTCCAGGCGAAGAACAATGTCGTCCTCGGACTCCTCGCCGGCTGGTTCGGTCTCGGCCGCCAGGCCATCCTGGAGGGCATCCGCCGAAAATTCGGGAAAAAAGGCGCTGAGATTCTCCTCGGCAACGAACGGGCCTACACCGCCGGATTCGAATACGCCGAACAACATCCCCTGGGTCAGGAGAAACGTTTGGCCCCACCGGCAATGACTGGCGGTAAACGTGAAGTGACCGACGGCAACGAGGTGTGCGCCTCGGCCGCGCTGTTCGCCGGCTGCAAGTTCTTCGGCGGTTATCCCATCACGCCCGCCACTGAGATCATGCAGCATCTGCAGAAGGAAATCTGGAAGCACGGGGGCTCGCTCCTGCAGGCCGAGGATGAAATCGCCGGCATCGCGGCCGCCGTCGGCGCGTCGTACGCCGGGCGCAAGGCGATGACCGCCACCTCCGGCCCGGGCTTGTCCTTGAAAGCCGAGGTGCTCGGCCTCGCCAGCGTGGTCGAACTACCACTCGTGTGTGTCAACGTGCAGCGCGGTGGTCCGTCCACCGGGCTGCCGACCAAGTCGGAACAGGCGGACCTGTTCGCCGCCGCGTTTTCCGCACATGGCGACACCGTCCGCCCGATCCTTGCCCCGATCAGCGTCGAGGATGTGTTCGGCGTCACTGTCGAGGCGTTCAACATCGCCGAGGAATTCCAGACTCCGGTCATTGTGCTCTCCGATCAGGAGATCGCCCAGCGCAAGGACGTCATCGATCCGGTCGACACCTCGCGATTCCACCTGGTCGATCGGCTGCAACCGACCGAGCAGCAACTGGTGGATTACACGCGTTTTCAGATGACGGAATCCGGCGTCAGCCCGATCAGCCATCCGGGGATGAAGGGCGGCAGCTACCTCGCCGCCGGCATCGAACACAACGAGCGCGGTGCGCCCAGCAGCAGCGGCGAGATGCACGCCCGGATGAACGACAAGCGACTCCACAAGCTGGATCCGCTGAAACAGCGGCGCAGCCTCTTCGTGCAGGAAGGCGATGCGGATGCCACCGTGGGCCTGATCAGCTGGGGTAGCATTGCGGGTGTCGCGTTGGAAGCGGTGCGCGCGGCCCGGGCGCAGGGCGTGAGCGTAAAGCTCCTGATCCCCAAGCTCGTCTACCCGGTGGCGGAAGACGTGTACCATGACTTCTTCGCCTCGCTGCGACACTGCCTGGTGGTGGAGCAGTCACATCAGGGCCAGCTGCATCGTATCATCCGGATGTGGGCGAGCGTGCCGGAAAATTTCGCCGCCATGGCCAAGAGTGGCGCGAATCCCATCACGCCAGACGAAGTCCTCCGGAAGATAATCCAACTAACTCACGCATCAGCATCGGCCGCGTCTGTGGGCACGGTACCTACCCACTAGCCCACATCAATCGCACTTTTCGTGAAGATTTCTTGTCACAGAGCGTACAGAGTTCGGACCCAGAGTTCACAGAGCCAAACACGCAGTCTTGCTCTGTGGCCTCTGTGGCTGGGCTCCGTGTCCTCTGTGGCAATGCCTTGGCTTGATTAAGGTGTGAATTATTCCCGCTAGCTGCTCGGCGTAATTGCACCTTGGGCTCCACCGCAACCAGCGAATCTTCAAACTCACAACCCGACAGTATTCTAACGCCATGTCATCAACCCACACCGACTGCGGCTGCACGCCGGCCGCCTTGCCACTCACGGTCAAAGATTTCCGCAGCAACCTGAAGCCGATCTGGTGCCCGGGCTGTGGCGATTATGGAGTCGTCACGGCACTCTACCGCGCCCTGATCAACATCGGACGCCCGCCCCACGAGATCGCCTTTGTCTCGGGCATCGGCTGTTCGAGCCGCATTCCCGGCTACACGACGGCGTACGGTTTCAACACCGTGCACGGACGCGCGCTGCCGATCGCCCAGGGGATCAAGATGGCCAACCCCGATCTGCTCGTGCTCGTCGCCGGTGGCGACGGCGACGGTTTCTCGATCGGCGGCGGCCACGTGCCGCACGCCATCCGCCGCAATCTCGATCTCACGTACATCGTGATGGACAACCATATTTACGGCCTCACGAAGGGCCAGTTGTCCCCGACCACACCCCGCGGGTCCAAGACCCCCACCAGTGCCTATGGCAGCATCGAGGAACCGGTGAACCCGCTCCTCTACGTCCTCGCCTACGGCGCGGGTTTCGTCGCCCAAGGCGTGCCGGCCGACATGGAAGGTCTGTCCAAGATGATCGAGGAGGCCATCCGGTATCCAGGATTCTCCTTCGTCAACATCCAGTCGCCGTGCGTCACGTTCGGCGATCCCGAGGATCAGATGAAGGTCCAGAAAACCAGGATGCGCAAACTCGCGGCCGAGGGCCACGATCCGGCCAACCGGCTGCGCGCGATGGATCTCGCCCAAGGTTACGGCACGGAGCTCTACACCGGGGTGTTCTATCGCAACCCGAATCCGCCGCCCACCTACGACCAACAGATCCGCGAGCGGCAGGAAGTGCTGCAGCCGAAGCCGGTGGCGGCGTAGGTTTGGTTTTTGGCTTGGAGATAACGAGGGAGTTTCAGGGGGCGATCTTCCAGGGACAAAAACGACGAAAGGGACCGCAGGGACGCAAGGGGCTGCGGAAGAATTTCATCGGCGGTTTTGTCTGGCGCGTTCGGCGAGACGGGCGCGGGTCATGCGCTCGCGCAGGCCGCCTTCGTTGAGAAAGGCTTGCTCCAACTGGCGGAGTTGCTGGTCGAGCAGGTAGTTGGTCAGCTTAATCAGGCCAATCATCACATTGGCGGCGATTGCAGGGTCCGAGTGCTCGATACCCTTCTTGAACGTGTCGTAGTTGGCGTTGGGTGTGCGGTTCAGTTGCCGGAGCCGCCGCGTATGGGAGTGCTCCTTGGTCCACTCCTCAAGACGGCGAACCCGTAGGAAATCGCGATAGTCTTCGAGCAATTCTTCCAGACTGGCCCGGGCGACGTTGGTGAGCTTGATTTCGGTTTCCTTGGACGTGCCTGATGCCTGGCTGCCCTCGAGGATATTCTGCTTCCCGGAGCGGGCGGCCTGCACCATCTGATCGGTCGTGCGGGAGCGTTTGTCCACGAAGCGCTCGCAGAAGCGCACCGTGCCATCATAGACAATGCGGGCTTTCTGGAATGAGAGGAGATTCTCGTAGCCGCCGTGTGGTGGAATGAAATGCTCGGGCATGGGGTTCAGCATGGGGTAGGCACCGAAGAGGCGCAAGCGACGGAAGAACTGCCAGCACCAGCTCTGCGAAAAAATCACTTGGGTCCCCTTTGTCCTTTGAGTCACTTGGCTCACACCGTGACCTCCTTGAGCATTTGGCAATCGATGCGGCAGGGGGCCCACCAAGTCCCGCAATTAATGCGGATTGAAGGGCAAGGCGTGCGATGCGGCGCCGTCCGCTCCCTGCCATGATTGAACCGCACCCACACTCCAATCGGCCAATGGTACCCACCCAGTCGCAACCATGAACGAAACCCTCCAAGGCGATCTGATTTACATCCTGGCGTTCTGCCTCGGAGGTTTCGCGTTCGCCCTCGGCCCGTTTGTCCTCGTCTACTTTCTCGCCCCGCGCTGGACGCGCAACACCCTCGGCAAGACCGGCCAGGCCATCGAATGCGGCATGGAGCCAATCGGCGATGCGTGGATCCGCTACAGCGCCGTCTACTACCTCTACGCCCTGGTCTTCGTGGCGTTTGCCGTCGATGTCCTGTTCCTGATTCCCGTCGCTCTGGTATACGGTCGGCTTTTTGAAATCCGCGATTTTGTCGAGCTCGTGATCTTCGTGGGCATTCTCTCCCTCGTCATCGTTTACGCCTGGAAAAAAGGAGTCTTCGAATGGAAACGTCACTGAACGGCAACCCCCACCCGGAGATCCCGGTCGAGTGCTCGCAAATCGTCAAATTTGCCGTGCTCGACGATTTGCTGGCCCTCGGTCGCGCGAACTCACTTTGGCCGCTGACCTTCGGTCTCGCCTGCTGCGCCATCGAAATGATGGCCGCCGGCATGGCCCGCTTCGATCTATCCCGCTTCGGCGCCGAGGTGTTTCGCCCCTCCCCGCGCCAGGCTGACGTGATGATCGTTGCGGGCACGGTGAACAAGAAAATGGCACCCGCCGTAAAGCTCCTCTACGATCAGATGCTCGAACCCAAGTGGGTCATCGCGATGGGCAACTGCGCCCTCTCCGGCGGCCCCTTCAAGTACCCAGGCCAATACGCCGTCATCGAGGGCGTCGACCAGTTGTTTCCCGTCGACGTCTACGTGCCCGGCTGCCCCCCGCGCCCCGAGGCGCTGATCGAAGGCATCCTGAAGCTGGAGGAGAAAATCACCGGCAAACGCCGTTTCCCGGTCGCGAAACTGCAAGAATGAATCCTAAACTCGCGTACCTCACGGACCAGTTCACCGCGCTGATCGGAAGTGCGGCGCCGGCGGTTGCTCCGACCGCCGTTCGCTTGGTCGCCACCCCAGCTGAGGCCGCTCCGGGGTCGGCGACCCCGGCTCCAGCCGCTCCGGTCACTGTGGCGACTCCGCCGCCAAACTCGATCCAGTCCGTCGATCACGCCCTCAAGGGCTACCACCTCGACGCCACCGTCACCCCACCTCAAGTCGTCGCGGCCGCCGAAATCCTCGACCGGGCCGGGTTCGCCCTGGACACCATCACGGGCGTCGACTGGATCGCCCAGCACGAGATGGAGGTCGTCTACGACTACTTTCATCCGACGTCGCCCCTCCGGGTCGTCGTCCGCGCCCGCCTGCCCCGAGCCAACCCGGAACTGCCGACCATTGCCGGCGTGTTCCCCGGCGCCAACTGGCACGAGCGCGAGACGCATGATTTCTTCGGAATTCGTTTTGCCGGACACCCGAATCTCAAGCCGTTCCTTCTCCCGGAGGACGCCGACTTCCACCCGCTCCTGAAGGATTACAAACCGTGATCGCTCAAAAGGATTCCCTTTCCACCAGTTCGTCCGGCGATCCGTCGCACGAGACTTTCGTGCTCAACCTCGGGCCGCAACACCCGGCCGCCCATGGCGTGCTGCGCGTGTTGATGACGATGGATGGCGAGTGGATCCAGCGCGCCGAACCGGTCATCGGCTACATCCACCGGATGCACGAGAAGATGGGCGAGAACCGCTCGTGGGCCAAGTTTCTCCCCAACACCAGCCGCATCGATTACCTCTCCGCGATGCACTACACGCACGCCTTCGTCGGCGCCGTGGAGCGGGCCGCGAAAATCGAAGTGCCCCCGCGCGCGGAATACGTCCGCGTCATCACCTCCGAACTCAACCGCATCTCGAGCCACATGGTCTGGTGGGGGGCGCTGTTGCTCGACCTCGGCGGCTTCACCCCGATCCTCTACGCCTTCGACGATCGCGAAAAAATCCTCGACCTGCTCGAAGGCCTCTGCGGCGCACGACTGACCTACTGCTACTATCGCTTCGGCGGGCTCTACAACGACGTCGACGAGGCCTTCCTCAAAGGCACGCGCGAGTTCGTAACGCACATGAAGCCGCGGCTGCAGATGTATCGCGACCTCGTCACCGATAACATCATCCTGCGCAAGCGCCTCACCGACATCGGCCGGATCGACGCGGAGATGTGCCGGCGCTACGGCGCCACCGGCCCGGTCATCCGCGGCGCTGGCGTCTCCTACGACGTACGCCGGGCCGAGCCCTACTCAGTGTATCCGAAATTCGATTTCAAGATTCCGGTCTACCCGGAATGCGACTCGATGGCGCGCTACCTCGTGCGCATGGATGAGATGGAGGAAAGTCTCCGCATCATCGAACAGGCGCTCGACGGCCTGCCCGAGGGACCGTTCATCGGCAAGGTGCCGCGCGTGTTGAAGCTGCCCGCCGGCGACACGTGTTACGCCGTCGAGGCCGCCCGCGGCCGGTTCATGGTGCGCATCGTGAGCGACGGCAAGGAAGTGCCCTACCGCGTAAAGCTGCGCACCCCGTCCTTCTCCAACCTGAGTCTCTACGAGGAGGCGAGCAAAGGCATGATCCTCCCCGACGCCCTCGCGATGATGGGGAGCCTCGACCTGGTCATTCCCGACATCGACCGCTAATGAGCTTCCTCGCCCTCGAGCCCATCCGGATCCTGCTCTACCTCGTCGGCATCTGCGCGTTCGTCGGCGCCAACGCCGCCTACCTGGTGCTCGCCGAGCGCAAGGGCGCCGGGCGCATCCAGCGCCGGCCCGGCCCCAACGAGGCCGGCTGGGGGGGCGTGCTGCAGCCGCTCGCCGACGGCATCAAGCTCCTCGCCAAGCAAATCATCGTGCCACCCGGCACCGACGCCCTGCTGTTCCGCGCGGCCCCGCTCATGGTGATGGCGCCGCCCTTGATGTGTCTCGCCACGATTCCGTTCGGCGAGGACATCGTCGCGCGCAACCTCAACGTGGGTCTGCTCCTGGTCTTCTCGTTCGGCTCCATCAACGTCATGGCGCTCATGCTCGGCGGCTGGGCCTCGCGCAACAAGTTCGCCATCATCTCATCCGCCCGCGTCGTTTCGCAAAACGTCGCCTACGAAATCCCGATGCTGCTCGTCGTCATCACGCTGCTGATGGTGACCGGCACCATGGACCTCAACGAGATCATCAAGCAGCAGGCCGGCTGGTTCTGGCACTGGAACGTTTTCAAGATCTGGGTGAATCCGCTCATGCCGGTGACGTTTCTCATCTTTTTCATCTGCATGCTCGCCGAGACCAATCGCGCGCCCTTCGACATGGCCGAGGCTGAGAGTGAACTCGTGGCCGGCGCGTTCACCGAGTATGGTGGCATGGGCTTCGGCGTCTTCTTCATGGCCGAGTACGCCAACATCGTCGTCGGCTGCTGTCTCGCCACCATCCTCTTTCTCGGCGGCTGGCAGAGCCCGTTTGGCGCGCTCTCGGGCGGTTGGTGGGGCCCCGTCTGGTTCCTCCTGAAAATGTACGGGCTCATCTTCACCGTTATCTGGATCCGCTGGACCTTCCCGCGCACCCAATTCTACAGCCTCCTCAATCTCTCCTGGAAGATCCTCATTCCGCTCTCCCTGGTCACGCTGCTGCTGACCGGCGCGATGATGAAACTGCCGGTGCTGATGACCAAACTCTTCTGACCCATGGCCCCCATGATGAACCCACGCGCGTTCGGTTGTACGGTGTCTGTCTGGCGGACGCCACGGTCGATTCGCCGCACAACGTCGGCGGGACAGACGCGCTGCAAAAGGAGCACCCCATGAGCATGCTTACCGTCCTTCGGGAAACTCTCGGCGGCTTCAAGAGTCTGCTGGTGGGCATGCGCATCACCGCGCGCGAGGCCGCCAAGCCCCTCATCACCGTCCAGTACCCGCATGAAACGCTCAAAATGCCCGGGCGCTTCCGCGGTCACGTAAAGCTCATCCTCGATCCAGCGACCGGCAAGTCGCGCTGCACGGCGTGCAATCTCTGCGTCCGCGCGTGCCCCAGCGATTGCATCGATGTCGAAGGGCTGAAGCGCGAGGGCGAAAAAAAGAAGTCCGTGACGGAATATGTTTTGGATTTCACCACGTGCAGCCTGTGCGGCTCGTGCGTCGAGGCCTGCCCGAGCGACGCCATCGAATATTCCAAGGACTACAATGTCGTCAGCCGAAACCGCGAAGACTTCGGTCGCATTGATCTGGTCAAGAATTTGCAGGGTGAAGCCGCGGTCTGGACCAAAAATCACCCAACGCCGCAACCGGCGCCCGCCACGGCCGCAAGCACCGGCCTCCCGGCCGCCGGAAATCCGGTCGCCGCAAGCCCGTCGGCATCTGCCTCCGCACCGACAACTCCGGCATCCGCATCTGCTAGCGCTGCAACCGTCTCATCCGTTCCCGCGACGACACCGCCGGTCGCCGGGTCTGCAACGACCGTCGGGGCCCCGCCCCAGGTCCCGGAACAGAAGTCGACATGAAACCCTTCCCGTTCGCGGATTACCTCGTTGTCGTTATCTTTGCGTTCGTCGTTGGAATCACTGTGGTCGGCGCGCTGATCGCTGCGCTCTCTACCCGACTCATCCGCGGGGTGTGCGGACTCATGATCTGCTGCGTCGGCCTGGCGGGGCTCTATTACTTCCTGCACAGTCCGTTTCTGGCGCTGATGGAGATCCTCGTCTACGTCGGCGCGGTCTGCGTCACGATTGTCTTCGGTGTCATGCTCTCCGAGACCGATGAGCCGCCGCATCAGGAGAAGCGCAGCCACGCCATTCTGTGGGGTGGTTCCGCGCTGCTCTTGTGTCTCGCACTCTGGTTGGCGCTCTCGCGGTTGGGTCTCGCCGGACCGTGGCCGACGACACCCATTCGCGTGAACGACGGCTCGGTGCCTGCGATTGGAGCCGCCTTGCTCACCACCTACAGCCTGCCCTTCGAGCTGATTTCCGTCGTGCTCCTCGTCGCCATCTTGGGGGCGCTGGTGGTGGCCCGCTCCGGGAGGACCAAAGAATGAATCTCCTGCAACTTCACCAACAGCCCGGCGTTTACCTCGTCGTCGCCGCGTTTCTCCTCGTAGTCGGCATCTATGGGCTGATCCGACGCCGGACCTTGATCGGCATGCTCATCGCCGGCGAACTGATCTTCTCCGCCGCCTCGCTAAATCTCCTGGCGGTGAATCGCTTTTTTGCGCCCGACCCCACGGTGGGCCAGATCTTCGTCCTCTTCATCATGGGCCTCGCCGCCGCCGAGGTTGCCATCGCCCTAAGCATCATCATCGCGGTTTACCGCAACTATCGCTCGATCCACTCGGGCGACATGTCGGAGCTGAAAGGCTAGCCAAGCCGCCGGGCAAGACCGCGATGAACGCCAAACCTCCTCTTCAAGTCTCGCTTGCAATCGCCAGCGGTCCCCCTGCCCGGCGGCTTAAGCAGCGCTGCGCGCGCCAGTTCGTCCCCGCCTTTCGGCGCCGACAAAGCGGCGCCCTCCGAAAGGAGACGCATCCCTTTTTTCGGAGGGCTGCGCTTTGTCGCAGCCGCGTATCGCCGGTAGTGATAACCGGAGCGCACGGCCGCCGGTCAACCCAGTCATCCCAAAGCCCGCACTAGGAACTCGGAACCTGTGGACATGACTGCGCCCTCCGACCTCCGCCTCCTGCTGGCCATTCTCGCTCCGCTCGTCGGAGCGGGGCTGGTGATGGCCTCTGGCAAGCGCCCCAACCTCCGCGAGGCCTGCTCGTTCCTCGCCGCGGTGACGCTCTTTGGCGTGGTGATATCGCTAATCCCCGACGTCCTCGCGGGCCGCACTCCACGCTGCACACTTTTCGAGCTCCTGCCCGGTCTGAGCTTCTCCCTGCGCGCGGACCCCCTCTCAATGATCTTCGCGGTCGCCGCGTCGTTCCTCTGGATCCTTACGGTCTTCTACGCGGCGGGTTACATGCGCACCCTCGAGGAACACGCGCAGACGCGGTTCAACGCCTGCTTCGCCCTCGCCCTCTTCGGCGCGATGGGCTGCGCGTTCTCGGACAATCTTCTCACGCTCTATCTTTTCTACGAGATCGTCAGCATCACCACCTACCCGCTCGTTGCGCACCATCAGGACGCCGAGGGTTACGAGGGCGGCCGGAAGTACCTCACCTACCTGACCACCACGGCCAAGGGCCTGATTCTCCCAGCCATGGTGCTGATCTATGTGCTCTCCGGCACGCTCGATTTCGCCACCAACGTCCACTCCGGCATTTTGCCCGCGAGCGCCCACAACGGCGTCATCACCGTTCTCTACATCTGCTGCATCCTCGGTTTCGCCAAGAACGGCATCATGCCGCTCCACCACTGGCTGCCCGGTGCCATGGTGGCGCCCACGCCTGTCAGCGCGCTGCTCCACGCCGTCGCCGTGGTGAAGGTCGGCGTGTTCTCCACTGTCCGCGTGATGCTCCACGTCTTCGGCGTGGATCTCATGGACCGGCTCAACCTCGGAATGCCCACCGCGTATTTTGTCTCCATCACGATTCTCGGCGCCTCCATCATCGCGCTGAGCAAGGATAACCTGAAGCTGCGACTCGCCTACTCCACCGTCAGCCAGCTGTCCTATATTATCCTCGGTGTGGCCCTGCTCACCCCCACCGCCGTGGCAGGCGGGCTGGTCCACATCGCCAATCACGCGTTTTCCAAGATCACCCTGTTCTTCTGCGCCGGTGCCATCTACGTGGCCACGCACAAAAAGAACATCTCCGAGATGAACGGCCTCGGCCGCGCGATGCCTTGGACGTTTGGCGCTTTCTCCGTCGCCGCGTTGAGCATGATCGGCGCGCCGCCCGTCGCCGGATTCATTTCCAAACTCTATCTGCTGATCGGCGCCCTCGATGCCGGAGCCATCGGCATCATGATCGTGCTCGTCGCCAGCACGCTCCTGAACGCCGCCTATTTCGTGCCGGTAATCTACCACGGCTTCTTCGGCCAACCGTCCGCCGAAGACGCCCGCCATCACCACCACGAGGCGCCGCTCGCGATGGTGATCCCCCTCTGCCTCACCGCCGCAATCTCGGTACTCCTCGGCTTGTATCCTGATTTATTCATGCAATTCGCCCTGGCTGTCGTGAAATGAAACTGCTCCGCCTCATCGAATTTCTGCGCCGCCACCTCAAGACCGTCATCCGGGTCTGCCTCGCGCTGCTCGTGCTCCTCGTGCTCGTCGACGCGATTCCCTACTTCGTCGACAAACAGCACGCGCACACGAAGGCCGAGCACATCCCCGGTTTCTGGGCCGCCTTCGGGTTCGTCGCGTGTGTCGTGATAGTTCTCGTTTCCAAGGCGTTTGGCCACGCCGGGATCATGACCCGGGAGGATTATTACGATGAGTGATTTTCCCGCCATCATCGGCGCCCTGGCCTCCGACCTCTGGCCTCAGTCCTCCGGTTTCTGGCTCCACCCGTCCTTGATCCTGATCGTCGGCGGCCTCGTGCTGCCGCTGGTGCCCGCGCGCCTGCGCCAGGGCTGGCTGCTGCTCGTGCCCATCCTCACCTTCGCGCGCATCGTCGCGATGACCAAGGGCACGTTCGGTGAGGTCCACTTTCTGCAATTCACCCTGATCTTCGGGCGCGTGGATGCGCTGAGCCTGGTCTTCGCCTACATCATGGGGCTGATGTGCCTCCTCGGCTCGCTGTACGGCCTGCACGTCAAACGCGCCATCGAACACACCGCGGCGTGGATCTATGTCGCCGGTTCCCTCGGTGCCATCTTCGCGGGCGACTTGGTCACGCTCTTTCTTTTCTGGGAGATCATGGCGCTCTCCTCGGTTTTCCTGATCTGGTTTCGCGGACGCGACGAATCGCTCCGTGCGGGCTATCGTTATCTCCTCGTCCACATGGCGGGCGGCGTGGCCCTGCTCGCTGGCATCATGCTCCACTACCAGGCGTCGGGCAGCATGGCCTTCGCCGCCTTCGACGTGCAGCATCCCACCGCGGCGATCTACCTGATCATGATCGGCTTCATCCTGAACGCCGCCGTGCCGCCGCTGCACGCCTGGCTGCCCGACGCCTACGGTGAGGCCACGTTCAACGGCTCCGTCTTTCTCTGCGCTTTTACCACCAAGACCGCCGTGTACGCGCTCATCCGCGGATTCGCCGGGATGGAAATCCTCGTGGTGCTCGGCGTCGTCATGGCCCTCTACGGCGTGGTCTACGCCGTGTTGGAAAACGACTGCCGCCGTCTGCTCGCCTATCACATTGTCAGCCAGGTCGGCTACATGGTGGCCGGCGTCGGCCTCGGCACCGAGCTCGCGATCAACGGTGCCTGCGCGCACGCCTTCGCGCACATTCTTTACAAGGGCCTCCTCTTCATGGGCTGCGGCTCCGTGCTGCACATGACCGGGAAAAGCAAGTTCACGGAGCTCGGCGGACTCTACGCGAAGATGCCGTGGACCTTCCTGTTCACGCTCATCGGCGGACTCTCGATCTCCGCGTTTCCGCTCTTCAGCGGCTTCGTCAGCAAGTCGATGATCGTCCAGGCCGGCTTCGAGGATCACAAGCTCTGGGCCGCGTTCCTGCTGATGCTCGCCTCGGCCGGGACCTTCCTGCACACGGGCCTGAAGGTTCCGTACTTCATCTGGTTTGGAAAAAATCATTGCACCAAGGAAACCTGGGACCGCGCCGCCGAGCCGCCGTGGAACATGATCACGGCCATGGCCGTCACCGCGTTTCTCTGCATCTTCATCGGCTGCTACACGCCGTACCTTTACCGGATGCTGCCCCACCCCGTGGACTATCATCCGTACACGGCGTACCACGTTTCCGAGACGCTGCAGATTCTGCTCTTCACCGCCCTCGGCTTCTTCCTGCTGATCAAGAAACTGGAGCCGGAAGCCAAGATCAGCCTCGACCTCGACTGGCCCTACCGCATCGGCGGCCGCGCCTTCCTTTGGCTCGCGCAGAAACCCATCCAGTTTGTGGATAATTTCGTCGGCGAAATCTACCGCGTGGGCGGACTGCTGCCGCTCATGGTCTCCGCGCGGTGGTCCGCTGTATTTGACAACCACGTAATCGACAGCGCGGTCGATGGCTTCGCCGCCACCATTCGTAGTTTTGGCGGCCGGCTGCGCAGCGCCCAACGCGGCGCGTTGCAGGAGAACCTCACCGTGGCCTTCGGCGTCGGTGCGGTCCTCGTCCTCATCTTTGTCCTGATCTTCTGACGCCATCGCGCGATGACGACACTTTCCACCATCACTTCCGGTCTCCCTCTGCTCAGCGTGCTGATCTTCAGCCCGCTGGTGGCCGCCGCTGGGGCCGCCCTGATTGGCAGCGAGCGCCTGCTGCGCTGGTGGACGCTCGCCTGCACCACCGGGATCGCGGCGCTGTCGCTGCCGCTCTGGTGGCGCTTCAATCCGGACACCGCTGATTTTCAATTTCGCGAGCAAGTCGCGTGGATTCCCTTCCTGAAGGTCGACTACAAACTGGGCATCGATGGAATCAGCCTCCTGCTCGTGCTGCTGACGACGCTGATCATGCCGCTCTGCGTGCTCGCGTCGTGGAACTACATCAAGCACCGCTTGAAGGAGTTCATGATCTGCCTGCTGGTCATGGAGACGGCGATGATCGGTGTGTTCTGCGCCCTCGATGCGATTTTGTTCTTCGTGTTTTGGGAGGCAATGTTGATCCCGATGACGCTGCTCATCGGTGTCTGGGGTGGACCGCGCAAGATCTACGCCGCGATCAAGTTCTTCATCTACACGATGGCGGGCTCCATCTTTCTCCTCGTCGCGCTGATCGCGCTGCGCATCAAGACCGGGAGCTTCGCCCTCGAAGGGATGATGGGCCAGAACTTCGAGCCCGGGCTCCAGCTCTGGGTCTTTGCGGCGTTCTTCCTGTCCTTTGCGATCAAGGTTCCGATGTTCCCGTTCCACACGTGGCTGCCCGCCGCCCACGTCGAGGCGCCGACCGCCGGCAGCGTGGTGCTCGCCAGTGTGTTGCTCAAGATGGGCACCTACGGTTTCCTGCGCTTCTGCCTGCCGATTACGCCGTACGCGACCCAGACGCTGGCGCCGTACGTCCTCGCCCTCTCCGCGATTGCCATTCTCTACGGTGGCTTCACGGCCCTCGCCCAAAGCGACCTGAAGAAGCTCGTGGCGTATTCCAGCGTGAGCCACATGGGCTTTGCCACGCTCGGCATCTTTGTTCTCAACGCCAGCGGCCTCGAGGGCGCCGTGCTCGTGATGATCAATCACGGCGTGACCACCGGCGCCTTGTTCATCTGTGTCGGCATCATCTATGAGCGCCTGCACAGCCGCGAACTGGCCGCCGCCGCCGGGATTGGGAAATTCATGCCCGTGTTCGCCGGCTTCTTCGGCGTGTTCTGCCTCTCATCCCTCGCCTTCCCCGGCACCAACAGCTTTATCGGCGAATTCCTCGTCCTCGCCGGCAGCTTCGCCCGCTCGCAGGTGCTGACGATCTGCGTCGTGCCCGGTGTCGTCATCGCCGCCGCGTACACGCTGCGGATGCTGCAACGGGTCGCTTGGGGCGGCACCAGCAACCCGGCGCACTCCGGGCTCAAGGACCTCGAGTTCCGCGAAATCGTCACCCTCGCGCCATTGCTCGTCTTCGTTTTCTGGATCGGCCTCCACCCGCAACCGTTCGTCCGTGTCATGCACGCGACCGTGCTCCACCTCCTCCAGCAGGCCGGCCAGGCGGCCTCCGTGCCCTAGCCGCAAACAAAGGACCACTCCTTGAACCACAATGGCACAGAGATCCGGCGGGGCGCAGCCGCAACCAAACTTGAACTCCAATCCTTTGCACAGAAGGCAACGAAGCAAACGAAGCGAGCCGAGACGCATGACTCTTCATTCTCTTTGTTGCCTTCTGTTCAAATTTCGTGGCTTGAAGATGCACGTAGGAAAACAACATGTGCAGGCCTTGTTGCATGGGCCAAAACCGGCGCGAGTATGCTAACATCGGTTCGAGTCGTTCATCGTTGCGGCGATTTGGCCGATTCATTTTCCAGGCACTTAACCACGGATTTCACGGATCAATCCCGGATGAAGACGGCCTTTATCCGTGCTGATCCGTGCCATCCGTGGTCAAGAATCAGCCGTTTCCCCTGTGGTTGCGACCGCCGCGATACGAACGATTCGGTCTAACGCCTATGTCACTTTCCTCGTTCCAGGCCTTTCTCCCCGAGCTCGTGCTGCTGGCCGGCGGACTCGTGCTTTTTTTCGTCACCCTCGGCGAAGGCCTGGCCCGGCGCGCGCGGCTCGTGGCGCTTGTCACCGCGCTGGTCACATTGGTGACATGCGCTTGCTGCCTGGGCCAACAGGCGGTGCTCTTCAGCGGCGCCTACCGCGTCGATGCCTTCTCGCAGCTGCTGAAACTGATTCTGGCCTTTGGCTTCACCGCCATTCTGCTCCTCAGTGGGCGCCTCCCCGACATCCGTGAACGCATTCAGCCGGAATACTACCTCTTCCTCACCCTGAGCGTGTCCGGCCTCCTGATGCTCGTGAGTTGCGTCGATCTCATCGCGCTGGTCATCGCCCTCGAGTTGTCCTCCTTCCCGCTTTACCTGCTCGTCCCCATGCGCCGCGAACGCGAGGGCCAGCGCAACCAGATGGAATCGGCCATCAAGTACATCATGTTCGGCGTCGCGGCCAACGGCCTCATGCTCTTCGGCCTGAGCTACCTGTTCGGCCTCACCGGCACGACGTCGCTCCCCCTCATGGCGGCCAATCTCAAGCCCCTCATCCAGTCCCCGCTCGCCGTGGTGGGTCTGGCCCTCGCGTTTTGCGGGCTCTACTACAAGCTGGCCATCTTCCCCTTTCACTTCTGGACGCCCGACGTCTACCAGGGCTCCTCAAACGAGACGGCGAGCCTCATCGCCTCGCTGCCAAAAATCGGCGCCGTCGCCGTCCTCGTGCGTCTGGTCTCGCTCGCGACGCCCGACCACGCAACCATTGCCCTGCTGCTCACGGGCCTGGCCATCGCCTCGATGTTTTACGGCAATCTTCTCGCGCTCGGCCAGACGGACTTCAAACGGTTGCTCGGCTTCTCCGGCATCGCCCACGCCGGCTATGCCGTGGTCGGCTTCGTCACCCTCAGCGATCCGGGCTTCGCCGCGGCGCTGTATTACATCACCGGCTACATGCTGATGGTGCTGGCCTGCTTCGTGGTGATTTCACGCGTCTCGCGCGATGGCACCAACGTGGCCATCGCGGAACTCGCCGGACTTCATCGCCGGTCGCCGTTGCTCGCGGTGACGCTGTTGGTCGGCGTGTTCGGCCTCGCCGGCATTCCACCCTTCGTGGGTTTCTTCGGCAAACTCTCGCTGCTGACCGCCGCCCTGGCCAAGGGACACCTCCTGCTGGTCATCATCACGATGATCAACGCCGCCATCGCGGTGTACTATTACCTCCGCGTGATCCGCGAGGCCGTGTTCGGCGAACCGGTGGGGAAAGCCGGACCCATCCCGCTCGATTCTTCCACCCGCGTGCTCTGCCTCGCGCTGATCATCGCCATCGTCGCTCTCGGCGTGGCACCCGCCGTGGTCATCGACGCCCTGGCGCATTCCCTGGCCGGACTAAATCAGCCGCTGGTGTGGGTTCCTGCGCAGTAGCACCGGGGATGGTCTGCAAGTCAGAACGGCTCGACGAAATCACCTGTGTCGCTTCGCTTCGGCTCCCCCCGCGCTCACTGTCGCAAAGGTGAACAAGACGGCAACGATCTCTCGCGCGCCGGTGGCGAGCACGGTTGCAGGGTGTGCCGTCACCGGCTGATTGGGGATTCACGCGTGCACGTGCAAACTTGAGAATGCCGGGGCCTCGCAGCCCGGCACCCGCAAGCATCTTCTTCTCCCGGAAAATGGCCGGGGCAGTGTCAATGGCTGCGGGAATTGATCTGCGCCGCAGGCTTGCCCAAAGCGGTTTTCTGATTGCGTCCCCCGGACGACAGCCACCATGTCGATCCAGTCTCACCCCGGGGTTCCCACTCGACCTCCCTGCTCCCCGGCTTTCCGTCCCTCCCCCTCCGTCCCCAATCAGCTCCCATCCCATGACCTCCAATCCCACACCCCGCGCTTTTCAGATCTACGCTCCCCGCCGCCAATTTCTCCGCCAGCTCGCCTGGGGTTCGGCGCTGGTGGCCGTGCCCGGGCTGTTTGCTGAGCAGCTCACGCTCACACCACCCCAGACGGAAGGACCTTTTTATCCCGACCAACTGCCCCTCGATACGGACAATGATCTCGTCACACTTAACGACTCGCTGACACCCGCCGTCGGGAAGATCACGTGGCTTGGCGGGCGCCTGCTCACCGCCGCCGGCAGCCCGATCCGCAACGCCACAATTGAAATCTGGCAATGCGACAGCACGGGGGTCTACCTCCATACCAAGACCGGCGGCGACAAGGCTAAACGCGACCTCCACTTCCAGTGCTTCGGTCGCTTCGTCACCGGCTCCACCGGCGAATATGTTTTCCGCACGATCAAGCCCGTGCCCTACACCGGTCGCGCTCCGCACATCCACGTCGCGGTCAAAATCAAAGGGAAGAAGGAGCTGGTCTCGCAGTGCTATATCAAGGGACACCCGGGCAACGCCAATGACGGCCCGTGGAAAGGCATCAAGGATCAACGCCAGCGCGAATCGGTGACGATCGACTTCGCACCACTTTCCGGATCGAAAGCCGGCGAGCTCACCGCCCGCTGGGATCTCGTGATGGGGTTGACCCCGGAAATCACCTGAACGCTTACGGCGCTTTGACGTCGTAGCAGTAGATCAAATCCTGGTCGCGGAGGTACAGCTTGCCGTGGCTGATGACGGGATGCGTCCAGATTTTTCCCCGCTCGCTGCGAATCTTGGTCTGGGGCGTGAGTTTGAAACGGCCGTGTTCCTTCCAGCCTTTGGGTGAGGCGTCGACCAGCACAACCGTTCCGCTGCCTTCCTCGAGGCAGTAGAGCATGCCGTCGGCGGCGCCGATGCCGCCTTTCTTCAGGCCGGCGTGACTCCAGACTTCCGCGCCGGTCGCGAAGTCTTGGCAGACCCAGCCGGCGGGGTCGTTGTGCCCGTAGACGTGGTCGCCGATCAGAATCGCACCGCCATGATGGTTCTTCATGACCTTGTTTTCATAGACCACGGTCACCTCGTTGCCGGCACCGATCGTCACGAGCTTGGACCCGGCCCCGTAGCCGGCGGTGACGTAAACCGCGTTACCCTTGACGATGGGGGTCGGGATCACCGCCGTCCGGCCCTGAAACGACGTCTGCCAAAGCAGGCTTCCGTCCTTGACCGCGATTCCCACGACGCTCTTTTCCGTGCGCTGGACGTATTGGTCCGTGTTGTTGATCCGGGCGGGAACAACCGAGGAATAGTGCGCAGGATCGGTAAATTTCGTCGATTGCCAACGCAGCTTGCCCGTCAGCTTGTCGAGCGCGGCCACGGCTCCCATGGAACCACCGGGTGTGCAGATGACCAACGCGCCATCCACCAACACGGACTCACTGAACCCCCAATTCGGCTTCTTGCCGCCGAGATCACTCATGCTGACCTGCCAGAGGATTTTCCCATCCGCGACGTTCACACAGACGAGGTTTCCCGGTCCGCTCAAGGAGTAGACGCGATCGCCGTCCACCGTCGGCGTCCCTCGCGGACCGTTGCCCCAGCCGTTGTCGAGGACCTCGCCCAGTTTGGCGGTCCAAAGTTCTTTCCCCGTGTTGGCGTCGAGCACCAAAAGAACCTCGCTTCCCTCCCGCGTGCCGAGCGTGAAAAGTTTTCCATTCGCGATCGCCGGACCCGAATATCCGCTGCCGGCATTTTCAAAAAGCCAGACCCGCTTCGGTCCCGCAGCCGGCCACGTCTTGAGCAGGCCGGTTTCCGGCGAGACATCCGTCCGATCCGCGCCGCGCCATTGGGGCCAGTCGGAGCCGGCGGCGTTCAGGCCAAACGGGGAAATGGTGGCGAGGGTCAGCAGGACGGCCAGGGACTGCAGAGATGTTTTCATTTTATACTGGGAAACATATTTAAGGAATCAGGCTAGACGGCTGCCACCGTCAGAGGGAACGAAGGAATTGGCCGGGAGCCAGAATTTTCAATTTCGACCGGCAAGACAGGCGGCGGTTTTCGCGGCAAAATTCGAGTGTCCGTTCCGGCGGGACGCGCCGCTCGGTCGGCGGATCGGAAATCCGAGATTAGAGGGTGTCGAAAAAGGTCCGGGCGATGCGTATTTTTCGGAGGGCTGCGCTTCGTCGCAGCCGTTTTTCTATTCGCGGCACCGACGAAGCGGCGCCCTCCGAACGACCTTATTCGATGCCCTCTGACAGATGTCCGATGCCAGACTTCAAGATTCCCAAATTCTTTAGGTGGAGGGCCCGGAATTCAGCACAGGATAATCGGTATAACCCCGCGCACCCGGGCTGTAGAAAGTGCGCGCATCCGGCTCGACCAGCGCCGCACCGGTCTTCACGCGCTCGACGAGATCCGGGTTGCTGACGTAGTGGTGGCCGAAGGCGACGGCGGCGAGCGTGCCGTCCGTCACCGCCTGGGCGCCCTCTTCGGGAGAGTAACCCATGTTGCCAATCAGCGCGCCCTTGAAGGCGGCGCGCGCCGGAGTGACGACATCACCTTGTTGCACGCCAAAGAAATCGCCGCGCATGAGATGCAGGTAGGCGATGCCGCGTTGATCAAGCTGGGCGGCAACGTGGCTCGTCACGCCCGCGGGGTTGCTGTCCTTCATGTCATTGTAGCTGTTCAGCGGCGAAATGCGAACCCCCACCCGGCCGGCGCCCCAGACGCCGATTGCGGCGTCGACCGCCTCGAGCAGGAGGCGCGCGCGGTGTTCGATCGCATGAACGATCTTCGTCGCTTCAACGATTGGAACCCCTTTCCGGCGATGGACCCTTCGACGACCTCGAGCCACGAGGGGCCCGGCGCGGGGCCTGGCGCGGTGTTTCACTACGAGGGCCAGCGCCTCGGCAAGGGCCGTATGGAGATCGTCGGCGTCGACGAGCCTCGGCGTATCGACATTGCCATG
>SXSC01000238.1 GCA_005792355.1 Opitutaceae bacterium
GGTGCAGCGACCGCTCGCGACCGTGGTAATCGGCGGCATCCTCACCTCGACATTCCTCACGCTCATTGTCCTGCCCGTGCTGTATGACTGGATCGAAGGCGGGAAGACCGGCCGGCCCACCCCGTCATGATTTTTCCCATGAACACCAAATCGCTCCTCCCATTGTTCCTCCTCGCGGCCTCGCTTGCGTGCGCCGCCGAAAAGATCGTCGCCGGCCCCCGAGGCGGCCGGCTGCTCGACACCGCACCGCTCAAGGCTGAGTTCCTCGTCACCAAAGACCGCCGGGTCGAAGTGACCTTCTACGACGGCGCGCTCAAACCCGTCACTCCCGGCACGCAGGTGGTCGCCATCACCGCCGAGCCCAAGTCCGGCCGTCTGCCGGTCGAGGTCACCAAGACCACCCACGGTTTCGCCTCGAAGGTGGCGCTGCCCGCCGCGACCGAGCCGTACCGCGTGGTCGTGCAGATCCGCGAAAAGCCGGACGCCCGCCCGCAGAATTTCCGCATCGATCTCAACCTTGAAATCTGCGGCGAGTGCAAACACGCGGAATACGCCTGCACCTGCGCGCACTGAGTTTCCGCCGCAAAACTGCGCTCGCATTGGATCAAAGAACCCTGAGACTACCGCGCTTTATTGCATGATCACCCGCCCCTCCCCCCTGGTCCTCGCATCCCTGATCAGCGCCTTCGTCGCTCTCCTCCCGGCCCGCGCCGCCGAACTCACGCCGCCAAAGGCGCACTTCGGTTTCGCCATCGGCGATGACTATCACCTTGCGACGTACACCCAGACCGAGGCGTACTTCAAGAAACTCGCCGGCGAATCCGACCGCCTGAAACTCGTCGACATGGGTCGCACCGAGGAGGGCCGCACCCAGTGGATGGTTGTGTGCACCTCACCCGCCAACCTCGCGAAACTCGATCGCCTGCGCGCCATCTCCCAAAAACTCGCCCGCGCCGAAGATGTGACCGAGGAACAGGCGCGAGCCCTCGCCGCCGAGGGCCGCGCCATCGTCTGGATCGACGGCGGGCTGCACGCGACTGAAACCGTCGGCTCCCACCAACTCGTCGAAACGTTGTGGAACCTCGTCAGCCGGAACGACGCCGAGACCCTGCGGATTCTCGACCAGACCGTCGTCCTCTTCGTCCATGCCAACCCCGATGGCCAGGACCTCGTCAGCTCGTGGTATATGCGCCGCCCCGAGCCGGCCAAGCGCGTCGTCGATGCCCTGCCACGTCTCTACCAGAAATACATCGGCCACGACAACAACCGCGACTTCTTCCTGTCGGCGATGAAGGAGACGACCAACATGAACCGGCAGCTCTACCTCGAATGGTTGCCCCAGATCGTCTACAATCACCATCAATCCGGCCCTCCCGGCTCCATCGTGGCCGGCCCACCCTATCGCGATCCGTTCAACCACGTCTATGATCCACTGATGATCACCACCCTCGACGCGGTGGGCGCCGCGATGAACGGCCGGCTCAATCTCGAGGGCAAACCCGGTTACACCCAGCGCACCGGCTCCGTGTTTTCCACGTGGTGGAACGGCGGCCTCCGCACCACGACATATTTTCATAACATGGTCGGCCTCCTCACCGAAACCGTCGGCAGTCCCACGCCGATGGAAATTCCACTCGTGCCCGCGCGCCTCCTGCCCAGTTCCGCGACACCATTTCCCGTCACGCCCCAGAAATGGCATTACGCGCAGTCCATCGCCTACTCCGTGTCGATGAACTACGCCGTGCTCGACTACGCCTCGCGCCAGCGCGACAGCCTCCTCTTCGGCATGTGGCGCATGGGACGAAACTCGATCGAACGCGGGCAGCGCGATCATTGGACCCACTACCCGCGCCACATCGAGGCGATCAAGGCCGCCAACCTGCGGGACCATCCCCTTCCCGCCCGCGCCGCCGAAGCGGACGACGACGGCCCGCGCTCCGCGTCGCGCAGCGCCGCCGCGCGCGGTCGCATCCCCGCGAAGTATTTCGCGGAAGTCCTGAAGAAACCCGAGCTGCGCGACGCCCGCGGCTACATCCTCGCCGCCGACCAGCCGGATTTTCCGACCGCGATCAAGTTCGTCAACGCCCTCATCAAAACCGGCATCTCGGTCCATCGCGCGACCGCGGAGTTCACCGTCGCCGGCAAGAAGTACCCCGCCGGCTCCCTCGTGGTGAAGACGGCGCAGGCGTTTCGCCCGCATGTGATCGATCTCTTCGAACCGCAGGATCACCCCAACGATTTTGCCTACGAGGGCGGCCCGCCCACCGCGCCCTACGATTCCGCCGGCTGGACGCTCGCCTTCGAGATGGGCGTGCAATTCGACCGCGTGCTCGACGCTTTCGACGGGCCCTTTGCCCGCATCCCCTATGGCGAACTGCAGTCGCCCCCGGCGGGGAACGTCCCCGCCGCAGCCGCCGGCTGGCTCGTGAACCGGCGCACCAACGACAGCTTTACCCTCGTCAACCGCCTCCTCAAAGCCGGCGTCGAAATTTCCGTCGTGCCGTCCACCGGCGATTTCTTTGTGCCGGCGGCGGCGCGGTCTCTCCTCGAAAAATCCGCGACGGAACTCGGCGTCGGCGCCACCGCGACGGCGCAGAAACCCACCGAGGCCCGCCGCCTCTCCCCCGCGCGCATCGCCCTCTGGGATCGCTACGGCGGATCGATGCCCTCGGGCTGGACGCGCTGGCTCTTCGAGCAATACGGTTTCGCGTTCGACGTCATCTATCCTCCGCAAATCGACGCGGGCAAACTCCGCGAACGCTACGACGTCATCGTGTTCCCTTCCGGCGCCATCCCGCGCCCCGGTGCCGCGCTCGGGGAAATCCCGGGCGGCGATCTGCTCACCGTGCGGGATCCTTCCCCCGAGGACATGCCGGAAGAGTACCGCGGCCGACTCGGTCGGTTCACTCCGGCGAAAACCATCCCGGCGCTCCAGGCGTTTCTCGAGGCGGGCGGCACGATTGTCGCGATCGGCACGAGCGCGAATCTCGCCTACCATCTGCGCCTCCCGGTGCGCAATGCGCTGATGGATACGGGTCCCAACCGCCGCGAACGCAGCCTGCCCAGCGACAAGTACTACGTGCCCGGCAGCATCCTGCGCGTCGCGCTCGACCCCGCGTCACCCGCCACCCGTGGCCTTCCGGCCGAGGTCGACGTCTACTTCGACTCGAGCCCCGTCTTTCGCCTCGCCCCGGAAGCCGTCGCGCGCGGCGTGCGCCCCCTCGCCTGGTTCCCCCACGCCACCCCGCTCCGCAGCGGCTGGGCCTGGGGGCAACACTACTTGAAGGACGGCGTGACGGCGTTCGAGGCGCCGATCGGCAGCGGCCGGCTCCTCGTCTTCGGCCCGGAAATCACCTTCCGCGCCCAGACGCACGCCACGTTCAAACTGCTCTTCAACGCGCTGCACGTGACGGCGCCGAAGTGAATGCCGGCCGGCGGCGGGCTTTCAAACCAGATCCGGGCGGAAAACGGGGCCGTTTCGTCTGCGCGGTGCGGGCGCCGGGCGCATCTCAGGTTCATGCAAAACGAAACACGGCGACAGGAGTGTCGCCAATCCGGATCGGCGGCACTCCTGCCGTCGCGAGTAATGCGCGCCTGCCGCCGGTAGCATGCAAGAAACTGGGATACGCCCGCGGGCACCCCGCCTCCAAAAATTCGTTGGCCTCCCAACCTGTCTTACTTACGTTCTCCCCATGAAATCCACCTTCCGCCTCTGCCTCGCCAGCGTCCTCCTGATCCTGCTCCCCGCCTGCGGCAAGAAAGATCACGACCACGCCGCCCCGGCCACGACCTCCGGCCACACGCACACCGCCCCTCACGGCGGCCTGCTCGTCGAAATCGGCGAACATGCCTATAATCTCGAACTCGTGCGCGACGCCGTGTCGGGTAAACTCACCGCGTACTTCCTCGATGGCCACGCGGAGAATTTCGTTCGCCTCAAGGCCACCACCATCAACCTCACCGCCACCCTCGGCGCGGAAAAACAGGCGCTCACGCTCCGGGCAGTCGCCAACAGCGCCACCGGCGAAACCGTCGGCGACACCTCCCAGTTCGAGGCGCACGCCGATTGGCTCAAGACCACGGCCCGCTTCGACGCCAGCGTCTCCGCCCTCGAAATCCGCGGCACCCGATTCGAGAAGATTGGGTTCAGTTTCCCGAAGTCCGCGAAGTGACGCCTCGTGCGAAGAAGTTCTGAGCGAAGCATTTTTTTCGGAGGGCGACGCTTTGTCGTCGCCGCCGTCGAAGGGTGGCCAGGTACGACATTTCGATCCGTTCACCGATGGCTGGCAGACACTGACAACGGGCTCCGTACAAGATGCCGGACAAAGCGGCGCCCTCCGAAAGACCATTTTCGACACCCTCTCAGTGTGCTCGGCGCACTCGCCTTCGCCCTCGGCGCGCACGCCGAATCCGTCCGCCGCGGGCCGCTCGACCATCTGCTTTGCTGCGGACGTGTGAGCGGCACCCTTCACGCCACCGGCGATTTCACGACTGACCAACCGCTCAAGGTGCTGCCCGGCGTCGAGTTCGGCGCCGATTCCGCCGTAAACCGGCCGGTCCGCCGCGCGCCCGCCGCGGTGCAGTCCACGCCGCCCGCCACGCCTGGGATCGCACCCGCCGCGCCCGGCGCCGGCCCGCCGGAGCCCTCACTCGCGGATCTCGACCGGCCCCTCGAGATAATCAGCGGGTATTCTAAAATCAGCTACAGTCAGCTCGCCGGTTTCAAGTTCCGGCCCCCGCCGCAGCCGATCGCCGCCGCCCGACCGCCGCCCGACGTGCTCGCGCAGGTGCCCGCCGCAATTCGACGGCTGGACGGGAAGAAAATCGTCCTCTCCGGCTACATGCTTCCCCTCAAATTGGTCGACGGGCTCGCCACCGAATTTTTTTTCCTCAGCAGCCCGAACGCCTGCTGCTACGGCATCGTTCCCGAAGTCAACGAATGGATGCTCGTGAAAATGCGCCGGGAAGGCCTGCCCCCCATCCAGGACGTGCCGATGTTCCTCGCCGGCCGGCTCCAGGTCCGCGCCCGCTGGGATGAGGGCTACCTCATCGGCATCTACGACCTCGACGGCGAGGGACTGCTGAAACCAAGAAATTAGGCGTCCGCTCCACCGCGGCCGGGACCGCCGGTTTGCCATCCCGCCGCGCCGGGAGCACGCTTGCCCATACCACAATCGAGAACCCAAGATTGAAATTTCCTCCATGATTCCCGTCACCGTCCTCACCGGCTTCCTCGGCGCCGGCAAAAC
>SXSC01000239.1 GCA_005792355.1 Opitutaceae bacterium
CCATCAGGCGCATGCGGAAAACGTTCAGCGCCTGTCGCTCCATGTCGACCGCCCCCATATATACGACGCACTCAAACCCGAACTTCGCGCACACCGCCGCCGTGGCCACCCCATGCTGGCCGGCGCCAGTCTCGGCAATGATTCGTTTCTTTCCCATCCGCCGCGCCAGCAACGCCTGGCCAAGGGCGTTGTTGATCTTGTGTGCGCCGGTGTGGAGCAGATCCTCGCGCTTCAGGTAGATTTTCGCCCCGCCACAATGCTCGGTGAGCCGCTCCGCCAGGTACAACTCCGTCGGTCGGCCCGCAAACTCCTTCAGGTGATGCCGCAGTTCGGTCTGAAAGGCCGGATCCTGGCGCGCCAGCTCGTAGGCCGCCCCCAGCTCCTGCAACGCCGTCATCAGCGTTTCGGGCACAAACACTCCTCCATAACGGCCGAAGTGCCCGCCCGCATCGGGCAGACTGTGACGATCGATTTGTGCGGGGACGGCGGCGGGAGACATCCCGCCAACGGGTAGGCCCGCCGTGACCAAACGCAAATCCGTTTTCGCCGGCTCGCGGCGAACAATACCCCGGGGGGCTCCGCCGACTCCTATGGCGCCGGGTGGCGCACGCTCACAGCACAGGTCGCCTTACCGTCGGGATCGGTCACGTAGCTGACTTTCAGGGTGTGGGCTCCGTCGGCGCCAGGGAAAGTAAACTGCCAGAGGTTGCCGCGATTCCCGGCGGCGCGCATGAAGTTCGAGCGAAACACCAGCGGCGAGCCTCCGCCGTTCACCGGCACAATTTCCACGCGATCAAAGCGGACGTTCTGACCGCCATTGTTGTTTCGGCCCAGCGTGATGATCGTGCCGTTCTTAAGGGTGACGTTTTCGATCGTGCGCAGCGCGAGGGCGGCGGGACCGGCGGCTTCGCCCACCGTGGCGGGCTCGGCCTGCCATTGCGCCAGGGCGGTGCCGACCACAATCGGGGCGATCCGTGGCCCGGCCGGCTTTTCCGGCGGCTTCTGCTGGGTGGCTTGCAACATTCCGACGAGCTTGGCGCTGGCGTACGCCAGGCTGAGCGTGACCGTGTCGCCGTTGCGATTGACCGTCGCGGAATCCAGGAATTCCGCGAGTTGCTTGTCGTTGGTCTCGGCGAGCGAAAACATCGCCACAAAGCCCTGCATGATCTTGGCGAGCTTGTCGGCCATCGCGCCGGAAGGGGCGGCCAGTTCCGCCCGGACGAACGTGTCGGGGCCTTTTTCACCGATCGCCATCGAACCCGAGCTGGCCATTTTGAGCATCCGGGCCGGGGGCCCGTCCGCGGGAAACAACTGGTCGGTCGGCACCATGCTGGCGGCGAAGAGGTACGAGCCGTTGGCGTTCGGCAGAAACTTTTTCAGCGAAGTCGCGGGCGCCCTGGCCAGCGACGGAGCGGAGCCGCGCAAGACTTCGCGCGCGGCGAGAATCTGTGCCTTCGTCCGGCTCACCAGCACCACCGGCTCCGGGGGAAATGCGACGACAATCTTCATGGCAGTCTGCCCCTTCTCCGCCGGTGGCGTAATCGCGTAGGCGGGGAACGCGAGATCGGTGATCTCCGCGACGGCCGTTGGCTCGGAAATCGTCGCCTGCAGGAGCAGCCCCTCGACGATCTTTCGCAACTCGGGTGCCCCATGGACGATTATCGTCCCGTCGATCGTCCCGACATCGGCCCCAAGGCTCGTGCCATAAGCCGTCACCGTGCCAATCGTCGTCAGGAGCCGCGGCCAGTTGATTCCAACCTTGCCGCCGGGGGTCTCGACGCGTGCCGACTCCGCTTGTTTCATCGCCTGTTTTCCGATCGCACTCTCGCGGAGCACATGCATGTCCGCGTGCACCATCCAGCGCGCCTCCGCGGCGACGTGGGCGGGATCAATGGCGGCCCGGGCGGGACTGGCGATGCACCACGGCAGGGCCAGCAGCACGGGATAAAATGCCGGCAAACGAAAGTGACGGATACTCATGGGAGGCAGGAGGACGATCATGCGTTCAAGACACACCGGAGGGCAGCTTGGTTGCAGATTAATTCAGGCCGGTTGCTGCCCGGTAAATTCGCGCTGAGTGAACAGGACCGCCGCCAGGCCGAGCAACGTGACGGAAAACAACAGCAACAGGCCGGTCGTGGCGAGGACACTGGCCTCGGCGGCGGGCGACGTGAGCGCCAGTAGCATCGTGTTGATCTGGTGCGTCATCGACAGCTGGCTGATCTGCGTCGGAATCTGACCGACACCCACCTCAATCACTCCCCCGTAGATCAGACCCACAATGGGATAGCGGGCGGTCAGGACGCCTCCGAGGAAACCGAGCGCGCTGAAGGCCACCACCAACAAGACCTGGGCCAGCAGCAGAAGTGGCACGGCCGCCAGTAATCCGGGCACCTCGCGATAAATCCCGGCGCCGACCACCACCGCCAGGACGCAAAGGAAATCCACCTGCGCACAGACGAGGTGTGCAAGGTAGCGCCCGATCAAGAAAAGCGGGCGCCGCACCGGCCGGGTGAAGACATAGTCGGTCGTGGTGGACTTCAATTCGTCGCGGATGGCCCCGCCCGCGGAAAGAAACGCCATGGTCGGCACCAGAAACGTCACGTAAAAAGAAATCACCCATTTCAGGTAGAGCTGGGGATTCTTCGCGCCCGAGAGATACCCGAAGCAAACCAACCCGAGCAACGCTGCGGTCCCACCCAGGGCGAGCCAGTGCACCGGCGCAAAGTAGCGGCGCAGGGTGAGACGCCAGATGCCGGCCAGGGCGCGCCAGGCATTCGGTTTCGCCCGCGGGGCAGGCTGGCTGGCCCCGGAAATTTCGGAGGCGCTCATGGGTGGCTGGCGGGCTCGATGGCCCGCTCCAGGAGCGACGCCGTGTTTTGCACCTCAAAGATCGGCACACCGCTCGCGAGCAGGATCTGCTGGAAATCGCCGAAGAAAAGCGCGGGGTCGCGCCAGCGCACCTGCAGCGTACCGCTCGCCGCGTCG
This sequence comes from Opitutaceae bacterium, assembly GCA_005792355.1. Taxonomy (GTDB): domain Bacteria; phylum Verrucomicrobiota; class Verrucomicrobiia; order Opitutales; family Opitutaceae; genus ER46. The sequence goes on from SXSC01000239.1 coordinate 2,989, forward strand.
ATCTCGCAGCCGCGCAGGAGTTCGCGGTCGAAGAGGTGGCGCGCCAGCTTGCCGGCGTCCGCACAACGAAACGTCGTCGCCTCGGGCCAGTTCGCCCGGGCCGCGGGTGACGCCGCCTCGTTCAGCGCAAGGGAAATGCGGCCCCAGCGGAGCAGCAAAAAATCGGCGCACAGCGTTTCGAGATCGTGGAGAATGTGACTGGAAATGAGCACGCTCGCCCCCTGGCCGGCCAGATCCCGCAGGACGTTGGCGAAATCCTCGCGGCCCATCGGATCCAGGCCGTTCATCGGCTCATCCAGAATGATGAGCTGGGGATCGTGCAGGAGGCACTGCGCAAGCTTCACGCGTTGCTTCATGCCCTTCGAGTAGGCGGAGACCCGTTTGCTCCAGTGTTCGCTCCCGAGCTTGACGCGCGCCAGGGCGGCCCGCGCGCGCGTCTCGGCGTCGTCGGCGGCCAGTCCCGAGAGCAGACCGAGGCCGACGAGCCATTCGAGCGGGCGGAGGCCGCCAGGCATCGCCTCGCCCTCCGGACAATAGGCGAGGCGCGCCTGCACCTGCGGATTGTTCCACGGCGCGGCGCCAAAGACCCGCAGGGTGCCGGAACTCGGCCGGATCTGTCCGAGGAGCAGTCGAAACAAGGTGGTCTTGCCCGCGCCATTGGGCCCGACAATGCCGGTGATTCCCGGGCGAATCGTGAACGAGACGTTGTTCAACCCGAGAATCATCCCGTAGAAGCGACTGAGGCTTTCGGCCTGGACGACGGTGTTCATTCGGGGCGGAGTCGGCGGAAGAAGACAAACGCGGAGAGCGCCACGAAGGCGCCGAGGCTGGCCAGCGATCCGTTGAAGTCGGAGCTTTGCGCCCGTTTGCCAGCCGCCGCCAGATTGGTGGCCGAGGTTTGATCGAGAAACGGAAGTTTTTCGCCCGCGCCCGTGAGCACGCTGTCGACCCGGAACACCGTTTGCCTCACCTCATTGAGGTCGCGCTGGAAACTGGTGCGTTTGAGCCAGTCGGGCACCACCGGTGGGGCGGCGACGGCCCCGAGGATCAGCCACAGACCCACCCAAATTGCCGTGGTCGTGTTGGCCGTGCGGCTGCACGCGGATACTCCGAGGGCGATGGCCGCGAGCGCCACCAGCCCCACGGCGTTGAAGAGCAACGCGTGCCACAGCGGGGCCAACGAGTAAACGATGAAGTCGCTGTCCGTCGCGAACAACATGCCCAGCACCCACCCAAACAGCAGCGGTCCGGTCCAAATTGCGACCAGGACACACACGATGATTCCGAACTTGCCACAGAGATAGTCGACCGACGTCAGTGGCCGCGACAGGTAAACCGTGAGGGCGTTGCTGCCGCGATCCCGCGTGATGAGTTGCGGCACCAGCACCGTCAGCGCCGCCAGACTGAGCCACAGGCCGAGAAACGAGTGCGCCCAGAAGATCAGCGTGAACACGCCCCCGATGCAAACGTCGGGAAAGAGCACGACGAACGCGCCCAGCATCGCGGCCATCGCTTCGTAGCGCGGACCGAAACGGGTGGCGAGCGACTCCAGCCAGCCGCCGGTGGCGACCGACTGGCTGAACACAACACCCAGCGCCGCGATGGCCAGGCCGCCAGACCACGCCAGGCCCAGGAGCACCCGGAAAAAGCGCAGGCGCAGGAGCTGCCGCAGACCGTTGTCCACGATCGCCCAGCGCCGATAGGCGATTCCGCGCGGGGCCTCGCGCCAGCGGCTCAGATCGAGGTTACGTTCCATTTTCAGCGGAAATCGCCCGCACGAACAATTCGTGCAACGCGTCCGGATTGGCGGTGATTTCCGCGGGCGGCAGCCCGTGGGCCCGCATCAGCTCCAGCAGCCACTCGATCGAGTTTGACGGAGACTCGACCCGCAGCTTGCCGTTGGAGAGGTGCACGACGGCGAGCCCGGACTGGGTCAGCACCGTGGCGAATCGCTCCCGTTCGCCCGTCGGGGCGATTTCGACGATGCGTTGGTGCCGGCTTTTCAAATTCGCGATCGTGTCGTGTTCGAGCAGCCGGCCATGGCCGATGATGACCACGCGGTCGCAGACCCGCTCAATATCGCGCAGCAGGTGCGAACTCATCACCACGCTGATGCCGAGGTCGCGCCAGAGAGAGCCGATGAGATTCAGGATGTGCTCGCGACCAGAGGGATCGAGACCGTTGGTCGGCTCATCGAGAAAGATCACCTCGGGATCATGCACCAGCGCCTGCGCGAGTTTCACCCGTTGTTTCATCCCGGTCGAATAGGTGTCCACCAGCCGGTAACGCTCCTGCCCCATGCCCACCAGATCGAGAATCTCGTGGGTGCGCTGGCGCGCCACGCGGAAGGGCATGCCGGAAAGCTGGCCGCAATACGTGACGTATTCGCACCCGGCGAGGCCGGCGATGTGGCAGTCCTGTTCGGGGCTGTAGCCGACCCGCTCGCGCGACGCACGGTTGCCGGCGCGAATGTCGCGACCGAGCACCCGGGCGGAGCCGGCGGAAGGCGTCTCCAGATTGAGGAGACACTTGATGAAGGTGGTCTTGCCGGCGCCATTGGGGCCCAGGAGGCCGATGGTGCCCCGGGGCACCGCGACCGTGACATCCGCCAACGCCCGCTGGGTGCCGTAGGTTTTCCCCAAGCCATCCGCCTCGATGATGAAGTCGCCGGCCGCCACCGGCGCGGACGGAGAAGGCAGACGTGGAGAGAGGGAGGCTTGCAAAGGAAAAAGACCAGGCGCGCGAAGGCCGAGCGTGGTGTCGTGCATCCTTTACACCAAAGCGTGTCCGGGAGTTACAGATTTTTCGGGGAAAATCGAGCGTCAGGTCAATCGTCCACCCCCGCTATTTTCTTCTCGGACAACCTTCCCCACCGGTGCGGCCGGGGTTGCGCCCCGCGCGCAAACGCCGGGAGCGCCACCTTCCCGGGGCTCACACTCCGCGCGACCAGGATGCGGTTTTCGAGGACACCGGGGAATTCGGACGAGCGTTACTCCGTTAAGTTGCCGTCGAACAACGGCCCAATTCCCATAGGGAATGTAACCTAATGGGTTACACTCAAAACTCCGCTTCTTACGAGGGGTCTAACGAAGTAACCCTAGTGTGCCGACCGCAAAGATAGCGTGACAAGTAGCGGCGAGCACCAGCGAGTGGAGCGCGCCGGTGGTCCACTCGCTGGCGCTCGCAGCTACACGTCACGAAAGTTATTGGTCGCGCTACTAGTCCTCAGCCGTCTTGTCGCGCTCCGCCAGCTTCCATTTCGCGCGTTCCTCGCGGCTCTCGGCCGAGGCGTTGCCGCCGCCCCGGCTGCCGCGCGTCTCGTCCTTCACCTTGCCAACCAGGTCGAAAAACACCGGGCAGCCTGCGATGTCGAATTCCTTGACCACTCCCGCTTCGAGGTACCGCCGGTACTGCTCGGTGAGCTTCTCCTCGCGATTGCAAAAGACCTTGATGCGAAACGGCCGGGTGCCCGTGTGCGTCGCATAGTAGATCCGGAAGCGTTTGCCCCCAATCGCCGCCGGCGGATTGCGTTCCGCGAGGTAACCCAGCACTTGGTTCAACTTCGCCGTGGACATCTTTAGATCGAGCGTGCGGTTCAGCTTCACCGCGGCGTTCAACATGCGATCAATCTCAAAACCGCTCAGCGCCGAAACAAAAATCACCGGCGAACCCGGCGTGAAGAAGAGCCGCTCGAACAGGGCGTGCTCATACTTCTCGCGGTAGTCGCGCTCGCTCTTGTAGGGCGCGAATCCGCCCCGCGCCTTGAAGGCCTGCTGCACGAGGTCCCACTTGTTCACCACAATCACGATCGGCTTGCCCTCCTTGATGGCCTCGCCCGCGATCGCCTTGTCCTGCTGCGTCACGCCCTCGAACGCGTCCAGCACGATGAACACCACGTCGGTGTTCTTGATCGCGTCGAGCGAACGCAACCGGGAAAAATATTCCACCGGCGAGGCCAGCTTCGTCGCCGCCTTGATGCCCGCCGTGTCAATCAGCCGGAAGGGATATTTTCTTCCGTCGCGGCCCACGAATTCGAACGGCAGCTCGATCGCATCGCGGGTCGTCCCCGGCATCTCGCTGACGATCAGCCGGTCGCTCTGCAGCAGCCGGTTGCTCAGCGAGGATTTTCCCACATTGGGCCGACCGATGAAACAGACGCACAGCGGATCGCTGGCCGACTTGGCCGCCGCCGCCTCGGGCTCCGGCAACGGGCCCAACACCGCCACGATCGCATCGCGCAACTCCGCCTCGCCCCGCCCATGCTCGGCCGAGACCCGCAGGGGTTCGCCGAACCCCAGCCGGTAGGCCTCGTCGAGCGCGATCTTGTCGTCGTCGAAATCCGCCTTGTTGACCACGAGCCGCACCTGCTTCCGGCCCTTGCGCAGCATCGTCGCGATCTTTTCGTCCAGCGCGTTCAGGCCACCGAGCCCGTCGACGACAAAGAGAATCAACGAGGCGGCGGCGATCGCGAAATTGACCTGCTGCTCCGAGGCCCGCGTCAGGGCCGCCGGCGTGTCCACACCCCGGTACCCCAGCCCGCCGGTGTCCATCAGCGTGTAGCCGCCTTCGGCAATCTCCGCCGAAATCACGTCGCGGGTGATTCCCGGCTGATCGTGGACGATGGAGATGCGCTTCCGCGCGAGCCGGTTGAAGAGCCGGCTCTTCCCGACGTTGGGGCGACCCACGATTGCAACAATGCGAGACATAGGAAAGGGAGTAATGTTTAAGGGAGTATGGTGTAAGGTTTCTCTCCTTACTCCTCAATCTTTACCCCTTGCTCCGCGGCGTTCCGCCAGAACGCTGCACGAACCGCTCCACGCGATCGCAGGCTTCGATGATTTGATCGTAGGCGGTGGCGAAGCAGGCGCGCACGTGGCCGCGGCCGTTTTCCCCGAAGGCGGTGCCCGGAACGACGGCGACCTTCTGCTGCTGGAGCAGGCCGACCGCAAATTCCTTCTCGCTCAGGCCGCTCGCCGTCACGTTGGGAAACGCGTAAAAACTCCCGCGCGGCAGGTGGCACGTGAGTCCGATTTCGTTGAAGCGCCGCACGATCAGATCGCGCCGGCGGTGATATTGCTCGCGCATCTTGAGCACGCTGTCCCAGCCGTGCTTGAGCGCCTCGAGCGCGCCTTCCTGCGCGATGATCGAAGCGCACATCATGGCGTATTGATGCACCTTCATCATCGCGTCGATCAACTCCGCCGGTCCGCAGGCATAGCCGATCCGCCAGCCGGTCATCGCGAACGCCTTCGAAAAACCATGCAGGAAGATCGTCCGCTCCACCATGCCCGGGAAACTCGCGATGCTCGTGTGCGTGCCCTCGAAGGTCAGCTCGGAGTAGATCTCGTCGCTCAGGACGAGCAGGTCTTTCTCCCGGCAGAACTCCGCGATTTTTTCGAGCTGCTCGCGGCTGCAGGTGCCTCCGGTCGGGTTGCACGGCAGGTTGAGCATCAGAATCTTCGCCCCCGGCTGCCACGCGGCGCGCAATGCCTCCGCCGTCAGCGCAAAATTATCCTTCGCAAACGTCGGCACCGCGATGCCCTCGCCGTGCACCAGCGTGACGCTCGGATGATAACTCACATAACACGGCTGGTGAAACATCACCTTGTCGCCGGGATTGCAGAACGCGCGAAAGCAAAGATCGAGCGCCTCGCTCACGCCGACCGTCACGATCACCTGATCGTCCGGCCGGTAGCTCACGCCGAAGTGCTGCTCGACGTACGTCGAGATCTCCCGCCGCAACTCGATCAGCCCAAGGTTCGACGTGTAGTAGGTCTTCCCTTTCTCCAACGCGTAAATGGCGGCCTCGCGGACATGCCAGGGCGTGACGAAATCGGGCTCGCCCACCCCGAGGGAAATAACGTCCTGCCCCTTCATCTTAGCGACGAGTTCGAAAAAGTCGCGGATGCCGCTCCGGGGCAGCGTGGACACGTGGCGGGCGATAAAGTGAGAATGATTCATGGTGGCTGGGGCGACTTGGGGTGGAGCGCTTTGTCCCCACCGCGCTTGAGCCGGTTGGGGACAACCGGCTCCACCTTTTCGCGGGAGCGCGGTTGAACTCAGGGCGTGACCGCCTGTCGCGTGGTCGGCGCCTCGCCGCCTTCGAGCAGGAAACCCTGTTCCTTGTAACAGCGCAGCATGAAGTGCGTGGAGGTGGAGAGCACGCCCTCGATCGTCGAGAGTTTCTCCGAGACGAAACCCGCCACTTTTTGCAGCGAGGCCCCGCGCACGAAGACCAGCAGATCGTAGCTGCCCGACATCAGGTAGCAGGACTCGACCTCGTCGAAGCGCGCGATGCGCTCCGCGAAGCGGTTGAACCCGCCGCCGCGCTCGGGCGTCACCTTGACCTCGATCACCGCGCGGACGGCGGCGGCGGCTTCACGGGAAAGATCGAGCACCGGACGCCAGCCGAGGAAGACTTGGTCCTTCTTCAACTGTTCCAGGTGCTGATTAACCTCCGCTTCGGTCAGACCCGAGACCGTGGCCATCTGGCCGGTCGTGAGGCTGCCGCCGTCGATCAAGAGCTTGAGAACCGGGTTCATAGGGACGGCGGTTATCCGGGATGGAGCGCGACTTGACGAGGCTGAAGTTTGGGCGGGAGTTTGGGCGGGGTGAAAGCGTTTTGTCTTGGTAACGTTCCGCGTAACTAGAAGAGACATGATCAGGTCGTTCTCCGGCCGCGCCACCGAGGCCATTTTCCTCGACCGGCAGGCACCGGAATTGCCGTCAACCATCCAGATTGTCGCCCGCCGAAAACTGATCCAAATCCTTCTCGCCCGCTTGCTCTCCGATCTTCGGGTCCCGCCGGGCAACCGGCTCGAAGCGCTCAAGGGGCGGTTTGAAAGCCGGGCCCGGCGGCGCAGCCACCGTTGAGCGTTTCCCACGCCGCTCACTTCTTCCCGTCCGGCTTTTCCGCCGGATGCGCCTGGCGCCACGCCTGCGCGCGGGCGTGGGCTTCGGTCAGCCCGGCCTCCGCCATGAGCTTCACCCAGCGCGGATCTTTGCGCACCGGGTCGTAGATCGGATTCCAAAGTTGCTCCCGCGCGTTGGCATTGTCGTTGGCTTTCGGGTTCATGCGCGCCAACGCCTCCTCGGTTCGTCCCAGCACGAGGAGGCCGCGGGCTCCCCCTGGAACCGAGACACTGGCGCTAGAACGGGGCCCGGCGAGGAGTGCTTCCGCTTCGGCTTTTAGTCCCGCCAGGACGAGTAGTTCAAAACGGGTGGTGCGATTTCGGGAGTTATCGTCGGGCAGCTGCCGCACCAGCGCGACGGCCTCGGTATTCCGACCAAGTTGGATCAGGGCGTGGGCCTTGCCGGTGAGCGCCTGGCTAGAACCCGGCTGCAAGGCGAGTGCGCGATCATAGGCGACGATCGCTTCCCCGAGCCGGCCGGCGAAACGCAGCCCGCCGCCGTAGTTGTCCCAAATGACCGACACCAGCGGATCAAGTTCGGTTGCGAGCTTCAAATGCACGAGCGCCGCTTGCATGTGCGCGCCGGTGAGCAGCTCCCCGCCGAGCCACTGCTGGGCCGAAGCATAGTTGGGATTCAGGGCCACCGCGCGGCGGAGGGCTAGTTCGGCCTCGGCAGGCCGACGATCAGTCCGGAACGCAAGCCCGAGCGAAGCGTGGGCTTCGGCTGAATCGGGATCGAGCGTGATCGCCTGGTGGGCCTTTGCCAGGATGCGCGCTCTCTCATCTGTACGGGATTGATCCTCCGCTTCGCTCGCGTTCTGGGTGCGGATGAAGCGTTGCACCCATACATCGGCGAGCGCCGCGTGGGCGCGGGCGAAATTCGGTTCGAGCGCCAGCGCGCGGGTGAGCGCGGTTTCGGCCCGGTCGAATCCAGCCGACGTCCGCAGGTTCCACGCCTGGCGGGCTTGCACGTAGAGTTCGAAGGCTTCCGGGTTCACCGGGGCCTTCGACGCGGCGGAACTCGCGCCGAGTTTCAGCGAAAGCGCCTTGGCGATTAGGCCGGCGATTTCCTCCTGCACTGCGAACACATCCTTCGTGTCGCGGCTGAGCGGCTCGGAAGTCCACACCGTCTCGTCGTTCGTCGCGCGTGTGAGCTGCGCAGTGATGCGTACCGTGCCGCCGGAGCGGCGCACACTGCCGTCCACAAGGTAGGTCACGCCGAGTTTCTGTCCCTTGTCCCGCGCCGTCGCCTCCTTGCCTATGAAGAACGACAGGGAGCTGCTCCCCTTCACCGTCAGCCCCGGCACGCGGCCGAGCACCGCGATAAGTTCTTCGCCGATCCCTTCGACAAACGCCTCGTTCGCCGGATCGCCACCAACATTTCTGAACGCGAGCACGGCGACGGATTTCGCTGTTGCGAAATCCGTCGGCGGCTGCGCCGCGGGGGAAGGCGGAGTGGCGGGCACCGCCGCCACGAGGCGCATTTCTTCGAGCCAGCTCAGGCCTTCCTTGATCATCGCCTGCCCGCGCGGGTTGTCGCGGAGGGGCTTGAGCAGCGGATCAAAGCGCAGGGCGGTCAACACCAGCAGCCGGCTTTTCTCTGACTGGGCCATCTGGCGTTGAAATTCGACGATGGCGGCGTCGGTTTCTCCGAGCAAGAGTAGGACGACGGGCGTCCCTCCGTCTCCCCCGAGAAATTCCGCAAAACCTCCGAGTTGGCGAAACGCATCCAACTGCTCTTTCGCCGCCTCCTTTTGCCCCAGCAAGGCCAGCAACAGGGCCTTGTTGAAAATCCAAACGGGTTGGTTGGACTCGGTCGGGAGGCGTTGTTCGACGAGACGCAGCGCTTCTGTCCACTTGACCTTGGCGGCTGCATCCCGGCCCGCGAGGGCATGCGCCAGCCCCTCCAAAGTCGCTCGGGGATACTTTTGCCGCCGCTCTTCAAGGAATTCGCGCGGGATTCTTTTTATCGCCGCCAGCGCCTTCTCCGGCTCGCCCAAGCGCCGCCATAGAATAAATGCTTGGGCGGCGAAGAGGTCTTCCGTCATCAACTGCTCCGGAATCGTTGCGAGAAACGTCTGCGCCGCTTCCAGATCGCCCATCGTGTGAATGCGCGTGACCAACCGCGCATGATAGGCCGTCTTGGTGGGAGTGGCGGCAAATACGCGATCGAGCCGCCGATCGGCCAGCCATGGGTTGCCGATTGCCGAGGTGAAGAAAGGCGACGCGTCATCGAAAAGCGCCTGGGGATCTCCACCGGGCAGGGCGGCAGACTTCAGGCGGAGGGCCGAAGCCTCCGCCGACCGACCGACGCGGCTGAGCGTATTCGCCAGCAGGCGGTAAATCCGCCGATCGGCGGGGGCCCGACGCAGGAGTGCGCGCAAACGCGGTTCCGGCTCGTCGCCGTCTTTGGCCGGCCGCGAAAGATAGGCGAGGCCGGCCTCGGCCAAGCCGGCCTCGATTGAGTCGGGCGCGAGTCGAATGGCTCGCTGACTCTGACTGCGGGCCGCCTCATGCCGACGGGGCGAATCATCGTAGCTCCAATCCCAAAACCCCAGGCTCACCCGCGCGTAGGTGGCCCAGGCCTCGCCGTCTGAAACGTCGAGGGCCACGGCCTTCTTGCAGAGTTCCTCCGCCAGCACAAAATTCTGCCGCACCGCCAGCGGATCGTCGTCGATCAGCGCGCGGGCCTGGAGGGCGAGTTTCCGCGCCTCGGTGATGGGCGCGGCGGATTTTTCTGCGATGGACGAAGCGCCGTCGATGGGCGAAGAGTGCGTCGTTGGTCCCGTCCACCGGCGCCAAACGACCAGCGCCGTGAGGGCCACCGCGCCGACGATCGCCGGCACGAGCCAAGGGCGCCGGGATTCTCTTGGAGGCGGGGTGCCCTCCGTGTCCGACGAAGGCTTGGCGAAGTCGGAACCCCGCAATGCGGGACGAGGGCGTCCCGCCTCCATCTCTGAACCACCCAACAATGTCTGCACGCGTTCGCAGAACGCGGCCAACGAATCGGCTCCGCCGATTTGTGCCTGCCCGCCGTAGGCCGGGCGAAGGCGGGTCCATTGTACCTCGGTAAACGAGTCCGGCACGTGCGCCTCGGCATCGCGCGTGGCGTCGATCACGACGGGCAGCAAGAACGGCCGGCCCTTCGCCATGAGATGCGTGCGCTGATCCGCCAGCCGCCACTCGAGGCGAAAATACCCTTCCGTCCGCGCCTGCGTCGCCGCCGAAATCACCGGCGCGAACAGCGCGCACTCCTTGATCTGCCGACGGATCTTCTGGTCCCACGCATCGCCGCCGACGAGCTCGCTCTGATCGAACCACACCTCCACCCCGGCGGCCCGCAGCGCCGCGCAGATGCGCCGCGCCGCCTCGGCATCTTGCGAAGCGTAGGAAAGGAAAACGGCTTTGGTTGAATCGGACACGGGCAGTGGGAGGGAGCGGGACCGGAAACGACCCGACACTCCAAAGCCGCCCCACCTGTGGCGAGTTCATACTTTATTCCACTACCAGGTGATTGGTCTTGGTTCCTGCTTTTGCCCTCCCGCAGATTCAGAAAGACCACAGATAGTCGGACGCCAGGGTTTGAATCTGTGGTCTTTCTGAATCTGTGGGAGGTCCTCTGAGGACGTGGAGTAACGGAGCCGACCCTCCGCGACCTCGGCGCCCTCCGCGTTTCAAAAATCTCCGGGCAAAGTTCGCTGCAAAAGTGGCTTTCCGCCTCGTTGATGTTTTGAGCTGCCAAAAACCACCGCCGCGCACACGCGGGTTGCATCGGCCCGGAAAATGCTCCAACGGTCTCCGCTCCCATGTTCGAGTCGCTCACCGAAAAACTCTCCTCCGCCCTGCGCAACCTGCGCGGCGTCGGCAAACTTTCCGAAGAAAACATGGCGGAGGCTCTCAAGGAAGTGCGCACCGCCCTCCTCTCCGCCGACGTCCACTTCAAGGTCGCGCGCGAATTCGTCGATCAGGTGCAGCTCAAATGCATCGGTCAGGATGTGCTCAAGGGCGTCGCCCCCGGCCAGCAAATCGTCAAAATCATCCACGACGAACTGGTCAAGCTGCTCGGTGAAGGCACGACGGACCTCTCCGGCGCCCGGCCGCTGAAAATCCTGATGGTCGGCCTCCACGGCTCCGGCAAGACCACCTCCACCGCCAAACTCGGCAAGCTGCTCAAGAAACGCGGCTATCGGCCGCTGGTGGTGGGCGCCGACATCTACCGCCCCGCCGCCATCGACCAGCTCGAGATTCTCGCGAAACAGGAGGAGCTCGGCTTCTACGCCGACCGCAGCTCGCAGGACGTTCCCGCCATCGGCGGCGCCGGCCTCGAGGCCGCCCAGGTCGCCACGGCCGATTGCATCATCTTCGACACCGCCGGCCGTCTCCAAATCGACAACGATCTGATCGAAGAGGTAAAAAAACTCCGGGCGCGCATCCAGCCCGACGAAGTGCTACTCGTGGTGGACGGCGCGCTGGGCCAGGAAGCGGTCAATGTCGCCAAGACGTTTCACGAAGCGCTCCAACTCACCGGCCTCATTTTGACCAAGCTCGATGGCGACACGCGCGGCGGCGCGGCGCTCTCGATCAAGAGCGTCACCGGGGTTCCGATTAAGTTCATCGGCACGGGCGAGAAGACGACGGACTTCGAGATTTTTTACCCCGACCGGCTGGCTTCACGCATTCTCGGGATGGGCGACGTCGTGTCCCTGGTCGAGAAGGCGCAGGAGCACATCGATGAGAAAGAGGCCGAAAAGATGGCCGAGAAGATGCGCAAGGCGGAGTTCGACCTTGAGGACTTCCTGGCGCAGATGCAGCAGGTGAAAAAGCTGGGTTCGATGCAGAGCATCATGGGCATGATGCCGGGCATGAGCGGCGTGCAACTACCCGCCGGCGCGGACCAACAAATGGCGCGCACCGAGGCGATCATCAAGTCGATGACGAAGCAGGAGCGAAAAAAGCCTGACATCCTCAACGGCAACCGCCGCAAGCGCATCGCCGATGGCGCCGGCGTCAAAATCGTGGAGGTCAACCAGCTGATGAAGCAGTTTCAGCAGATGCAGCAGATGATGAAGATGATGAAAGGCGGCGGATCGAAGAAGATGATGCGCCAGATGGAAGCCATGCGCGGCAAGGGCGGTTTCCCGGGGATGTAGGCTGAACACGCCGAAAACTACAAACAACGGCCAGGCCCCTTTTTTCGCTTGGCTGATTGATCCGCCGCATCACCGGACAAGATAGTCATGGCCCTCCTGGAGTCGGAACTGGTGCGCATGGCGGACTTTTTCCGTCGTCATGGTTGCACCGGTTTTCCGGTCGGTGACGACGGGCTTGTCCCAATC
>SXSC01000240.1 GCA_005792355.1 Opitutaceae bacterium
CGTTACAGGACGCCGCCGTCGCCGCACTCTGCAAAACCCTCACCGCCACGGAAACCTGTTTCCCCACCACCAACCTCCGCCTGATTTATCGCCAAGTGGGTTCACCCTGATTCCAGGGCAGGTCAGGATGTCTGAGACTGCTGCCGGCACCAGGAATGGCGACATCCCGAAAGCGCAGGCCGGCGATGAATCCGGCGCCTTCGGTACGAAGGTAGTTCCTGCCATTCACCTTGCCGTGGAGGGTGACATTTTCAAAGGCGACGTTGCGCTCCGTGCCCTTCACCTGGAGGAACCCGACGAGCATCGCGATATCGCAGTCGAACCGGATGCGGCGGAGCGTGACGCCGTCGATCCCGCTTTCGGCGGATTGATGGCGGAGATTGAGGAAAGCCGGCCTCGAACCAGATCACGTTGGGGTCCTTGCGATCCGGGACGTTCACTTCGGGCGCGGCGGCGAGCCGGCCCCACCTCGGAAACCGATCCGCCGATTGAACGCTGAGTTTGTCCCGCGGCGGCGCAGCCACTTTTTCCGAGCGCAGTCTTGGCAAAAAGACCGCACAACTCGCGGCAGATCCGAATTTGGCTTTCTAGCGCTTCTTTCGCCCCTCGTCGGGGGTCGCGTCGCTGCCACCGTCGGTCGGGTTCACGGCGGTCGTGGTGCTGGTGCGCGGTGCGCTCTTGAGGTCGTCCACCCACAGGGCGCGGTTGGCGGCGGTCACGCGGGCGCGGTCGAGTTTTTCGACTTTGCGGTCATAGGTGTAGAGGCCGTTCATCTCGTTCTCGACGTCGGTCCATTGCGTGTAAACGGCGCCGGAGAGCATCTGGATATTTTTGAACTCGAGGAGCTGCGTGGCGAATTTTTCGTATTCGGCCGTGGCATCTTCCTTGCCCTTGTAGTTGTAGTGAACCCACGGGCCGTCGGTGTCCCAGACGTGCCCGTCGGCGAGATAGCCGATGGCGCCGTATTCGCCGTTGACCGCGGCGCGCGAGCTGGTGGCGAACGGATAGGTGGGCGGACGGTAGTGATGGTTGTCGATGATGTGGCCGACCTGGTAATCGAAGTGCGGCTTGCCGGCGTCGATGCCGCTGTTGCCGGTGACGAGACGCGACGGATCGAGGGCCATGACGAAGTTCGTCAGCCGCTCGACGTCGTAGGCGCCCCAGTGCTCGTTGAACACAACCCAGTTGACGATGCTCGGGCTGTTCCAGTGGGTGCGCACCATGCGGGCGAGTTCGATTTCGAACTGGGCCTTTTCCTGCAGCGTGCGCTGCTTGAAGGTGCTGGGCATGTCCTGCCACACGAGCAGGCCGGCGCGATCGCAGTGATGGAACCAGCGGCGCGATTCGACCTTGATGTGCTTGCGAATCATGTTGAAGCCCCAGGCCTTGATGCCCTCCACGTCCCACCGCAGTGCCTCGTCGGTCGGGTGCGTGTGGAGACCGTCGGGCCAGAAGCCCTGATCGAGCGGACCGAACTGGAAAACAAAACGGTGATTGAGGAAGAGCTTTTGCACGGGGCCGCGGGCGTTCACGCGCACGGCGCCGAGCGCGATTTTGCGCATCCCGAAGTACCCGGCCACGCGATCCACTTCGACGCCGCTTTTCTTCAACACGATGTCGAGGTCGTAGAGGAACGGATCGTGCGGCCACCAGAGACGCGGGGAGGGCACGGGGACGGAGATGGGTTGGTTGGGCGCGCCGCTGGCGCGGCCGACGACTTGCGCGCCGTGGCGGGCGACCACTTCGATGGCGAGGTTGCCGTCTTGCGCATCGGGGCTGGTCGTGACCTCGATCCGTCCGGTGTCAATGTCGGGCACCACGTGGAAGTCCGCGATGTGCCTTGAGGGCACGGGTTCGAGCCAGACGGGCAGCCAGATGCCGGAGGAGGGAGCGTAGGAGTAGCGCTGGGGATCGGCGAAACGCGCGTTGGTCTGCTTGCCGACGGCGATGCCTTGATCGTTGCCGGGATCAAACACCGTGACGATGAGTTCCTGCGGGCCGGTGGCGGTGAGATGCGGGGTGATGTCGAAGGAGAACGGAGCGAAGCCACCGCGATGCTGGCCGACGAAGCGGCCGTTGATGAAGACGGTCGCCTCCCAATCCACCGCTTCGAAATTCAAGAGCAGACGCTGGCCCTCCGTGCGCCACGCGGCGGGCACCTCGAAGGTTCGGCGATAAAACGCGCGTTGCGACGCCAGTTGCCGACGAATCCCGGAGAGCGCGGATTCCCACGGAAAGGGGACCAGGATGGTTTCCTTGAGCGTGCGGCCGGAGGGGAGCGCGTCGGTCGGCTGCGCCTCCTGAAATTCCCAGACGCCGTTCAGATTAAGCCAGCGCTCGCGGACCATCTGTGGGCGCGGATATTCGGGGAGCACATTGGCGGGATCGACCTGGTCGGCCCATGGCGTGCGGAGCGAGACGTCGGCGATCTTCCAGGCCGATCCACCAAAAGCGGTACCAGCCAAAATGCCCGCAAACAGAAGAAACGGAGTAGAGCGCATGTGTGGCGGGATGGTGACCGGTTGCACGAGAGTCGCAACGCACGGCGGGGTCGACCGTTCAATAGACAGAGCCGCCGCGCTCGCAGGGTACGGGACGGCCGGAGTGTTTCCGAAACCTTGGATATTTATTGAAACACTCAAAAATCGAGCCCACTCTCCCGCCGGCCAACCGGGAAGTATGAACTCGCCACCGCTGGGTGGGATTTTCCAGTGTGACGGCGGTTCGTTCCCACCCACTCAGCGCCGCAATGTCCGAATCAGCCAAAGCCGTATTTCTTTCCTACGCGTCCCAGGACGCGGAGGCGGCGAGGCGTATTTGCGAGGCGCTGCGGGCGGCTGGCGTCGAGGTGTGGTTCGACCAGGATGCGCTGGTAGGTGGCGATGCGTGGGACCAGAAAATCCGGGGGCAGGTCAGCGCTTGTGCGTTGTTTGTCCCAGTGATTTCAGCCAACACCCAGGAGCGGCAAGAGGGATATTTCCGATTGGAGTGGCACTTGGCGGAACAACGATCGCTCCTCATCGCGAAGGGCCGGCCGTTTATTGTCCCTGTTAGTATCGATGCAACCAGCGAACGAGGAGCACTAGTGCCGGAGGCGTTCACCGCCGTGCAGTGGACCAAGTTGCCGACCGGAGAACCGACAGCAGCGTTCGTCGCCCGCGTGAAACACGTTTTGAACGGTCCGAGCACACCGGCCTCTTCGGCACTACCTGTCCCCCTTCCGCCGGGTGAATCCGCTACGCCGACCCCGCGTCCATCTGGAACTTCGATGCGGCTTACCGTGGCGGTCGCTGCCTCAGTCCTCGGCGCCATCGTCTACTTCGCACTCCGTCCCGTGCCCGAAGAACCGGCTTCGCCGCAGAAGCTGATTGCAGAAACATCACCCACCAACGCAGCGCCGCCCGCAGCGGCCGCCTCGCCGCGAAACGGCCCGAAATCGATCGTCGTGCTGCCATTCGCCAACATGAGCGACTCAAAGGACAGCGGCTATTTTGCGGACGGCGTGCATGAGGACGTCGTGACCAACCTCGCAGCGATCCACGAACTCTACGTGACGTCCCGCACGACCGCGGTCCAGTATCGGGACACGAAGAAGACGCTTCGTCAGATCGGCGAGGAGTTGGGTGTCGCATTCGTGCTTGAGGGCAGTGTGCGACGCGATGGAAAGAAGCTGCGCATCACGGGCCAGCTCATCCGCGCGGGAACGGACGGCTACCTGTGGGCGAACAAGTATGACCGCGAACTCAACGATGTTTTTGCCATCCAATCTGAAATTGCCACCGCCATCGCAGGCGAACTGAAGGCGATTATCCTACCTCGGGAGAAGAAGTTCATCGAACGGCGCCCGACGTCCAATCTCGTCGCCTACGATCTCTATCTCCAGGAGCGCGCCCTGAGAAATCTCTCAAGCAAAACCCCTGAAGAACGGCTCAGTTTGCTCAAGGCCGCCGTGGACCTCGATCCGAACTTCGCAGAAGCGTGGGCGGGAATGGCCGAGATTCTACCCTTCGGCATCCGGACCGGAAGATTCCCCGAAAGTGAACGCGGCTTTGCCAAGACGGCCGTCGACACCGCAGTTCGACTGGCTCCCGAACTGCCGGAGGTTATTCTCGCGCAGGGCCGCTACGCGTGGCAAACGGAACGCGACATCCCGAAGGCCGTGGAGCTGTTCGAGCGGGCCGCAAATTTGTTTCCAAATTTCTCGGACGCCCACATCCAGCTGGGCAGAATCTACCGCGCTCAAGGCCGGTTTGCGGCCGCGGTTGTCAGTTTCAGCTACGCCGTCCGTCTCGA
This sequence comes from Opitutaceae bacterium, assembly GCA_005792355.1. GTDB lineage: Bacteria > Verrucomicrobiota > Verrucomicrobiia > Opitutales > Opitutaceae > ER46. The sequence continues at coordinate 4,294 of SXSC01000240.1, forward strand.
TCAAAGCTACCGGAATGCGGAGTCGTCGATGCGAGCTCTCCTCGACGCCGGCCGCCGTTACGGTGAATTGCGTGACCACTTGCGCCGACGGCTGGAGTCGGATCCTGCAAACCTGCGGAATCGATACGAACTGGCCAAACTTCTGTTTCTAGGCACCGGCTCCGCCCGGGAAGTCGACCTATTATTTTCCGAATTGACCACCGAAGAGGCGGATTCGACCGAAGCCCGCCAGCTGAGGGCGTCCTGGTTGGTTCGCACCGGCAATTTTGCGGGATTCAAAAGGCACTCTGAAATATCGTCCAACAAGCAGACACAATCCGTCGGGGCGAGCGGTCGTGAATTGAACATGGCATTTTTTCTCGCGGCACAAGGCAACCTGTTAGCGGCCCGGACTGAACTTCGCGGGGTCGATGCGGTTCGAGCTCTGCGTGACCGGCAACCGACTTTACCGATACGGTGGGCGACTTTGGCCCAGTGGGAGGTGCTCTTAGGCAACAACGACGAGGCGTTCCGCTGTGCGCAAAAGGCTCGCGAACTGGCAACCGAGTCTCTTGCCGTCGCCAGTTACGAGTCAACGCTCGCAAGAGTGCACACCTGGACTGGCGACAAGGACCGCGCGATCCAGGAATACGCGCGGCTCCTCCGCGTCCCCTTCAGTGGCTTGAACGTTCACGAGATGAAGCATGACCCGGCCTACGCTCCGCTCTGCGGCGACCCGCGGTTCGAGGCACTGCTCAACGACCAGAAGAACAACGCGCCGCTATTTTGAGCGGGCTAACGGGTGGCGGTCATTGCGCCAATCTGTCGCGTCCCAATGCCCACCGTACTATGGACAACGCGGCGACGGGTGGCGGCCGAGGTTGGGATAATCCCGCAAAAGGGGGGCGTTTTGGAAACAGCAAAATAGCCAGCCGGATGGCGGGCTATCGAGTGGGCGCGGATAGGATGAACCGAGTGTCGCTGACCGTCGCGGGGTCGATGAGGAAGTTCCCGGCCGCGGCCGAGTCGACGAGTTCTCCGCCGATGCGAAGATTTTCGAAGGTGAAGCGCGCGAAGCGTCCGGTCGCTTCGTAGCTTCGAATCACACTGGGGCGTGCGAGAGGGCCGTCGATGGAGACGTTGCGCAGCGTGATGTCGGTGATGTCGCCAAAGGTTTCGCTGCGCGACCAGGCGGTCTTCCTGGTGGTGAACAGCGCGAGGCGCCAGGTGGCGTTTTCGATCCGGATGTCTTCGAACACGAAGTCGTGCAGATGGCCGCGGCCGCCATGGATCGAGCAGAAGATGCCGCGATTGTTGGCCTCGCCGCGGTGCTCGACACGGATCACGTCACAATCGCTCACGCGGATGCCGGAGGCGTCGGAGTTCAGGTTCCAACTGAGCTGGAAGGCGGCGCCGTTCTCCATCTGCCAAATGGTGCAGCGGCGGACGGTCATGCCGTCGCGATAGAGCTTCAGGGCATCGTCGTTGCATTTGAGAAAACAATCCTCGACGAGGCCGCGCGGGCCGGTGCCGATGCCGTCGGTGCCATAGTACCAGCCGAGCAGCTTGACGTTGCGCACGACGCAGTCGGCGCCGCGCGCGAGGAGGAAATAGTGCGGCGAATCGACCAGGGTGACACCTTCGACGCGCACGCGATCACTCGCGCCGGCGAAATCGACAAGGTGCGGCACCGTGTAGGTGCCGGGCGGATTGGGCGGCAGGTGTTGCCCGGAGAGGACGCCGCGGCCGATCAAGCGCGCACCAGGGGCGTGGTCGGCTTTCAGCCGGCCGCGCACGAAGGCGCCGGGCGCGAGGTAGACGGTCTGGCCCGCGCGCGGCGCAATGAATTTCTCGCCGAGGTCGTGCACGCCGGGCCCGAACCAGATCACGTTGGGATCGTCGCGCGCGGGGATTTCCGTTTCGGGCGGATCGGCAAAGACGAGCAGCGGGTGCGCGATGCTCTCATCGAACTCCACGGCGAACTGGCCCGGCCGATCGAGCGCGAAGGTGGCGGTGCGCCCCGCGATGGTGGGCTTGATCGCGCGGCTCGACGGCAGCACGCGCGCGCGGGCGAAGTCACCGTCGAGCTTCGTCACGCGCACCGTGACGCGGCCGGTGAAGGCGAACGGCGCCCACGCGACATCCAAGCTGGCGTTGGTGCGCCACTGCGCGGGCGAGTGGTAGACGAAGACATTCGCGGTGTGTTCCTCCTGCGCGACCTCGACGCGGTAATGCGGCGAGCCGTCGAGCCCGGCGGGAGCGGGGTAGGGCTGGAGTGCCGCGGAGAGCGAACACGCCGTCGCCGTCAGTCCAAGGAGGATCACCTGCGCCGAGAGTCTCATTCAGGGTTACAGTAGCACGCCGAAGACTACAATGAAGCCAAACATCAGCACCACACTGAGCGCCCACCAGAAGACGACGTTGCGATACCACGGGCCGCCGAGATCGCCGCCGATGTTCAGCTTTTGCCAGTTAAACATAAGATCGTCGGAGACCTGCTCGGGGCGGGGGCGGGGCGGAGGTCTCTGATCATGCTGCCGCTAAATCAGCCGGGCGACGCGAGCCACGCCAAGGCGGTGCTTGGTGTCCCGTTAAACAAAAACGTCAGTGCCCTTGGCGTGGATTGCCCTTGAGGGCGGCAAGTTCACTGGCGCTGCGGATCCGTTTGCGGGCGGCACCGGTCGTGGCGCGGGTCTGCAGGCGCGGTCCGCGGGCGAGGCGTTTCTTCGCGGCGGCGATGGCGCGGCGATATTGCGGCAGCCATGGCGCCCCGGCGATGAGCATGTCGTCAACCATCTGCCACACCTCCGGCGGGTTGCAGACGGCGCCCACGAGCGGATCCATCAGGAACGCCTGGCGGAGCAGCGTATCGTCGCCGTGCACGGCGGCTTCGACGGCAAGGCGCTGGACGTTGATCGAGGCGCTGCAGACCGCGGCGCAGCCGGGCGGCAAAGCCCCGACCTGCGTCATGTTGATGCCGGTGCGGTCCACGTAACCTGGGGCCTCGATAATCGCGTCGGCGGGGAGATTCGTGATGGTGCCCTGATTGGGGACGTTGAAGTGGCCGCGGTAAATCCGGCCGGTTTCCAAGCCCTCGACGATGTAGGAACCGTGCTCCGGGGTGCGTTTCGCCGGCGCGTATTCGAGCGGCTGATGTCCCTTGGCACCCTTGCCGAACTCGGACTGAAACCAGTGACGGCCCTCCGTGCAGACGCGGAGGTAGCCCGCGGTCTCGCCGTGGATCCAGTGATCAAGGCTGATCCACCGGTTGATTTCGCCGGGGCGCTTGCGATACCACGGCACGTATTCGCTGAGGTGGCCGTTGGACTCGGTGGAAAAGTAACCGAAGCGACGAATCATATCGATCCGGACCTTCTCGGTGCGGCGGAGCACCGGATGGCGCTCGAACGCGGCGAGCATTTCGGGGATCAGATCGCGCTCCCGGTGGCGGGCGGCGAGGTACCACGTCTGGTGATTGATGCCGGCGCAGACGATGTCGATTTCGCCCTGGGGCAGGCCAAACGCGGTGGCGATGTCGCGGTGGCCGTTCTGCACGCCATGGCAGAGGCCGATGGTGCGGACGGCGCCGTGGGAGTTGGCGGCCCAGGTCATCATCGCCATCGGGTTGGCGTAGTTGAACAGGATGCACCCGGGGGCGGCGACCTCGCGGATGTCGCGGCAGAAATCGAGCAGGGCCGCGATCCCGCGCTGGCCATACATGATGCCGCCGGCGCAGAGCGTGTCGCCGACACACTGGTCCACACCGTAGCGGAGGGGGATGTCGACATCGTGCTGGAACGCTTCGATGCCGCCGATGCGGACGACGCAAAAGACGTAGCGGGCGCCGGCGAGGGCCTGGCGGCGGTTGGTGGTGGCGGAGATCTTCGTCTGGAGGCCGTTGTGGGCGATGTCGCCGCGGCAAAGCTCCGTGACCATGTCGAGATTGCGCCGGTTGATGTCGGTGAACGACAGTTCGATGTCGGCAAACTCGGGCACGATAAGGAGGTCGGAGACCAGTTTGCGCGTGAAGCCGATGGAGCCGGCTCCGATGAAGGCGATGCGAAATGACATGGTGAAGAGGGGGCGAAGGGAGAGGGAGAGGGAGAGGGATGGGCCGAGCCCGGAAAAATCACGCCATAATCTGTCGCGAAGCTAACCGCTGGGCGGTCGCTGATTCCGCAGACGAGCCCTGGCACGATTTCCCGGCTATCGGCAAAACCGTCTGACGGTTTTGCTTAAGCCCGCCTGAACTCCAGGCACACATCGAAGCGAGAACTATTGAAAAATGGAACATGGCAAAGGCGAGTTTTGGGGTGATGAAGGCGGGCTAGAACACGAGGTAGATGGCGGCGACGCAGGCGAGGAAGACGCACCACCAGAAGTTGAACGAGGCGTACCAGGCGCGGGGCGTTTCGGGGGCGAGCTGGACGGCGGGGCCGGCCTCGAGGACCTCGAGCTTCTCGCGCGGCGGCGGCGGGAAGCAGAGGCTCACGACGTAAAGAAACACGACGTAGAAGAGGAAGAAGAATGGATAGACCTTGTAGAAATGGGCCTTGACGAGGATTTCGGGCATGAAGCTCTGCCCCCACGGGGTCTTGGCGCCGACGATGTAGGCGACGCTGAGCACGAGCCCGAGGGCGAGGGTGGCCACGGCGCCCTGGGCGTTCACGCGACGGGAGAAGCGGCCGAGGATAAAACAGGTGCCGACCGGGAGGAGCATGAAACCGCTAACCTGGAGGATCAAAAGATAGATGGAGCCGAGTTTGCCGTAGAACGGGGCGGCGAACGTGCCATAGACCATGATGAGCGTGGCGGCGAGTTTGCCGACGAAGAGGGCGCGCGCTTCGTTGACGGTGCGGCGCGTGCAGGAGGGGTAGATGTCGAGCGCGATGACCGAGCTGATCGCGCAAACTCCGGCGTCGGCGCTCGACATGACCGCGGAGACGAGGCCGGCGAGCACGAGTCCGGAGAGCACGATGCCCCAGAAGCCGAGGGTCGGCAGCAATTCGCGCACGAGCACCGGCATCGCGGTGTCGCCGGCCCCCGGATACAGCTTCGCTGCGATGATGCCGGGGATCGCGAGCATGAAGACCGTGACGATCTTGAGGAACGCGCCAAAGAGCATGCCCATCCGGGCGTCGTACACGCTGCGCGCGCCGAGGGCGCGCTGGAGGACCGCGACGCTGCAGAACGCGAAGAACGCCGAGTGCAGGGCGATGCCGGGCAGGGCGGTCCAGGGCATCAACGGATCGCTGGCCGGTCGGAGGAACTCGAAGTATTCGGGGCCGACGGCGGCGTAAAGGGCGGCGGGGCCTCCGACCTGCTGCAGACCCACGAGGGCGATAACCACACAGCCGATGATCAGCAGGCTGGCCTGCACGCGGTCGGTGTAGACGATCGAGGTGAGACCGCCGAAGACGGAGTAGAGCCCGATGCTCACGCCCATGACCACGCAGACGGGCAGCAGGTATTTCGGGTCGAGGCCGAAGATGTGGAGAATGGCGAGACCGCCGGCGTAGAACCCGATGGGTGTGGCGAGGATGCTCTGGATGACGAAGATGAAACTGAAGAAGAGCTTGGCGGCCCGGTTGAAGCGCTTCTCCAGGAACTCGGGAATCGTGTACAGGCGGCTGCGGAGGTAGAGCGGGATAAAGAAGATCGCGGAGACCCCCAGCATGATACCGCCCATGAGTTCGTTGTTGGAGGCGGCCAGGCCAATCTTGCTCGCCAGGCCGGATTCGCCGATGACGGAGCCACTGTTGATGTTGGTCGCGAAAAGCGAGAAGCCGATCAGGAACCAACTGAAGGAGTTTCCGCCGAGGAAATAGCCGGCCTTGGTGTTGCTCTCCTTCCGGCCCACGTACATCCCGTAGATGGTGATGCCGACGAGATAGATGGCGACGACTGCGACCTGGATATAGAGGGGATTCAAAGGAAGGGGATGGTGAACGCGGCGAGGGAGGACGGGAAAAGCAAAGCGGTTGGCGCTCAGGGCGCGCCGAGCATCTGGCGCTTCACGCGGATGCGGTCGGGGGATTCTTCGAGTTCATAGATCTGCACGCGGGTCGCGGGCTGGCGAAAGTATTTGTGGATGACGAGCAGCAGGCGGCCGTCGAAGGCGGTGAACACCGAGCCGTGGCCGACATCGTCCTGGAGGATCGGCGCCGGCTCGTGGCGCCACGGGCCCTCGAGTTTCCCGTTGTCCGAGTAGGCGATGCTCTCGGCGTACTGACGGTCCTTGCTCCAACTCGCCCAGAAACAGGCGAGCACGCCGCTCTTCATGCGGTGGAGAGAGGCGCCGTCGGTCACGATGCCCGGGACGGGCGGGCCATTGCGGTAGCGGATCTCGCGTTTGGTCCAGTCGACGGCGCCGGCGCGGAAGAGCACGATCGGATCCCCGATCGTCTTGGACAAGTCGGCCGTGACGCGGATTGCCTCGAAGCTGCCGTCGGTGATCTGGATCCACTCGTGGGCGTAGATGAACCACGGAGCGCCGTCAGCATCGACGAAAAACGTGCCGTCGAGCGCCATCGTGCCGGGCGGCGAGGTGGGCTCGTTGGCGAAGGGCCGGAACGGGCCGAGCGGCGAATCGCTGACGAGGATTTGCGTCTGGCGCTTGGTGATGGGCGGGCGGCCGGGGCGGTCGTCGAGTTTGGTGTTCCAGTCGTTGAACGTGCAGAAGAGATAGTATTTGCCGCGCCATGCGTGGACCTCGGGCGCCCACGGAGCATCGGTGGCATCGGCCCAGAAGCCGTCGGGGATTTCGAAGACGAGTTTCGGTTCGGACCAGTGTTCGAGGTCTTGGCTCGTGTAGGCGATGACGCCGGCGCGGCCGTGCGGCGACTGCACGAGTTTCGCCTGCCACTCCTTCTTCGGCGAATACTGGCCGTAGAGGTAGTAGGTCTTCGATGCGGCGTCCGCGAGGATGTGCGGGTCGTGGACGATGAGGTCGTTGATGTGGAGGTCGGCCCGCAGTGAGGCAGCGACCGCGAGAGCCAACGCGAAGCGGGTGAAACTAAAGGCCATGATATTTGAAATTGCGGAAACGCGCTTCGCCGGAGCCGAATGCGTAGAGTGAGATTCGCAGGACGCCGTTGCCGGACACTTCGGAGCCCCAGGGAAATTTCTGCCACGCGGCGCCGTCGGGGCTGACGTAGAGTGCGACATCTTGATCGACGTTGCGGATGCGGAGGATCGCGCGCTTCGCGGCGAAGGGCATCTCGCCGCGCTCGCCGCGGCCGCGCACGTAGGAGGTGGCCGTGGCGGGGCGGATCGCGACGGCGGTGAGCGGGTGGGTGCCCGCGGGGCCGGTGATGGCGAGACCGGCTTCGGTGGCGCCGGCGAGTTCGACCTCGACGGTGATTTCAAAGCTGGCGTTGACGGGTGCGAGGCTGACGCGGGAGGCGTCGGTCGCGGAGTTGCCGCGGGCGCGGAGGATAAGTTCGCCGCGGCCGGCGTGCGCCACGTTTTCGGCGCCGCGCCATTGGAGGCCAAGGGTTGGCAAACTGAAGTCGTCGGAAAGCGGCAGGCCGTGGGCGACGGCATCGCCCGCGGGCTTGCGCAGGATCGATTCGGGGCGGGCGGTGGCGGGGACGCGCGGCCAGCCGTCGGAAGTCCACTCGATGGGGAGGAGGAGCGTCTCGCGGCCGAGATTGCGGCGGCCGTTTTCGATCGCGTGGTAGAGCATCCACCACGAGCCGTCGGGAGCGTCGATCAGAGTGCCGTGGCCCTGCGACCACCATGGCTCGGTGCGGGCGGCAGTGCGCAGGAGAGGGGATCGTGGATCGTTTTCCCACGGGCCGGTGGGCGATTTGCTGCGGGCGACGATGACCATGTGGCTCGTGGAAGGGCCAACGGTGCCGCCCTGTGCTGAAACCATGTAGAACCAGTCGCCGCGGCGGAAGAGCTTCGGGCTTTCCAGGCAATGGCACTCGACAATCCAATTCTCCGGGATTGGCCAGCCGTCGTAGACTTTGCGCTGCGGGCCGGCGGTGGTGAGGCCATCGGGAGTGAGCGGGACGACCCTGCCCTGATTGACGTAGAGCCAGCGTGTGCCATCGGCGCCCACGACGTGGCCGGGATCGATGCCGGGCAAGTTGAGGTCGACGGGAGCGGACCACGGCCCGGCGGGATTTTTTGCCGTGAGGACCACGTTGGTAAACTTGAGCGTGACGCCGTCGCCACCGAGGCGGACGGGGAGATAGAGGTAGAAGAGTCCGCCGTGGTGGATCAGTTCGGCCGCCCAGATGTCGCCCTTGAGGTTGTGATTCACGCGACCGATCGGGCGCCAGTTTACGAGGTCGCGGCTGTGCCAGATGATAAGGTCGGGGCAATGCGTGAGGTAGTAGTCGGCGCCGACGCGGACGACGCTGGGATCGTGGTAATGGCCGGCGAGGACTGGATTGCGGAACGTGCCATCGCCAAGATCGGCACGCGGCTGGTTCTCCGTCTGCACTCGGCCGACACGATCTCGGGCGGCGGTGGTGAAATCCGCGGCAAAGACGCTGGCGAGAAACTGAAAAAGCAGGACCAAACGGAGCATGACGAGTAGGCGAGGTATCAGAGGAATGGCGAGTGCGGCTGAATCTGATGCACGGCGGAACCGGAGTCACGCAGCGCCGCGTGCGACCGTTCAACAGCGGCGGTGCGCCCGATCGGGGCCACCGCTCCGGCCGATCCCACCGGAGGCCTAGCGGCCCTGCGGCCGTCGCCCAGCCGGCCCAATCTCCCTGTTCCCAAAAAGGGGGCTCATCCAGGGCATGTCCTGAGGTGGACCCCAAAAATTGGACAGGAGGGATCGTTAAGTCCAAACCCAAGAAAGAACGATCCACATGTCCAAAAAACGACGTCAGCATAATCCCGAGTTCAAAGCCAAAGTCGGCCTCGAAGCCTTGAAGGGCATCGAG
>SXSC01000241.1 GCA_005792355.1 Opitutaceae bacterium
AACGCACCGCGGCTAAACGGGCCCGCGCACCCGCTGGTGGCGCCCGCCGACCCGCGCTCCACCACGCCGAAGCACCGGCTCAACCGCTTTCAGCCGCGCCTACCACCACCGCCAGACCACACGTCCGATGACTTTGACACTACCGTGGGCTCAGCGCCGCCCGCCGGGCCGGGCGCGTTCGCGCCTCCGTGCCCCGCGGCCTAAACCGGCCCCCACGCGGCCGCGTCCCGGCTCCGATTTGTTGAAAATTTTTTCACGTAATACGTGAAAAGAGGAAAGTAATTTGGACTTCTCACTCTTGAACGCACCTTATGGAGGCATCGATCACATTTTCACGTAATACGTGAAGAGAAACTTGATTCTGAATCTGAGCCGGCGGCAATGGCCGCAGGGCTGACGGTCGCATATTCACGTAATACGTGAAAAGACCCGTGATTCGAATCTTGAGCCCGGTGGATGGTTCGCAAGGTTGTCGGTCATCTCTTCACGTATTACGTGAAGTCAGGCTCGGCGTGTCATGGAGGAGCGCGAGGTGTCGCGGTTGGCGGGGTCGGTGGTTTTCGGCGGCCCGACTTTCCGTTTGCTCCGCGCGGGGTCGCGCGCCACGGTGACCGGTTCCGTCCCATGAGCGATCTTCATTCCGACATCTCCCACGACCAACACGCCGTCCGCCGGCAGAAACTCGCCGAGATGCGCGCCGGGGGGTTCGACCCGTTTCGGGCCAGCGTGGCGCCGACCCATTTTTCGGGCGAGGCCCTCCAGGCCTACGTCGAAGGCCAGGACAATGTCGTCACGGTCGCGGTGGCTGGCCGGCTCGTCACGATTCGCGACATGGGCAAAAGTCAGTTCGTCAAGCTGCTCGATCAGCAGGGGCAGATCCAGCTCTACGTGAAGAAGGACGTCGTGGGCGACGCGGCCTATGCCGCCTTCAAGCAGCTCGATCTCGGCGACATCGTCGGGGCGACGGGCACGTTGTTCAAGACGAAGACGGGCGAGGTCACCGTCCGGGTGGGCGGTTGCACGCTGGTGGCCAAGGCGCTCCGGCCGCTGCCGGAGAAATGGCACGGGCTGAGCGATCCGGAGCAGGTCTACCGGCAGCGTTATCTCGACGTGATCGTGAACGCGGAGTCGCGGGCGCGGTTGATGTTGCGCTCGCGGCTGGTGTCGCACGTGCGCCGGTTTCTCGAGGAACGGAAATTTCTCGAACTGGAGACGCCGGTGCTGGAAGCCACCGCGGGTGGCGCGGCGGCGCGACCGTTCCGGACGCATCACAACGCACTCGGCGCGGATTTTGTGCTGCGCATCGCGACGGAGCTGCGGTTAAAACGCATGCTGGTGGGCGGCTTCGACCGCGTGTTCGAGATCGGCCGGATTTTTCGGAACGAAGGCGTGTCGCGGAAGCACAACCCCGAGTTCACGATGCTCGAGGTCTACGAAGCCTATTCCGACTACCGCGGCATGATGACGCTCATCCGCGACCTGCTGACGTCGCTGGTGCGCGATGTGATTCGACCGGCGGGCGGCGCGCTGACCATCAAGCACGCGGCGAGCGGGCAGGACATCGACTTTGGCGGCGAGTGGCGGGAAGTGCGCTACAAGGATCTGATCCGGGAGGTTACGGGGGACGCGGAGTGGTTCCACCGCAGCAAGGCGGAGAAGATCGCCGGCGCGGAGAAACTCGGCCTCGGGGTGAACCCGGCCTGGGAGGAGTTTGAAATCACCAACGAAATCTTTTCGAAGAAGATCGAGCCGACCCTGATCCAACCGACCTTTGTGACCCACCTGCCAAAGGAGCTTTGCCCGCTGGCCAAGATCACGATGGCCGACCCGACGACGATCGACGTGTTTGAATTGATCATCGGTGGCATGGAGGTGGCGCCGGCGTACTCGGAGCAGAACGACCCGGATGTGCAGCGCCAGATGTTTGAGGCGCAGGCCGGCGAGGAGAAACAGAACATCGATCACGACTTTCTGCTCGCGCTGGAGCACGGCATGCCACCCGCCGGCGGGATGGGCGTGGGCATCGATCGCCTCTGCATCTTGCTGACGGGGGCGGAGAGCATCCGGGATGTGATTCTGTTTCCCCTGCTGCGGCCGGGAGGCTGACGCGATTGCCAATTGCCGATTGGCGATTGGCCTGACGAAGATCGGAAACCAGATCGGCAAGCGAAAATCAAAAAACGGCAATCCAGCCATGCCTTGGTTTCTTTATCTCGCCCTGAAACAGCTCTTCCCGTCGGGGCGGCGGTTTCCGTTCTTCACGGCGATTTCGGTGATGGGCGTGGCGCTCGGGGTGGCGGTGCTGGTGATTGTGACGAGCGTGATGGGCGGGTTCGGTTACGAACTGCGGAAGATGATCGTGCAGACGGAGGGGGAGGTGCAGGTGAAGACGCGCGGATTGATCGACGACGCGGCCGGGCTGCTGACGGCGATTCGCGCGGCGGCGGTCGTGGCCGGGGCGACGCCCTATGTCGAAGGCCCGGTTGGCGTGATCGCGAGCGGGCGGCCGGCGTTTCCGCTGCTCCGGGGGATCGATGTCACCACCGTGGAGAGCGTGGCCAGCCTCGGACGGTTCATCCGCTCCGGCACGCTCGCCGATCTTGACGACGACTCGGTGATTTTGAGCTGGGAGGTCGCGCAGCAGCTCGGCGCGCGGCTGGGCGATCGGATCGAAATCTACTCCCCGCTGCTGTTCGAGAAACTGAAGAGCGACGAGGTGTTTCTGCCGCGGCAGTTCCGCGTCGCCGGTCTCTTTGAGATTGGCCACCAGCATCTCGATAGCAGCCTGATCTTCGGAACCTTGCGGGCGGCGCAGGAGCTGTACGGGCTCGGGCGGAGCGTGCATGGCATCAACGTGCGCCTGCAGGCGGGGGTGTCGGAGCTGGAGGGTGTCGCAAGGCTGCAGGGCGTGCTGCCCGCCGGCGCGACGGCGCTGCCGTGGACGCAGAAGTGGGAGAGTTTCCTGTGGGTGCTCAACCTGGAGAAGACGATCAACTTTTTCCTGTTGATGTTCATCGTGGTGATTGCGGCGTTCTCGGTGATGAGCTCGCTGCTGATCTCGGTCGTGCGCAAGACACGGGAGATTGGCCTGCTGGGCGCCCTGGGGGCGAGCCGGCGCGACGTGGCGCTGTGTTTTTGCGCGCAGGCGTTCATCATCGGCGTCTCCGGCACGGCGATTGGCGTGGGGCTGGGGTCGGGCGTGCTCGCGGTGCGCAATGAACTTGTGCACGGCATCGCGCGGCTGTTGCAGCGGCAGGACACGCTCAAACAGTTTTACCAGTTCACCGATCTGCCGTCGCATACGCTGCCGGGCGATTTGCTGATCACAGTGGCGGCGGCCATCGTGATCTCGACGCTGGCCGGTCTGTTGCCGGCGTGGCGGGCGGCGCGGCTCAAACCCGTGGAGGCGTTGCGCAGTGAATGATGTCGTGCTCAGCGCCCGCGGTCTCGCGAAATCCTACCTGAGCGGCGACCGCCGGATTGAGGTGCTGCGGCAGGTCGCGCTCGAGGTGGCGGCCGGTGAGAGCGTGTCGATTCGCGGCGAATCGGGCTCCGGGAAATCGACGTTGCTCAATTTGCTCTCCGGGCTCGATGTGCCGGATGGTGGCACGATCCATTGGGCGGGGGAGGTTCCGGGGCCGGAGCGCCGCGCGCTTTTTCTCGGGATGGTATTTCAAGCCTTCTACCTGATCCCGGAACTTGACGCGCTGCAGAATGTGCTGATGGCGGCGCGCATGGTGCGGCGCCCGGGCGCGGTCGAGCGGGCGCGGGCGAAGGACTTGTTGGCGCGGGTGGGGCTGACGGAGCGAACGACCCATCTGCCGGCCCAGCTCTCGGGCGGCGAACGCCAGCG
>SXSC01000242.1 GCA_005792355.1 Opitutaceae bacterium
CCATCCGCCTCGATCCAGCCACGAACACCTGGGACCTCTATTCCGGCAGCCGGCTTCTCGCGGACAACCTGCCGATGATCGCGGCGAAAAAGGACCAACGCCAGTTCCTCCTCCGCGCCGGCAGCGAAGGCGCTTGGCTGAGGGGCCTCGTGATGGCCGACGAAAACCCGCTCTACGAAGATGCCAACGCCAACGGCATCGACGACGCCTTCGAAAAACAAAAGCGCGGCACGCTCCTCGCCGCCACCACGAGTGTGATCGAGCGGCAGCTCCTCGCCCAGGAATGGAAAGCCGCTCAACGCCGGAAGGCCCCGCCCGCGCTCTACGTGAGTCGCCCGGCGCCCGACCGGATCGCCGCTTCGACTTCGTCACCGCGCTGGGGTTTGGACGGAGGGGGCGGGCCACAACGGGGTCATGTCGATAATCGATTCAAGCTCGTGGCGAAGGGCGGGAAACCAGACGGACTCCGCAACCGATGTAGCGATTATCGACAGGTCCCCATCGAACTAACGCCGCCGGAACGTAACGCCGCTTGCGGGACTGCGCCGGCCTCCCCGGGCACTGATCAAAGTGGCGAGTTTTCTCGTCGGCAGGGGTGAGTCATGACTCGAGACGTGGCGGGAAGCAGCCGATCAATGGGCATTGCTCGCCGCCAGTTTCTCGAGTTCGACCAACCGCGCTTGCAACGGGCCGCGGCGGCCTTCGAATTCCACCGCGACGGCGCGGCGCTGAAATTCCACCGCCGATTTCAAATCACCCACGCACACGAACCACTCGGCGCGCAGGCTCAGCGGCGACGAATCCTGGCCCTTGGTCGCAGTGATGTAGGCCTCGCTCATGCGACCGGCCAGATCGAGATAGGGCTTGGCCTGCGACTTTATCGGATCGCGGCGGACCATCTGGCTGAGCGTGTAGCCCACGTCGCTGCTCTCGCCGGCGAGCACGTTTTTAATCATCCGCTCGCCGACCCTCCGGACGACCTCGGCGTCGTTTTCTTTGAGGCCGCGGAGCAGTTCGGTGTAGAGAGTGCGATCAAAATAGACGGTCGAGCGCGCCGCCAGCGCCGCTCGTGCCGCCTTGAAGCCGGCGTAGTCTTTTGCCGCCTCGGGCGCGCGCATCAGCTGTTTCAGTTCCGCGAATCGCTCCGGTCCCTGCACCGGGTCCCAGCGATCGGCCATCACGTCGGCGAGGATCTCCTCGAAGTAGTACGGATGCCCGCTGATCACGATCTTGCCGTCGCGACCGACGATGAAGGCTCCCGGGATGCCGGCCTCGGGCGCGTTGAAGTAGCTTTGAAATGTTTCGCGCCCGGCGAGATCGTAGGCGACGGTGTAGTCCATGCCGTCGCCGCGCTTCGCCACGAAGCTGCGCACCAGTTCGATCGAGTTGCGCTCCGGCGCTTGCGGTTTGCCGGGAAACCGATCGGGACTGGTGAAGCCGACGACCACCAACCCGTCCTTCGCGTATTTTTTCTGAAGGGCATTGAGGTGCGGAATGTTTCCGATGCAGGGCCCGCACCACACGGCCCAGAACTCGACCAGGTAGACTTTGCCCGGCTCGAACGCGGTGATTGGTTTGCCCTGCACCCATTCGCTGACTTGGAGCGCGGGCGCGACGGTGCCGGTCTGGATGGGCTGGGGCTTGGGGGCAGGGGTGGCGGTTTGGGCGACGACAGAGGCGGCCGTGAGGGCGAGGACCGCCGCAGTGAAACGAACGGAGAGGTTCATGGTGCCAGCAGAAGGAAAGATTCAATGGTTGTCTAACTGTCGTTTCGCGTCGTTCGCCGGGCCGCCGGCACGCCCCGTGAACCCGAGCGAAGGAGAATCGACAATCGACCACGCGCTGATACCGGTTCTGAGCAATCCCCCATGCACCACCTCCCTCCGACGGCCTGGTTTCTTCTTTCCGCGTTGCTGGCGCTCGAAGCCACGGCGGCGAACTGGCCGCAGTTCCGCGGACCCCGGGCCAGCGGGGTGGACGACACCGCGGCCCTGCCCATCAAGTGGAACGTCCCGACCGGCGAAAACGTTCGCTGGCGCACCCCCATTCCCGGCCTCGCGCACTCCTCTCCCATCATCTGGGGCGACCGGATCTATGTCGCGACGGCCGTGCAGCCCGGAAAAGCCGAACTCAAGATCGGCCTCTATGGCGCCGGAGCATCGGCGGACGAAAAAGTTTCCCATCAATGGCGGCTGATCGCGCTGGATCGGCAGACCGGGAAGATCGTTTGGGATAAGCTGGCCCACGAAGGCATGCCGAAGCTCCAGCGCCACACCAAGGCCAGCCAGTGCAACTCGACCCCCGCCACCGACGGCACGAACATCGTGGCCATCTTCGGCTCGGAAGGGCTTTTCTGTTTTGATCGGTCGGGTGCACTCCGCTGGCGCCAGGACCTCGGCCCGATGGACGCCGGAAAACTCTACAACCCGCCGGCCCTGCAGTGGGGCTTCGCCAGTTCCCCGATCCTCCACGACGGATTGGTCGTCGTGCAATGCGACGTCGTAAGCGGGCAGTTCCTCGCGGCCTTTCGCGTCGAAGATGGCCGTGAGGTGTGGCGCATGAGCCGGAAGGAAGTGGGGACCTGGTCCACGCCGGCGCTCGAGACGGGTGACGGCCGGCGCCAGATCATCGTCAATGGGTTTCGTCACATCGGCGGCTATGATCTCGACACCGGGAACGAACGGTGGCGCCTCAGCGGCGGAGGCGACAATCCCATCCCCACGCCAGTCTTCGGACACGGCCTGATCTATTTTACCAGCGCTCACGGCAGCCATCGCCCCGTGCGCGCCATCCGGCCTGGCGCCGCCGGGGACATCACGCCCCCCGAGATCGGAGAAACCAACGCCGCGATCGCGTGGGTGCATCCACGCCAGGGGAGCTACATCCAGACTCCCATCGTCGTCGGCGACCTGCTCTTCGCCTGTCATGAAACGGGCGTGGTGACCTGCTTCGACGCCCACACGGGAAGCATTCATTACAGCGAGCGTCTAAAGGGTGGCACGCAGGGCTTCAGCGCCTCGCCCGTGTCGGACGGCCGCCACGTCTACTTCGCCAGTGAAATGGGCGACATCTATGTGGTGCCGGCGGAACGGAAGTTCTCCCTCGCGACGATCAATCCCATGGGAGAAATCTGCATGGCCACGCCGGCCCTGGCCGATGGGACGCTTTTCTACCGTACGCGCGAGGAAGTGGTGGCGATCGGCCCGCCGGTCGCGAAGTGATGCCCGCGTTGGCGATGCGGGTCTCCACGTCGCGCACCGAGTCGAGATATTCGTCGAGCTTGCGCTGGTCGGAGGTGCTGAGGCGGCGGCGCAGGCCCGTGGCGTCCTCGAGCACGGCGTCGAGCACGCTCCGATCGCCGCGCTGGACCTCGTCTTTGAAGAGCCGGTCAAACGCGAGCGCCGGGTAGATTTCCAGCGGCGGCGAACACCCGAAAAGAGAGGCCGCAGGGCAGAAAAGCGGGCGGTCATTTTCGCTGGAATGCTCGGTGCCCGCCTGCCGGGCCTCAGTGGCCGCGGTGACCAGCGGTTCGATTCCTTCGGTTGCGGTTGCCGCGTGGGGAAAAATCCGGGCTAGCCGCGCGACCAATAACTTTCGTGACGTGTAGCTGCGAGCGCCAGCGAGTGGACCACCGGCGCGCTCCACTCGCTGGCGCTCGCCGCTACTTGTCACGCTACTTTGCGGTCGGCACACTAGC
>SXSC01000243.1 GCA_005792355.1 Opitutaceae bacterium
CCAGCTCGGCGATGCGGCCGCGGAAGCGGTCGACCGTCTGCGCGTCCTCGGCCGCCCCCTCGCCTACCTCGTCGAGGACATCCAGTCGAAACAGGGCGAGTCCGCCACCGCGGTGAAGAAGCTCATCTCCCGCGACAAGGTCGTCGCGGTGATCGGCGCCAATGCCTCCGCCAACTCCCTCGAAGCCGCGCCTGTCTGCCAGAACGCGAAGATCCCGATGATGGCAATCTCGTCGACCAATCCGCGCGTCACCGAGGTCGGCGACTATATCTTCCGCATCTGCTTCATCGATCCGTTCCAGGGCGCGGTGCTCGCCAAGTTTGCGCACACCTCTCTCAAGGCGAAGCGCCTCGCGCTTCTCACCGCGGTCAACTCCCCCTACAGCGTCGGTCTCTCCGCCGTCCTGCGCGAGGACTTCGCCGCCCGCGGTGGCGAGATTGTCGGCGAGCAAAAATACAACGAGGGCGAAAAGGATTTTCGCGCCCAGCTCACCGCCCTCCGCCCCACCAAGCCCGACGTCGTCGCGGTCACCGGCTTTTACACCGAGGCCGCGCTCATCTGCCTGCAGGCCCGCGCGCTCGGGATCGACGTTCCGTTCATCGGCGGCGACGGCTGGGAAGCTCCGCAGCTGATCGCGCTCGGCGGCAAAGCCGTCGAAGGCACCTACTACTCCACCTATTTCTCCGCCGAAAACGACGCCCCGGAGGTCCGGGCCTTCGTCCAGAAATTCCGGACCCGTTGGAACCAAGAGGTGCCCGAGGCCGTGTCGGCGCTCGGCTACGATGCGATGTATCTCATCGCCGCCGCCCTGACGCGCGCCGGCTCCACGCAGGGCGGTCCGCTCCGCGACGCCATCGCCGCGACGAAGGACTTTCCCGGGGTCACCGGCCGCACCACCATCGACGAGAAGCGGAACAGCGCCAAGGCTGCGGTGATGCTCACCGTGAAGAACGGCCGCTCCCAGTTCTTCGAAGCGGTCACGCCGTGAAGGTGGTGCAAGTTGAGAGTTGAGTGCTGAGAGTTGAGAGTCTTCAAACACGTCGATGTTTAATTTTGAGAAACTTGAAGTCTGGCAGAAATCCATCGTCTATGCGGGCCACGTTTACCGCGTGACCAAGACATTTCCGAAAGAGGAGCAGTTCGGCCTCACGAACCAAATTCGCCGCGCCGCCAACTCGATCTCTTCGAACATTGCCGAAGGTTCGGCTCGTCCCCCCGCCGATTTCGCCCGGTTCCTCGGCTATGCCACCGGCTCCCTCTACGAAGTTGTCACGCAGGCCACCATCGCCCGCAACGAATGCTTCCTTACTCCGGCCGAATACACCCAGCTCTACGCAGACGCCGAGGAAATCAGCCGGATGCTCAGCGGTCTCCGCCGCTCGCTCGGGGATTGAGTCTTTTTCCGAACTCTCAACTCTCAACCCTCAACTCTGAACTCCGCTGTCCGAATTCCTCCAACAGCTCCTGAACGGCCTCTCCCTCGGCGCCATCTACGCCCTCATCGCGCTTGGCTATACCATGGTTTATGGGGTGCTGCGTTTCATCAATTTCGCGCATTCCGACGTGTTCATGGTGGGCGCCTACATCGGCTACTACATGGGGAAGATCATCCCGGAGGGCACGATCTTGGGCGGGCTGGTCGTCCTCGTCGCCGCGATGATCGGCTGCGCGTTGCTCGGCATGACGATCGAACGGCTGGCCTATCGGCCCCTGCGCGGCGGGGCGACGCTGAACGTCCTGATCACCGCCATCGGCGTCTCGCTGCTCCTCGAGTACAGCGGCCAGCTGTTTTTCGGGGCCGCCCCGCGCACTTTTCCCGCCGTGTTTCCGGTGATGAATTTTCAGCTCGGGGGTCTGGTCATCTCCACCAACCAGCTCATCGTGATTGTCGTCGCGGTCCTGCTGATGCTCGGACTGCAGTTCATCGTCTATCGCACCAAAATCGGCACCGCGATGCGCGCGGTCTCGATCAATCCCAAGGCCGCCCAGCTCGTCGGCGTGAACAACGATGTCGTGATCTCGTTCACCTTCGGACTCGGCTCCGCCCTCGCCGGCGCCGGCGGCATTCTCTACGCGCTCAACTACCCGTCCATCGATCCGCTCATGGGCGTGATGCCCGGCCTCAAGGCTTTCGTCGCCGCCGTCCTCGGTGGCATCGGCAACATCCCCGGGGCCGCGCTCGGTGGCCTCCTCCTCGGCACGGTCGAAACCTTCGTGAACGGCAGCCAGTGGTCGACCTACAAGGACGCGATCGCGTTCGCGATTTTGATCATCATTTTGCTCTTCCGGCCGGCCGGGTTGCTGGGGAAATTCACCGTGGAGAAAGTCTGATGACCTTGAACCACGGATTCCACGGATGAACACGGATCAGTCCAAGTTCGGTTCAACCACGAATGGACCCGAACCGACACGAATGAAAATGCGCGCGCGTCGTCTCGCGCCGTGTCCATCCGAGTCCATCCGCGGTTAAAAATCCCGGATCTCCACTCTCGCCCGTGCCGAAGCCCCACCTCTATCTCCTCACCGCCCTGCTCGTCGCGGCCGGCATCTCCCATTTCTCGGACCGCATCGATCCCTACCATCTCGACGTCGTAATCGGGATCGGGATCAACATCATCCTCGCCGTTTCACTCAACCTCGTGAACGGCTACACGGGCCAGTTCTCCCTTGGCCACGCGGGCTTCATGGCGGTGGGCGCCTATTTTTCCGCCGCGATCAGCCTCTTCGTCGCACCGCAATTTCTCGGAGCCGAAGGCGGCACCGTGCTGCGCCAGGGTTTGCTCTTCGTCGCCGCGCTGTCGGCCGGCGGACTCTGCGCCGCGCTGGCGGGCCTGCTCGTGGGCGTGCCGTCGTTGCGACTCAAGGGCGACTATCTCGCCCTCGTGACGCTCGGATTCGGCGAGATCATCCGCGTGATTTTCCAGAATGTGGAAAAACTCGGCGGCGCACTCGGACTCAACGGCATCCCCGCCTACACCACCATTTTCTGGGTGCTCGCCTTTGTCGCCGCCGCTGTATTCGTCGTCACCTGCCTGGTCCACTCCACCTATGGCCGCGGTTTCCTCGCGACGCACGATGACGAGATCGCCAGCGAGGCCGTCGGGCTTAACACCACCCACTATAAGATCGTCGCTTTCGTCATCGGCGCGTTTTTCGCCGGCATCGCCGGGGGACTTTACGGTCACTTCAAGCTCACCATCACGCCGACCGGCTTCGGTTTCGAGAAGAGCATCGAAATCGTCGTCATGGTCATCCTCGGCGGCATGGGCAACACCCTCGGCGTCATCCTCGCCGCGGTCCTGCTCACGCTCCTCCCCGAGTTGCTGCGCCCCGTCGCCGAGTACCGGATGATCATCTACTCGTTGCTCCTCATCGTGCTGATGCTCGTGCGACCGCAGGGGCTGTTTAATTTTAACTTCAGGTTTGGGAAGGCGAAGTCTTGAAAACATCGTCCCCCACCGTACCGTTGCCCGGATGACCGCCTTACTCGAAATAGAAATCGCAAAACTCACCGTCGAAGAAAAGCTCCGACTCATCGAGCGGCTTTGGGCGGACGTTGAGGATTCTGAACCACCTCCAGGAATTCTCCATGAGGACGACCCAAATCTCGAAGCCAAGTTGGAGCGGCGTTTGCAGGAAGCCAAAGATCATCCGGATCAGTGGATGACCTTGGAACGATTTAAAGCATCGTTCGGCGACAAGTGAGCTTGGTTCTCACGCTCACTCCGCACGTCCGCTCAGATCCAGCGGCGGCACGCCAGTGGTATGATCACCAGAAACCCGGTTTGGGCGACGACTTCGCGCGCGAATTCTACATTGCGATCGACTGGATCCGGCAGGCTCCAACCGCCCAGACCCGTTGGGGTGATAGCTTTCGAAAACGCCGGCTATCTGTTTATCCCTATTCAGTCTTTTTTCACGTCGCCGACACTGACCTTTTTGTCGTCGCTTTAAAATCCACCGTCGCCGCTCCGGCGAGTTCGTGGCGGGCCAACTCCTGCGCCCTTGAACCCCGCCACCGCCGCTGACCCCATGCCTGCCCTCCTCCAGCTCGATCAGGCCACCATCCGCTTCGGCGGCCTAACCGCCGTCAACGCGGTCAACTTTGCCGTCAACGACGGGGAGCTCTGCGGGCTCATCGGGCCCAAAGGCGCCGGCAAGACCACCGTCTTCAACCTCATCACCGGCGTCTACCCGCCGACCGACGGCACCATCTCCTTCGCCGGCCGCGATGTCCGCGGACTCCGGGTCAACGAAATCGTCGAACTCGGCATCGCCCGCACGTTTCAGAACATCCGCCTCTTCGGTTCGCTCTCGGTCTTCGACAACGTCCGCGTCGCCTGCAATCTCCACCGCGAGACCAGTCCCGTGCACACGCTCATCCGCCTCGGGGCGTTTCGCCGCGAAGAGGCGGCCGTCGCGCGCCGGGTCGAGGAACTGCTCGAGATCTTCAACCTCGGCCGCTTCCGCGATGCCCCCGCCAAGAGCCTGCCCTACGGCGAGCAGCGACGGCTCGAGATCGTTCGTTGTCTTGCCACCAAACCCAAACTCCTCCTGCTCGACGAACCCGCCGCCGGCTTGAACCCGACCGAGAAAGTCGAACTCGTGCGCCTGATCCAGCAGATTCAAAAACAGTTCAGCCTTTCCGTGTTGCTCGTCGAACACTCGATGAAGGTCGTGATGAGCTGCTGCCAGCGAATCGCCGTCCTCGACTACGGCGTGAAGATCGCCGAGGGCGACCCGGCGGCCATCCAGGCCGACCCCAAGGTGATCGAAGCCTATCTCGGCGAAGACCACCAAACCTCGCTGTCCCATCACTGACGACATTTTCGATTTTTGATTTGCGACGGGCGCAGACCGGCGGGTTCGAAATCAGAAATCCAAAATCGAAAATCCAAAATGCTCACGGTTTCCGATCTCCACGTTTCCTACGGTGCCATTGCGGCGCTCACCGGCATCTCGTTCGAGATCGAGCGCGGCGCGATCGTCACGCTCATCGGCGGCAACGGCGCGGGCTAGACCACGACGCTCCGCACCGTCTCGGGTCTCCTCCGGGCCAAAGCCGGGAAAATCTCCTTCGCGGGCGAAGACATCACCGCACTGCCGCCACACCAGATCGTCGCCCGCGGGCTGTGCCACGTGCCGGAGGGGCGGATGATCTTCTCCAACCTCACCGTCGAGGAGAGCCTCGCGATGGGCGCCTACCTGCAAAACGACGCCGCGCTCAACGCCCGGAACCGCGACTACGTGTTTACGATTTTCCCCCGGCTCAAGGAGCGGCTGAAACAGACCGCCGGCACGCTGTCC
>SXSC01000244.1 GCA_005792355.1 Opitutaceae bacterium
GATCACGTCGGGATCCTGGCGCAGGACGTGCCGGAGCGCGTCCGCAAACGTGAGACCGATCTCGGGACGCACCTGCATCTGGTTCACCCCGGGCACCTCGTATTCGATCGGATCCTCGATGGTGATGATGCGCAGATCCGTCGAATTGATCTTCCGCAGAAACGCGTTGAGCGAGGTGCTCTTGCCCGAGCCCGTCGGTCCCGTGACCAGCACGATGCCGTGCGGATAATCGAGAATGTGGGTGATCTGGGCCTGTTCCGCCGCGCTCATCCCGAGCCGGTCCATCGAGTACGCCTCTTTCTTTTGATTGAGGAGGCGCAGCGAAATCGACTCGGCGTAAATCGTCGGGACCGTGGAGACACGGATGTCCAGCGTCACCCCGCCCGCCTTGAAGTTGATCCGACCATCCTGGGGCAGGCGCTTTTCCGAAATATTCATCCGCGCCATGATTTTCAGCCGCGAGATGATCGCATCCTGGAAGCGCAGCAGGTTCTCCGGCACCGGCACGGGCACGAGCAGGCCGTCGACGCGATAGCGGATCCGCAACTGGCCCTCCTGCGGCTCGAAATGGATGTCCGTCGCCTGATCCTCGATCGCCTGCGAAATGACATCGGTCACGAAGCGCACGACGGCGGCATCCTCATCGACGACCTCCTCCGCCTCCTTTTGCGCCTCGGGGGCGACGTAGCTGTCGTCACTGTCATCCAGCGAGCCGGAGCCCACGCCAAAATTTTCGATGATCAGCTGGTGAATGCGCTCCGGCACCGCGAGGTGCCAGACGAGCGGGCGCGGCGAAAACGTGCGCAGCCAGTCGGCCATGGTTGCGTCGGGCAGCCAGGCTGTCGCAATGTGCAACGGCTGCGCCGCCAGCGGCACCGGGTGCGGCGGCGCGCTGCCCGCCAGACCAAACTTAATCGGAATAATCTGAAACTCATGGACGAGCCGCGGCGGGAGCAGCCCCCGCGCCTCCGGATCGGTTTCGAGGTTGCTGGCCACATCGAGCCCGGCGGCGGCGGCGAGTTTCACCAGCACCTCGCCTTCGGGGCGGGCGAGCGCGAGCGCCAGAGTCTCGAGCCGCTTTTCGCGCGGCGCTTCGCTGACGGCCTGACGTTGCTCCTCGGTGATCAGCCCGGCGAGCGGGGCCGGCAGCGTTTCCAGCGGGGTCAGCGTCGCGCCTTGCACTCGGGACGCGAACAACAGGCCCCCACTCGACACCGACTGCACCGCCCGCACGATCAAATCGATCGACTCGGACTTGTCCACATAGCCGCTCACGCCCAGCGCGAGCAGGTTGGCCGGCAGCCGGTCCTCGGCGCTGCCCGTGATCACGAGAATCTTCGTTTCCGGCATGGAGTGCCGGACTTCGCGCACAATCTCCATGCCGCTGATATCCGGCAGCAACAGATCGATGATGACGAGATCGGGTCTTTCCCGCCGGCAGAATTCGAGGCCCGGCGTGCCTTGCTCGAATTGACCCACGACCTGCAGGTTCGGCAACTTGCCAAGCGCCAAGACCAGCAATTGCCGAAAAACCCCATCGTCCTCGATGACGACGGCACGGAGCGTTCGCGGGCTGGGCGCGGTCACTTCGGGAGGAGCTTTTCCAACACCGTTTTCGGCGGCGCCACGTAATTCGGGTCGAGCTCGCGCTTGATCTCATCCCGCGACGGCCACCGCTCGATCCGCTTGAGCGCATCCGCGTTGTCGATGACGGGCGAATTGGTGAGCACGGTCGGGCGCAGGAAAAAAATCAGCTCCGAGACCGTCCGGCCCCGCGACCGCGACCCCAACAGATCGCCGAGGAAGGGAATCGGGCCGAGCCGGCTGGAGCTCTTCAAACTTGAGTCCTTCCGAAAACCGCTGATCACGATGATGTCGCCCGATTTCGCCGAAACGTAGTTGGTCGATTCCCTTTTTCCGATGATGTACTGCTTGTTTTGGTCCACGAGCACCTCGCCAACGACGTCCTCGACCGCCTGCACCATGTCGAGCTGCACCGAGCCATCGATCCCGATGAAGGGCGTCACCGTCAACGTCGTGCCGATTTGCTGTTGGGTGACGGTCGAGCTCGACGCGAGCCCGGTACTGACGCCGGCGGCGGATTGGATCGTGCCAGTTACAACCGGGCGGGTCTCGCCGTTGAAGAACTTGGCCTGCTTGCCGTGGCTCGTGACGATCGTGGGCACGGTCGTGATGGCGTTGTTGCGCGTGCGCGGCGTGGTGCTGATGGCCAGATCCGCCGCCAAATCCCATCGCCCGGTGATGGTGGCCGTGCCGCCCGGTCGCGTCACCGTGCCCGCCGTCGCGCCCGCGCCGACGGTTGAGCCGGAGAACCCGATGAGTTTGTCGCCATCGAGTTTGAGGCCCAGCGCGCTGATGCCGGAAGCATGTTGATCGTCGAGCGTGACCTCGGCGATGACGACCTCGATGCGCACCTGCGCGAGCGTGATGTCGAGCTTCTCGATCAGCTGCCGGACGAGCCGCATATCGTCGGCCGTGCCAAACATGACCACCGAGTTGCTGCGGTCGTCGTTGACGACGGTCAGGAGCGAACTGAATTCGTTGGAACCGTCGGAGGCGGCGCTGTTGGCGGAGACCACCGTGGGTACGCCCGGCTGCACCGGAGCGCCGGGCATCGGCAGGGGCGCCACCTGGCCGGGCTTGACCGAGCCGGAGCCCTGGCGCTGCAGCGCGGTCGTTTGACCGGAGATGATCTTGCTCAGCACGTTCACCACATCGACGGCCTTGGCATGCTTGAGGTACACGACGTCGTTGCGGGTATTCGGGTCCGCCGTTCGGTCGAGGCGATCGATCAAATCATCGAAGAACGCGTACTGCCGGGGATCGGTGACGAGAATGATCTGGTTGGTGCGATCGTCGGCGCTGTACGACGTGGCGGTGCCCAACTGCTGCACGAGAGTGCCGGTGAGGATGCCGCGAAGCTTGTTCACGAGGTCGCTCGCCTTGGAGCCTCCCTTCAATTGGTAAAATTTCGTCTTCAACCCGGCGATGGACGGCCGGTCAACCTGCTGCAGGAGGAGTTCGACCCGCTGCAGGTTGCTCACGCTGTCCGTGATGAGCAGGGCGTTGGCCGTCTGCAGCATGATGGGGCCGCCGTAGAGCGCGTTCAACATGCCGCCCAACAGCGGTGCGACCTCCTGGGCGCGCGCGAATTCGAGCTGGAATAGTTTCGTCGCCGCTTTTCCTGTCGCCGGTTGGTCGAAGGCCGAACCGGCGATCATCTCGGGAGCCTCTTGCCGGACCATCTGGAGGTTGATGACCTTGAGAAATTTCTCGCCCAGCGGTGACACACCCACGCCGTTGAGCGCCAGCACGGTCTCGATGGCAAGAATGGCCTCCGATTTTGGAATCGGCTTCTTGATCTTTAGATTATACGTGGCGGTCGTAAGCTGCTGCGGCCGTAGGATGATGCGGCCGGTGTACATCTCCAGCGCCGTGAGCACGGTATCGATGTCCGCATCAGGCAACATGAGCTGCACCATCTCCTCTTCCGGGCGACCGGGCGCCGGCGGGCTGGCCGCTCCGGCCGGTGTGGTCGGGGGATTTTGGGCAAATGACTGCAGCCCCACGGTCAACGAGATGAGGACGATCGAAAAGTGGGCAGGACGGAAAATCATGCGGAAGGCGGCAAATTGGAAAGGCGGACGGACGCGCAAGGGCGAAGAGTAGAAGCCAAAGCCCGTTCATTGTAAACGGTCTTGTGCGAAGTACTGGGACGGCAAAATGTCGAAAAAGTTGCCGGCGTATTTTGCTTCGCAAAATACGAATAAGGTTTTTGCTCGGCAAAACCTATGCCGAACACGTTCGGAAAACTCTTCACCGTCACCACCTGGGGCGAGAGCCATGGCCCGGCCGTCGGCGCGGTGGTCGACGGCTGCCCGCCACGGCTACCGCTCGAAGGCGCGGATATCCAGGTCGAGCTCGACCGCCGCCGGCCGGGGCAGAGCGACATCGTCACGCCGCGAAAAGAGGAGGATCGCGTGGAAATCCTCTCGGGCGTGTTCGAAGGGCGGACCACCGGCACACCGATCTCCCTCCTCGTGCGCAATGCCGACCAGAGGCCGGGCGCTTACGATGAGATGCGGGACAAGTTCCGCCCTTCGCATGCCGATTTCACCTATCAAGCGAAGTTCGGGCTGCGCGATCACCGCGGCGGCGGGCGCAGTTCGGCGCGCGAGACCGTGGGCCGGGTGGCCGCCGGGGCGATTGCCCGGAAGATTCTCACCCTGGGCGGGGGAGTGGAAATCCGCGCCTATCTCACCCAGGTGCACGACATCGCTGTTCCGGCGGAGGAGCTGGAGACCTTTCCCACCCTGGCCGAAGTCGAGGCCACCGCCGTACGCTGCCCGCATCCGGCCAGCGCGGAGAAAATGATCGAGCGGATCAAGGCCGTGCGCAGCCAGGGCGACTCCGTGGGCGGCGTCATCGAATGCCGCGTGCGCGGCCTGCCGGCCGGGCTGGGTGAACCCGTTTTCGACCGTCTGGAGGCCGACCTCGCCAAGGCCATGCTTTCCCTTCCCGCCACCAAGGGCTTCGAGATCGGCAGCGGCTTCGCGGGCGCCCGCCTGCTCGGCAGCGCCCACAACGACGCCTTCGAGTCGCGCGATGGTCGGGTGCGCACCCGCACCAATCGCAGCGGCGGCTCGCAGGGCGGCATCAGCAACGGCGAGGAAATCGTGTTTCGCGTCGCCTTCAAACCGACCGCGACGATTTTGCAGCCCCAGGCCACCGTCGATGTGCACGGCGCCGCGACCGAATTGATCGGCCGGGGGCGCCACGACGCGTGTGTGGTTCCCCGCGCCGTGCCCATCGTCGAGGCGATGACGGCCCTCGTGCTGGTCGACCACTGGATGCGGCACGCCGCGCAGAATCTGATTTTCAAGTTCTGATCGGCGGATTGCCGCCGAATTCAGCTGCTCGTATCAACCTTAATTCGGCAATTGGAATTGAACCACGGAGACACAGAGGGCACGGAGATCGGAAAAAGCAGCGGGAGGCATGGCTTGGAGTTCAAGTTTCGCTTGCCCGCCGCAGGCTGGTTGCGGCCCTGAGCCGCGCTGCGAAATCTCCGGACGAAGCCTCCCGCAGATTCAGAAAGACCGCAGATGGTCGACCTTCTGCCTCAGCATCTGTGGCCTTTCTGAATCTGTGGGAGGTTCTTTATTTTCCTGCCAAATGGATTGGTTGGAAAGAGATTATCGAGAGCAGGATGCCGAACAAGTCGGAGCGGGTTTGATCGAAACGACCGCCCGCGCCGATGTGGCCGAGCGAAGGAACCAGGCCGGCGGCAAGAATCGGGACTCGGAAAGATACAAAATCTTTTGTCCCCCGGCTGGTTTTCGTTTTCGTTGGGCCCCGTGACTCCCACTGAAAAACCGTTCGTCTACCTGATCCTCGGGGCCGCCGGCTCCGGTCGCCGCGAAATCGTGGCCGATTTGATCGAGGGCGGGCTCGACGAATCCGAGGTCCCGGCGGTGATGTTGCCGGCGGGCGGGGTGGCACACGCGCTCGACGCCACGTTGCCGCGGGTGAGCCACTGGGAGTGGCTGGACGGCGCGATCAGCGGAAAGCTGCCAGCCGGCGCCACGCGGGTGTTTTTCGTGACGGACGGCGCCCGCAATGCCGTGGATCAGATCGAGGTGTTCAAGCCGTGGCTCGAGGCGCAGGGCGGGCAGCTCGCGCACGTGCTGTGCGTGGTCAACGTCCAGTTCGCGGCGCAACACCCTCCCCTGCTCGCCTGGTTCGAGGCGTGCATCCATTTTTCCGACATCGTGCTGCTCAACCGCCGCGAGGGCGTCGCCAACAAGTGGCTCAGCGATTTCCTCCTGCACTTCAAGAAACAGTACTTCCCCTGCATTTTTGAATACGTGAAGGGCGGCCGCCTGAAAAATCCCGCGCTCGTCCTCGAGCCCCAGCCGCGCCGGATGTCGCATTATTTCGACGAGGAGCAGGATTGGATCTTCACCAACGCCGAGGGCGAGGAGATCGACGAGCAGGAGGAATCCGGCGACGGCCACGAGGAAATCGAGGCCCAGCCCGAGGAGGATCCCTACTTTGCCCGGAACACCGGCGGCCGGCGGCTCAAGGAACTGCCCGACATCGCGAAATTCCTCAACGAGCCCTCGAGCCGCGCTTGAAGTGCGCCTGGAATTCCACGGAATCCATCGCGTGCCAAACGCGGGAACCGAAGTCCGGCCGCGGCAAATAGAGCAACGCGCAGAGCCGGGCGCACAGCCGCCCGAACGGCGCGCCCTGCCAGACCAGCCCGGCCGTTAGCAGGTAAAACGCCGCCAAACCCCCGGTTGAACAATACGTCGGCGCGCCAAACTCGATGCCCCGGAGATTGCGGGTCAAGGCATGCAACAGGAGAATTGAAACGCCGATCACCAGCCCCACGACGCCATGCGTGCGGGCCACGAACACCACGCAGGCGGGCGGGCGGGCCATGACACGGAACGCCAATGCGGGCAGCCGTTACTTCGCGGCGGCCACGGCCGCGACGAAGGCCTTCGCCTTCGCGGTGATCGCCGCCCAGTTCTTTTCCTTGAACGCCTTGGCCTCGACCAGGGAACTCCCGGCGGCGGTGGCAAACGCGCCCGCTTTGAGAAATTCGCCGACGTTGTTTTCGTTCACTCCGCCCGTCGGCACCATCTCGACGTGCGGCAGCGGCCCTTTCACGGACTTGATGTAGCCCGGGCCGAAAAATTCGGCGGGAAAAACCTTCGCCGCATCCGCACCGGCTTCCCACGCATTGACGATCTCCGTGGGCGTAAATGCGCCGCAGAAAACCGGCACGCTGTAGCGCCGGCAGAGCGTGATGACGTCGGGCCGGAGGGCTGGCGTGACGATGAACTTCGCCCCCGCGAGGATGCCGATGCGGGCGGTCTCGGCGTCGAGCACCGTGCCGAGGCCGAAGAGAAAATCGGGAAGTTCCGCCGTGGCCTTTTCCAGCAGGCGGATGGCCCCGGGCGTCGTCATCGTGAGCTCGATGCTCGTGAGGCCGCCTGCGGCGAGCGCCCGGGCGCAATCGAGCAGGCCGTCCGGCGAATCGGCCCGGATCAGCGAGATGACTTTCTCTGCCTTAATCTTGGCGAGGATGGCGTCTTTCTTCATGGGAACCGGCAGTGTGGCGCTACCGTCCCCCGGAGGGAAATCTAATTTCTTGCCTCCAAATTCGCCGGGTCCAGCACCACCGGTTTGATCATCTTCCAGTTCCACGTGGACGTCACGTGCACCCGGCCGTCGGCCGTCTGAATCACGGCGGGATTCCAGGTCGGCATTCGCGGGCCGGACGCCGGCACGCCGTTGGCCACCTCGACGGCCGTGCGCCAGCGTCCGGCTTCCTGGCGCGCGAACCAGACGCCGACATCCG
Organism: Opitutaceae bacterium; assembly: GCA_005792355.1. Lineage (GTDB taxonomy): Bacteria > Verrucomicrobiota > Verrucomicrobiia > Opitutales > Opitutaceae > ER46. Next base: position 7,394 of record SXSC01000244.1, read on the forward strand.
GATTCCGTACCTTCCTGCCTCCGAACCACGCCGCCGCGAGCCGGCCCGGCGCCAGCTCGACGACAGTCGATGCACGACACTCCGGATACGACGCACGGTCGTTGACGAATTCGCTGCGGACGATCGCCGCGGGCACAGCTGCGGTCGACGCCTCTACGCCGCGAACCATCAATCCCAGCGCGCCGAGAAACAGAATCGAGATGAACTTCATGACCGAACCGGCGAGGCCGGCGTAGCCAATCTGCAGCGTGTGCGCTCCGGCGGGCACGCCCACGAGGCGGAAACTGCCGTCGGCCGCGGTGAGCGCCGACAGGTTCGTGCCCGCGACCGTCACGGTGGCCCGCTCCAAAACCTTCCGGGTCGATTCGTTCGACACGGAGCCGACGATGATGCCGGTGCCGGAAGTCTGTCCAAACCCGGCATGGGGCGAAAGCGAGAGAATTGCCGCGGCCGCGACGAAGGCCGACAGACCGGTGAGCAGGGAGGATCTCATTCGGTTACGAATATTCAGGAGGACGTGCATGATCATAAGGGTTGGGGAGTGCCGCCGGGTCGTGGTGACCGCGACGGATGGCTGAGACGCCATCCGCACCGTAGCACATGTTTTTGCTGGCAGTCTTCCGCGTTTCTGGATTTTAATCCCTGCATTCTAAGGTGGTTTTCGTGTCCCAAAAAAATCCCCCGGTCTCCTTCGATCCGAACCGCCCCGACTTTGCGCCCTATGGCCTGACGTGCGTGCACTGGCGGCCCTCGCCGATGCGGCGGCCGGATCACCACAACGAAGTGGAGCTCAACTTCCTCGAATCCGGCACGGTCACGTATCTGCTCGGCGGCGCAAAGACGGTTGTGGAGGCGGGAAAACTGAGCGTGTTCTGGGCGGCGATTCCGCACCAGGTCATCGCTTTTGGAGACGAGCCCGCCTACTACGTCGCGACGATTCCGCTGCAGTGTTTCCTCCAGTGGCGGCTGCCGGAAAATTTTGTGCAGCCGATGCTGCAGGGACGCCTCGTGAGCGAGCCGACCGACGCGCGGGCGGATTCGGACACGCAGCTCCTGATGCACTGGGAGGACGATTTGCAGAAGAAAGCCCCGGAACTCGAGCGCCCCGTGCTGTTGGAGATGCAGGCCCGCCTGATCCGACTGGCGCTCAACATCCCGAGCCGGCCGAACTCGCGCCGCCGGCGGGAACGCCTCACAACGATCTCTGACGTGGGCCTGAACAAGGTCGAACAGATGGCCTGCTTCATTGCGCAAAACTACACGCAAAGGCTTACGGTCGAGCAAATCGGAGCGGCGGTGAAGCTGCACCCCAACTACGCGATGAACCTGTTTCAAAAATCGTTCGGCACGACCTTGATTAGCTACCTGACCCAACACCGGATTTCCCACGCCCAACGCCTGCTCGCCACCGCGGAGCAGACGGTCACCGAGATCGCCTTTCAGTCCGGCTTTCTCTCGATCAGTCGGTTTAACGATGCGTTTCGCCGGGCCTGTGGTTGCTCGCCGCGCGAGTACCGCCGGTCGCATGAGCTGGATGCGGTTGCCGCGTTGGGATAACAACGGCCACCCTTCGAGGGTATCGTCCGCCCACGGGCGCAATCCCGACACGCCACCGATCACGACGTCTGCAAACGTGGAATGGTTCTACCAGCGGCTGCGACGGTTGTCGACCTTGAGCACGCGCCCCACTCTCGTCCACACCCCTCCGCTCCCCCGTCTTCCTCTCATGCTCCCCATCCGCTCCCTTTTCCTCGTCTCTCTTTCCCTCCTTCTCCCCCTCTCCGCCGCCGCCGCCGCCGGGCCACGCCGGCCCAACATCCTGTTCATCCTCGTCGACGATCAGTCGCCGTTCGACCTGAAGGCCTACAATCCGAAATCCCCGCTGCACTCGCCGCATCTCGATCGCCTCGCCGCACAGGGCATGGTGCTCGACGGCGCGTATCACATGGGCTCGTTCAGCGGCGCAGTCTGCACGCCGTCGCGGCACATGATCATGAGCGGGCGCAGCGTCTGGCACCTGCCGATCGGTCCGGGCGCACGCGCGCTCTGCCCGCCCAATCTCGAGCAGAACACCATCCCCGCCGTCTTCAATCGCGCCGGCTACGCCACCATGCGCACCTGCAAGCTGGGCAACAGCTACGAGGCGGCCAACCAGCTCTTCACGGTGCGCAAGGACGCCACCAAACGCGGCGGCACCGACGAAACCGGCAGCGCCTGGCACGGCGAACAGGTCCTCGCATATCTCCAAAACCGCGAGGCCACGCGGAATCGCGATCCCTTTCTGATCTATTTTGGCTTCTCCCATCCCCACGACACCCGCGACGGCAAACCCGAACTGCTCGCGCGATACGGCGCGACCAACCACACCGACCGCACCGCACCTCCGCCCGCGCACACGAAGCAACCGGCGTTGCCCGAAAACTATCTGCCGGCCCATCCGTTTGCGCACGGCCATCCCGATCTGCGCGACGAAGTGGCCGTGAGCGGCGTCTGGGAGCGGCGCGACGAGCGCACGATCCGCAACGAGATCGGCCGCCAATTGGCCTGCTCCGAAGCGATCGACGTCCAGATCGGGCGCGTCCTCGCCAAGCTCGAGGCCACGGGCGAACTCGACCATACCTACATCTTCTACACGGCCGACCACGGCATGGCCATCGGTCGCCACGGTCTGCAAGGGAAACAAAATCTCTACCAGCACACGTGGCGCGTCCCCTTCCTCGCCAAGGGGCCCGGCATCAAACCCGGCACGCGCGCCGAGGGTAACGCCTACCTGAGCGATGTGCTCGCCACGCTCTGCGACTTCGCCGGCATCGCCGCCCCCGCGAGCAACGAAGGCCTGAGCCTCCGGCCCGTGCTCGAAGGCAAAAAACCCGCCGTGCGCGACACGCTCTACGGCGTTTACAACGGCGGCACCAAGCCCGGCATGCGCAGCGTCAAACAGGGCGACTGGAAACTCGTGAAGTTCGACGTGCTGGAGGGCAGCGTGCGCGAAACGCAGCTCTTCAACCTCCGGGAGAATCCGCACGAATTCCTCGAGCAGCACCACGTTCCCGCGCTCGTGTCGCTCACCGGCGCCAAGCCCGCCGCCCACCAGCGCAACCTCGCCGCCGATCCGCGCCACGCCGCGAAACTCGCCGAGCTGGAGGCGTTGCTCCTCGCCGAAATGCGCCGCCTCGACGATCCGTGGCGCCTCTGGAACCAGCCGCAAGATGGCCTCACGCCGCCATCCGAAGCGCCCGCCCGAAAGGCGAAGCAGAAGGCCAAGAACTGATTTTCCCCCGCCGCGCCGGGCCGTCATCGCCTCCGAATTCCCGTAGCAGTCAAAACCTCCGGAGTGCCGCTCGCCGGCAACCATCGCGGCAATCGCCACCCGCCGACCGTAACCCAGCGCGCCTCGTCGCAGAATAAGCCCGGCGTCTCCACGCCCTTGTCCTGCATTGGCAGGCCGCATCATCGCGCTCGGCGGGGGCTACAGCTGCTGAGCGTGAACACCCGTTTCCATCTGCGGGGTGTAGTGGGGCGGGTGTTGCTGCTGGCCGCGCTGTTCGGCACCACGGCGAAGGCCAAAAAATACGCCCGCACCCTGCGCTCCAAACTCCACCCGGATGGCCGGTTTTTCGACGTCGAGCACGACTCGCTCGAAAGAAATCCGCTGGCGACCGCGCAGATGACGGCCGCACTGCACCCCATCCACGCCCGCCTGAAAACCATCCTTGACCGCGATGATGTGGTTGAAACGCAGCGGTGACCCGGCGACCCTGATCCCTGTATGAAACAATTCACCGCCCTGCTCCTGCTCGCCGCCGTCACCCTTGCCGCGTCATCGCCCGCGACGGCCGAGACGCGGAAAAACATCCTCTTCCTCTTCGCCGACGACCAGCGCGCCGACACCATCGCCGCCCACGGCAACCCGCACATCAAGACCCCCGTTATCGACGGCCTCGCGCGCGCCGGCGTGAGTTTCCGCCGCAACTACGTCATGGGCGGCAACAGCGGCGCCGTCTGCGTGCCCAGCCGCGCCATGCTGCATACCGGCAAGACGTGGTTCGCGATGAACACGCAGACGCTCGCCGGCGAGAAACTCATGGGCGAACTGCTCGGCGAAAACGGCTACACCACCTTTGGCACTGGCAAGTGGCACAACGGCCAGCCCTCGTGGCTCCGCTCCTTCCAGCAGGGTGAGGCCGTGATGTTTGGCGGCATGTCCGATCACGAAAAAGTGCCGATCCACGACCGCAGCCCCGACGGAAAAATGATCGGCCCCCGCACCGGCGAAAAATTCTCCACCGATCTCTTCGTCGACGCCGCGATCCGCTTCCTCGAGCGCCACGACACCGCCGCGGGCGCGAAACCGTTTTTCTGTTACATCGCCCTGACGGCCCCGCATGACCCGCGCCAGCCGCCGCCGGGCTTTCCCGCCAACTACACCTCCCGCCCGCCACTCCCGAAAAACTTCCAGCCGCAGCTCCCCTTCGACAACGGCGCGATGAGCGGCGGTCGCGACGAAAACCTCGGCGCCTGGCCCCGCACCGAGGCCATGATCCGCGACCAACTCGCCGAATACTACGCGATGATCGAGCACCTGGACGCCCGCATCGGCCACCTGCTCGCGACGCTCAAGCGCCGCGGCCTGTCCGACAACACGATCGTCGTCTACGCCGCCGACAACGGCCTCGCCCTCGGCAGCCACGGCTTGCTCGGCAAGCAAAGCATCTTCGAACACTCAATGCGTACGCCGTTCATCCTCTCCGGCCCCGGCATCCCCAAGGGCAAGTCCACCGAGGCCTTCACCTACCTCCTCGATATTTTCCCGACGCTCTGCGAACTCACCGGCGTGCCCGCGCCCGCCGGCATTTTCGGCGAGAGCCTGCGCCCGCTGTGGGACGGCTCGAAAAAGCAGATCCGCGACACCGTCTTCCTCCCCTACATCCAGGTGCAACGCGCCGTGCGCGACGAACGCTGGAAACTCGTCCGCTACCCCAAGCTCGGCTTCAGCCAGCTCTTCGACCTGCAAACCGATCCCGACGAAATGCGCTCGGTCTACGACGACCCCGCCCACGCCGCGCACATCGCCCGCCTCACCGCCGCGATGAAGACCTGGCAGCAAAAGGTCGGCGACACCCTCGTGCTCAACGAAGGCAGCACCCCGCCGCCGCAGATCGATCTCACCGGCAAAGAACGGAAAACCGACCAATGGCAGCCCGGGTGGATCGTGAAAAAATACTTCGACCCAGCGAAGTAGCTCGCCTCACCCGCCGAATCGCCGGATAATCCGCCGGTCGATCGATCCGCAGGGCGGTCGGCAGGGTTCTGGCCCAATCAGTCTTCCCGCAACGCACGGCACGACTTTTTCCGCGCCCGAACGCGAGGGATCCGCGGACCAGCACCATGCCGAGCCAAAGGAACCGCACCGAAGGGGTCGCGGATTGGCTCTCGATTCTGTTGAAAAGCCCCGGGGCGCAAGCGGCCGGATAAATTGAGCGTCGCCGGGGGATCTTTTCGCCGGGCGCGAGGCGGCGGTGCGACTGCAGCCCGGTTTTGCCCGGGCCCATCACAATCTTGGGGGATTGCAGCTCCTCGCGGGTCGGAGGGAGAAGGCCATCGCACATTTTAGCGAAGCGGTCCGCCTTGACCCCGACTATCTCGAATCCCGCCGGAACCAGGAAGCCGTTCGGCGACGGCAAAATCAATTTCCTTGCGCCGGGAGCGGGCGCTGTGTCTTTTGCCCCTCCGCTCGTTGCCCGGGTGGTGGAATTGGTAGACACGCAGGTCTCAGAAGCCTGTGCCTAACAGCGTGGGGGTTCGAGTCCCCCCTCGGGCACCAAATAGCACTTTCCCCCGAAACGGGTGAACGGAGGAATTGGAGAGGGGTCGGGCGTGACACGCGTTTCGCCGAGGAATGCCGAGAGACAATCACCGGGCGGGAGAGAGAAACCAGCACACGGTCGACCCAATCCGGGCACCTCCCTCTCACTGTCCGCGCCGCCCTCCCCTCAGAAATTCTTGCGCACGGTGAGCGTGTACGTGGCGAGCCGCGGATCGCCGTAGCGGCTGATCAGATAATTGGGGCTGTAGAAGGCGTCGAACGGAGGGGTCGTGTTGAGCACGTTTTGCACGCCCACCTGCAGTTCGGAGCGGCTGAGGGCGCGCCGCCACCAGGCGGCATTGGGGGTCGTGGCCTGCGGGAAGCGGCGGGCGACAAACACGTCGTGGTAGTGCTGGCTCGGGATGTGATCGGAGCCCTGCGGCGCCAGGTAGGCGATGCGTTGGAGCGTGGAGTCGATGTAGCGCACCGACCAGCCGAGAGTCCATTGGTTGTAGTCCCAGCTCAGGCCGGCGCTGGCTTTGAATTTCACATAGCCCGGCGTGCCGATGTACTCGACCAGCGGGGCGTTGAAGGTCGCCTGCACCTGGTAGTGCTGCCACGACGTCGCCTGGCTCCAGAAATTCCAGAGGCCCCAGGCCCGCGTGCGGTGGCTGTAGTTGATCGAGGCATCGAAGCTCTCGGTCACCGCCCGGTTGAGGTTCATGCTCCGGGCGTCGACCGAGGTGATGGGACCAACGGGAAACGGATCGCCGGCGGCCGGCTGGTCGCGCACCACGCGGCCGGGCAGAAAATCCTCGAAGTTGATCACGTTCTGCGGGTTCAGCGTCGCGATGTTGTCCCTCTTCTTGATCTTCGAGTAGTCCACGGACACCCGCAGGCCCGCCAGCTTCCTCGGTTCCCAAACGAGGCCGACGCTCCGATCATAAGCCCACTCGGGCTTGATGTCGGGGTTGGTGCCGCCCTGGGAGGCGACGGTGGTGGAGGCGTTGCCGCGCTTGGGGTCGGTGATGCGGGTCGAGGTCGCCGTCAAGAGCGACGGCGCCGACTGGTTGTAGGAGGGAGGGCGAAAGGCCACGGCGTAGGCTCCGCGCAGCAGCACCTCCTGGAACGGCCGGTAGCGCAGGCCGTAGGTCGGCGTGGAGGCGGAATAACGGGAGCGGGAGCGGGGAATTTCGCCGGTGCCCGTGAAGAGCGCGACGGCAGAGGCGACCTTGAACCGCTCCTGGCGCCCCGCCACCTGGAAGTCGAGCTGGCGCAGTAACGGCCAGTTCTTCTTCGCCCCCGCGAACGGCACCCAGACTTCGGCGTAGAGGGCGTCGGTGCTGCGGCTCCGGGAGGCGATCTTGATGAAGTTGTTGGGCGGTGTGTTGTAGACGTAGTTGAGGACGTAGGTCGGAAGGTACTCCTTCCGATAGCTGCCGGTGGCCGCGAGCCTGATCGGACCGGCGGGCAACGACCAGAGCGGGCCGGCGGTGCGGAAGGCGTATTCCTCGAGCGTGTTTTTCGTGCCGACGGTGATCCGCCCCAGGTAGGGCGTGAGATCCAGCGGATACGCGACGGTGTCGCGAAACGGATTCAGGACGCCGTTGTTGAAGTCGTTGTTCATCGGCGTCGTGTTCAGCGCCACCTGCGATTGGCTCGTGCGACTGTTGTTCCACGTGAAATCGGCATGCACCCGCCAGTCGCGGGGCAGGCTGACGATCACGCCGGCGAGCGCGCGGAGGCTCGCGACCTTGATGGCAAATTCACTGACGGCACCCGGCGGATCGGAGGGGATCGAGAGCCGCACGACCTGGCCGAAGGGATTCGTGGGAGCGGTGGCGGCGATCGAGAAATTGCCCGTGCCGGAGAACGCGGTCTGATCGGCGTTGACATTGTAATTCGTGCTGCGGCGGTACTCCACGAACGCTTCGAGCCAGGGCCGGAATTGCCGCGAGAGCTTCACCTGCTGGGCGGTCACCGTGCTGGGTGAACCGACCATGTAGTAGGCGCCGCCGCTCTGGTGCGTGGGCGCGAGATCGTAGTTATAGGTGCCGGCCTTGCTTTGCAGGGCGGCGAGCGTGGCGGCGCGGTCGCCGCCGGCGAAACCGACGGGCACCGTGGTGAAGGCGGGCGTGCCGGGGCCGAAGAGCGGTGTGTTGGCATTGCTGCGGATGTTTGGAGTGGCCCCGAGCGGCTGCGAATTGGGCGGCAGAAACGTCGCCGGCGAGTTTTGCCGGATCAGCGCGTTGCCGCGCGCCACGAAATCGCGGTCCTGCACCAACGGCACCTGGGTGTCGGAATAACTGCCGGTGACCATGAGCTGCGTCCTGCCGCCTTCCAGCGACATGCCAGCGGCGAAGTTGGCCGTACGCACGGGCGCATCCTTCGAAAAGGTGTTGTTGTAGGAGGTGGTGAGCTGCACCCCGGCGTAGTTGCGACGGAGCACGACGTTGATCACGCCGCCGATCGCGCTCGCCCCGTAGATACCGGAAGCGGAGGACGGCAGCACCTCGATCCGATCGATGGCGGCAAGCGGCACGCCGTTGATGTCCGCCTGATAGCTGGCCGTGAGAATGGCGTAGTCCGCGGGCCGGCGCCCATCGATGAGCACCAGGGTGTGATCGGTGCCCAGGCCGCGCAGGTTGAAGGAGCTGAAATTGCTGTTGTTGGGGCCGAAATTGTTCGGCGACTCGGTGGAGTCCATGGTCAGGCGCTGGCGCAGAAACGCCTCCACGCTGGTGGCGCCGGATTGCTCGATCGCGCGGCGCTCGAAGATCAGATACGGCTGCGCGTCGTTTATCGTCCGCGGCAGGTCGACGTTGGCGCTCTGGTAGGGCTGCAGTCGATTGCTCGCGACCTCGTAGGGATCGAGCATCGTGGCGGTATCGGCGCGGACGACGTTGGGCGCGAGCTTGGTGACATCGGTCGCCTTGCGCATGATCTGCCCGGTGAGCATCAGATCCTCGCCGGGGCGCACCGACACGTCCGCGATATGGAGCGGCTGATAGCCCTCCGCCGTGGCGATGAGGAGATAGGTGCCGGCTTTCAAATCCCCGAAATAGTACTCCCCATACTTGTCCGTTTTCACCGCCTGGCCGGTTTCGCTCACGACGACCAACACGCCGGCCGCGGGGCGGCCGTCGCCCCAGCCCAGGGTGCCGCGCACGGCACCCGCGGCCGCATTCTTGGCCGCTGGCGCCGTGCTTTCGAGCCGCACGGAAGCGGCGGGTGCGGCCAAAGCCATACCGCACATAATCGCAAGGGTGGCGCGGATCCGGAAGCGGAACGAGAGAAGCGACATGGTTTTTGGGAGTGAATGCGACGCCGGGGCGTCGTCCAACGTGGCGCGAGGCGATCCCAACGCTGGGCGCGTTCCCCGTTGCGGGAAAGCTCATTCGCAGGGCGCGCGCCAGCGCGCTGGCCTCCGGCAGACCGCGGGGACTCCGCTCAGAGTTTCAGCAATCGCTTCACCTCGGCCTCGAGCTTCTCGCCCCTCGCCTCGGTGGTGACAAGTTTGCCTTGTTGATCGATCAGGAACATCGCGGGGATCGAGGCGATGCCGAAGCGGGTCGAGATGTCGTTCTTCCAGTACTTGCCGTCGAACTGCTGCGGCCAGGGCATGTCGTTCTTCGCCGTGAAGTCGGTGAGCACCTGCTTCGCCTTTTCCAGTTTCGCCGCGGTCTGCTCGGGCGTGTCGTCCGGCGCGAGGCGGCCGTTCTCCAGCGAAACGCCGATAATCTCGAATCCTCTTTCCCGATACGCGGCGTAGACCTTTTTGATAGTGGGAATCTCCCGGATGCAGGGGCCGCACCAGGTGGCCCAGAAGTCCACCAACACGACCTTGCCGCGGTAGTCCTTAAGGTTGACCTTGCGGCCGTCGACGGCGGTGAAGGCGATGTCGAGGGGCTTGTCGGTGGCCGTAAGTTTGTCGAGCTGGGCCTTGGCCGCCATCCGCACGTGCTCGCTCGGGCTCGCGGCGAACTCGTTGGCCTCCGTGATCCGCTCGGCCTTGGTGGCGCCAGCCTGGACGCGAAGGGTAAAGTAGATGCCGACATACTGCCCGGGCATCTCGACCGTCGGATATTTGGCCGCAAGTCGCAGGAGTTCCGCCCGGAACCCGGTGAAGTCGGCGGGCTCCTTCGCCTTCAGGGCCTTTTGCAGGGCGCTGGACCGCGCCTGCAGGCCATTGGGCTGCATCGCTTCGGCGCGCAGCTTCACCTCGGGCGGGGCGTCCGGCGCGTTTTCCGCGGCCGCTGCGAGCGCGGCGATCTGCTTGCGCCAGGCCACCATGGTGGCGGCATCCCAAGTGACGCCCTCGAGGGCCTGCTTGGGCGTGCCGTCCTCGTTGACGAGATCGCTGACGGCGGAGACCATCATCTGCACGGCGCGCCAGCGGCGCGGATCGTCGGGGTACTTTTGGCAGAAGGCCGTGCCAAAGCGCAGGGTCTTGACGAGGTGGTGGCGCATCGCGGTCATGCGTTCCTCCATCGTCTTCTTGCCGGCGACGGCGGCCATGAGGCCGTCCATGCTGTTCATCGCCGGCAGCGGCTTCCACGCGGTGTCGGCGTCCGGCGCCGCGAGGATCTCGGGCGCGGGCTCGAAGGGGGACTGGAGTTCGGTGAATGGGTTCGCGGCCGCAGCGATGGCCGTCGCGAGAACGAAACAGAGGAGGGATTTCATGCGATGGATTCTTGTAGGTGGTGGGAGCGAGCTTGCTCGCGACCGCGCTGGCGCGGGCACGAGCAAGCGGGAGGTCGCGCGCAAGGTCGCTCCGACAATTCTCAGAGGGTTGGCTTGGTCTTCAGAACCGTCGGGTCAGATCGATCACGTAGCGGCGGAGGCGCGGGTCGATGACACTCGAGCTGAAGGTGCCGTTGACGTTGAGCGGCGGCTCGGTGTCAAACACGTTGATGACGTTCACCCGCAGCTTGGTGTCGTGCAGCGCCCGCCGCCACCAGGTCTCCCCCTTGGCGCCGAAACCGGTACGGCGACCGAAGTCGTAGCCGCCATGGGCGTCCCAGCGCATCACCGAGTCGGTGTAGCGCGAGGGATAGATCGCGGCGTTGTTGGTGTTCACCCAGAATTCGCCCCCGTAAACATTGGTGAAGCCGGCCTCCCACGCGTCGAGGCTCCAGGCGCCCAAGGTGGTCACGCGCATCGGGACGAAGCGCTTGTTGACCGTGGCCGTCGGGAGCGAGTTCGGCAGCACCCGCTCTTCGCGGCCCAGGGACTTCTCGCCCATGGAGGAGAAGGTGAAGCTGCCCCACCGAGTCGAGCGGTTGTAGCGGACGCCGAGACTGTAGCCGGTGCTGCTGGAACTGGAGATGTTGATGATGCGGCCGTCGTAGCCGATGATCGGGCCGAGCCAGCTGGCGGGATCGGTGGCGAGTTTGGGGCCGCGGAAGATGCTCTCGGGCACGAACAGCTGGCGGTCCATCAGGCTGGAAACCGAGCCGAAGGCGCGGGTGAACTTGTAGTCGTAGTAGTCGAACGAGAGCGAGAGCCCCTTGACCCACGGGAGGTCGACGACCGCGCCGTAGGTGACGTTCTTCGAGAGCTGGGGCTGGAGGTTGGGGTTGCCACCGCTGAGCTGATCGAGCGTTCCGACGATGGGGGCATTGCCGCGGGAAAGGTCAACCTGGCCGGCGTAGAGGATGGCGATGGTGGCGGCGGAGAGCGTGATGGTGGCGTTTTGCTCGTTGGTGCGGGAGCGCGGCGGGGCCATGAACCCCTCGCCGTAGGAGCCGCGGAGCAGCACGGGCTTAACGGGCCGCCAGCCGATGCCATAGCGGGGCTTGGTGGCGTGGCCAAAGTCCGAGTAGTCCTCGGTGCGCACCGCAGCGGTGAGATCGACTTGGTGGAGGAGCGGCAGCTGCTGTTTCGCGGCGAAGACCGGCAGGCGCGCCTCGGCGAAGAACGAGTTGACGTTGCGCTGCGGCGCCCGGGCCCAGACCTGGCCGCCCACGATATTGCCGGGGAAGCTGACATATTCCTCGCGGCGCTCGGCGCCGACCACGGTTTTCACGTCGCCGGCCGGCAGCGTGACGACCTTGCCGTCGGCCTGCGCGGAATAGGTCCAGGTTTGCACGCGGTCGTTGAGCCGGGTCTGGGTGGTGGTGACCCAAAAGTCGTCGAGCGCGCCGGGCGCGTGGGGCGCGCGGGTGTTGCTGTCGTAAATCAGGATGGGCGCGCGGCCGGCCGCGATGAGCGCGTTGAGCTTGGTGGTGAACTGGGCCACCGGCGCCGTCGTGGTGCCGATCTGGCCGCCCGCGCCGGGGAGGTTGGGGGTGATCATGAAGTTGTCGCCCCGCATGTAGCTCACGCTGGCCTGGTAGCGCCACTCGCGCGGGAGCTTGCCGGAGGCCGTGACCGAAAGCTCATCGTTGGCGGTCTTGCTGCCCGCCACGATCGGAGGCAGGTCGTAGTAGGTCTTGCTCAGGCGCACGGGCACGCCGAACGGATTGCCCGCGTAGCCGGCGGGGATGGTCACGTTCTGGACAGAGCGCCACTGGCCGTTGTCGTGGAAATTTTTCCGGCCCATGCGCGCGGTCGCGCTGAGCGAGAGGCGCTCGTTGAAATCGTAGGTGAGGCGGAGCATGGCGCTCCGGTCGCGCGTGTAGCTGGTGCCGCTGTAGCGGCCGGGCGTGATGCCGCCGATGGGGGCGGGAGCGGCGAGGTATTGCGCGACGGTGAGGCTGGTGCCGTCGGCGCCGGCGGGAATCGCGACGCGCGGGGTGGTCGTGCCGGGAAGGTTGCCGGCGGCGACGTTGAGGCTGCCGGTGCCCTCGACGTAGAGCGTGGGCTGCGACTGGTTGGTGATGCCGCCGTAGAGGGTGCGATCATAGGACCGCGTGAGGTAGCGGTCGGTGAGCAGCATGATGTTGTTCATCGAGCCGGACAGCGTGAGGAGGCCGGACCATTTGCCCTTGGCGAAGCCGTGGGTGAGGCTGGCGGTCTTCACCGCGGCGTCGCGGTCGAAGGTATTGTCGTAGGTAAGCTTCACCTCGGTGCCGGCGTAGCGCTTCTTGAGGATGACGTTGATGACGCCGTTGATCGCATCGGCGCCGTAGATCGCGCTGGCGCCGTCGAGGAGCACCTCGACGCGCTCGATGGCGGAGAGCGGGATGCCGCCGAGGTCGTAGGCGTTGCCGCCGATGTTGCGGATGCCGGTCATCGGGACGCGCTTGCCGTCAACGAGCAGGAGCGTGGCGCCCTCGGTGCCGCCGCGGAGCTGGGCGGTGGTGCGCGACTGCGTCTGGCCGGTGCCCAGGCCCGAGCCGATTGTGCCGCCGACGAGGTCGGTGCCGAGGCCGGTGTTGAAGCTGGAGACGGCGGGAATGTATTGAAAGAGCTGTCCGAGATCGTTGGCGCCAAGGCGCTCGATATCCTCGTTGGTGAAGGTCAGCACCGGCTGGACCGGCCGCTCGCCGGAATTCAGACGCAGGCGCGAACCGGTGACCTCGACCGCCTCCAGCTTCACGACCGGCCCGGCGGCGCTAGCGCTGTCCGCCACCGGGCTTGGGACGTTTTTTGGTGCAGCGGTCTCCTTGCGCACGGTCAGCGCGCCCGTCTTGGCATCAGGCACGGCCACGAGGCCGGTGCCGGTCAACATCCGTTCGAGGGCCTCGCGGGAGGTCAGCGTGCCCTGCACGGCGTTGGCGCGGACGTTGCGCACGACCTCGGAGGGAAAGATCACTTGGATGCCCGACTGCTCGGAGAAGAGGCGAAGGGCCTGGTCCGCGGAGCCGGCGGGCAGGTCGTAGGTCTTGCGGGCAGCCGAGGTGTCGGCCGCAACCGCGGACGAGATCGGCAGCGCGGCGATGAGCAGGGCGAAAACCGACACGGCGAGTCGGCGGCGGGCGGGGGGCAGTCGAAGGTTCAACATGGTGCGGTGGTGGCAGACCGAAGCGCGGAGTGCGCGGGTCCTTCTTCGGGACGAACCAGCCGGAAGAATCAGGTAGTCCATCGGAGGAGAATTTTCGCCTCTTCGCGTGTTTCTCGGCCCCACCTCAGACGCCGCTCCGCCGATCGAACGCAAAGTCGCGTCGGGCGCCCCCTCACCTCACCGCACCTTGCGCAGGATAATCTCGTCGCCGCGCCGCTCGCTGTTGATGCCGAAGCCGGTCTCGAGCAGGCGTGTGAAGGTCTCGGGATCGTCGGCGCGAAAGAGCCCGCTCAGGGGCACGCCGGCCAGGGCGGCGTCGCCGAGCGAAAATTTCGTCGCATTGTAGCGATTGAGCACGGCGACCACTTCGGACAAGGGGGCGCCGGAGAACTCGACGCGGGGATTGAGCCAGGCCAGCCGCTCCGCGATCTGCGCCGGCGCGATGGTCTGCACCTTCGGTTTCGCCGCCGCGACCGGCTGGAGGGCAACCTCGATGACGAGACTGTTGCCGGCGTCGAGGAAGATGGGCTGGCGGGAGGGAGGATGGAGGGAAATGAGCGGTTGCGCGGCCGCGGCAGTCGCTGATCCAGCGTCGGCCGGCCCTGCGGTTCCCGAACCCTGCTCCACCGCCACCCTGCCCTCGGTCACCAGCACTTCGACCTGCGCACGGCCGAGCTGCACGGAAAACGCCGTGCCGACCGCCCGCACTTCCACGCCGCCGGCCACCACGACGAAGGGCCGGGTCGCATCCTGCATCACCGAAAAATGCACCTCGCCGCGCTGCAGCGTCACGCGCCGCGCCGCGCCGGAAAAATCGACCGTGAACTCCGCGCCGGCCGCGCGCCCGATCACGGACCCATCGGGCAGGGTCTCCCGGGTGGCCTTGTGCACAATCGTCCGGCCCGCCGCCTCAAGCCCGGCCTCCGCACCGCGCGGCGCTGAACGCCACCACGCCGCCCCCATCGCCAGCATGCCCACGGCGACCGCCACGACTGCCGCCCGGCGCAGGCGCCGCCGGCGCGCCACCGCTCCGAGTTCACGCCGCAGCTCGCCGCGCCCGCCGGTGCGCCGCGGACGACCGAGCGCCACCCAGGTGAGCTCAAATCGCGCCACCGCCTCGGCATGCAGCACGCTCGCGGCACACCAACGATCGAATTCCGCCTGCTCGTGCGGCGCGAGCCCCGCATCGCGCCGGGCCACCCATTCCGAGGCGACGGCGTCGATCTCGTCGAGCGTTGAAGCGTGGCGGTTCACCGCAGCCCCCTTTCCCGCGCATGGCGGTGCATGAACGCCTCGAGCCGGCGCAGTCCGTTCACGACATGCGTCTGCACCGTCAGTTCGGACAAGCCGAGCCGGCGGGCGATTTCCTTCTGCGGCACCCCTTCAATTTGGCGGAGAATCATGACTTCACGACAACGGGCCGGGAGCGCATCGAGCGCCCGTGCGAGGGAGGCGATTTCTTCCCGCGTGCAGGCGAGCTCGACCACACCGGGTCCATCATCCAAGACGGACAAGTCCGCCAAATCAGGTAAGCCATCCACCGGCGACGCCCGATTGCGCCGCACGAGATCGATGGCGAGGTGCCGGGCGACCTGGAACAGAAACGACTTGGCCGAGTTGACCGGTCGGGTGAGCCGGGCTTTCCAGACGCGCAGGTAGGATTCCTGCACGACATCGTCGACATCGCGCACCGAGGGAAACGAGCCGCGCAGGTAGGACTTCAGCTGCGCGTCGTGGACATGCACCTCCTGCTTGAACCACCGGCCGTGGTCGGGATCGGGTGCGGGGTTGGGGGCGTTCACGGCGGCGGAGGACCCGCGCACACGAGGCGAAACGCCGGCGCGAGACAAGCCTGTAGGTTGCGAGCATGCTCGCAACCGCCTCAGGCAAACAACCCCGGCGCGAGCGGCTGAAGCGCGCGGTGAAAGGCCGCAGCACCTTGGGTGCGGCCAATCCGCCGGCACGAGCATGAATGTTCCCGCAGGCGGCTTGGTAAACGCGCCGGCGCAAAATCAGCGCGAAAAACCGCCTTCACCAGCCCGGCCGGTCGGGATTCGCCAGGAGCGGCGCAAAACTCGTGCCCTCGAGATTCGGCGCACCGTCGATGCCCACGAGGTCGCCCAGCGTGGGGATGAAGTCGACGAACTCCACGAACTCGCGGCAGACGCGGCCGTTGGCGGCCGCGCCGGGCACGCGCACCCACAACGGAGCGCGCTGCACCGGCTCGAGCATCGAATACTTCGACCACATGCCGTGGTCGCCGAGGGCGAAGACGATGGTCTTGTCGGCGAGTCCCTGCCGTTCGAGCGCGGCGAGGATGCGGCCGATGTTGTCATCGAAAAAACTCACACAGGCGAAATAGGCGGCGATTGCCTCGCGCGTCTGCGGTGATGTGAAAAAACTTTCCCATCACGGCGGTGTGAAAGCTCTTCTCCTTGAGTAGCTCGGGCAGGGTGCGCGTGCCCGCCGGCAGCTGCTCGCTCATCACCCCGCGGGTTGCTCCACACGCCCGAGGTGAGCGGCCGCAGCCCGCTGAGGAACGAGGTGCGCGAAGGGTTGCAGGCGATGGCCTGCACGTAGGCCTGGTCGAACCGCACCACCGTCAGGATTTTTTCGCGTAGGTCGCCGGATCCAGCGCTTTGGGGCTCCATTGCTGGAAAAACTTTGTCAGCTTCGCCTTGCTGTGGAAGTCGCCGTCCTCGAGGTAGCCCGAGTCCTGCGTGTGCAGCCGCTTGCCGTCGGCATCCAGAATCACCAGCACCGGAAATCCAAAGCGCTCCGGATGCCCGAGCTCGGCGAGGACTTTTTCATTCTTGTTCTCCGGGCTATAGTTCACATGCACGACGACGTAGTGGTCGTTCATCATCCGCTGCAGCTCGGCATCCGCGGCGATCGTCTTGTGGAGGCGCAGGCACCAGATGCACCACTGGCCGCCGACCTGAATCATCACGTGCTTTCCGGTCTGCTTCGCCGCGGCGACGGCGTCACGGATCTGCTGCGGCGCATTGGCCGCCGGATGGTAGATGACCGGCTTGGAGTCAGTCCGCTCCGCCAGCAGCCGCCGGGTGGACTCCGGCAAATCCGTGGCCCTCGCCATTGCCGCCTGCAACTCCGCCACGCGGGTCTTCCACGCGGCGGCGGCGGCCTCATCGATCACCGGCTTCGTTGGCGCGCCCTTCGCGTCGAGCGGACCCCAGTCACTCACGAAACGCGGCGAATTCGGTGAGAGCCGCAGCACGATGGCCCAGCGCCGCGGATCGGCGGGATGTTTTTCGATGAAGGCGACGGCGGTTTCGCGCCGCTGCTGCGCCAGTTGTTCGCTCCACGCTGCCAATTCGAGCCGCGACATTTCCTTCATCGGCTTCGGCGGCGGCGTCTTGCCGACACTTTCATACGCCTGCCAGTCTCGATCGGCTTCGGGGTTGGGGGCCGGGGCGGCAGAGACGGCGAGGTTCGAGAGTGAAGCGACCGCGAGGAGGCTGAAGAGGCGAAACGTTTTCATGGAGAGCCAGGGTGGAGGGCGAACTAGCGACGAGCAAAACCAGATCGCGGAAGCATACCGTACGACGCCCGCCCCGGCACAAGCCTGCAGTGAAGCCCACGTCGCCACGGCAGTCGGTTAGCTTCCTGGCGCGGCTGAGCCGCAACCGACCCGGCAAGTCAATTTTCGCCACAAGATCCACGCACGGCGTAATACAGTGTGGCCGGCGGCGCCTGGTTATTTGACCTGTCCCTACTGCCCGGTTCGAGAATCGGGTTGTTTGCCCGCGGCCCAGCTCCAGGCTCGCCGGCATGACGTCCTCGACTCGGGATATTTGGCGCCTCGCTTCGGTCCTGCTGGCGCTGCTCACGACGGCCGGCCGCGCCGCTCCGGTACTGGCGCGAAAACCAAAACCAGCGCCGCCCGATCGGTTGAAAGTGACAGGCTGACGAGCGAAACTCAGTCTCGCCCCCGCTGCCCCGCCCCGTTTCCTTCGCCTCGTGCTTTTTTGGCTGAAGAAGACTGTTTCGTTCTGGCTCATGCCGCTGCCGCTCTGTCTGACGGCGATCGTCGCGGGCCTGCTCCTGCTGCGCTACACGCGCCGCGCGCGGCTGGGGCGGGCCCTCGTGCTGGCGGGCGTCGCGCTGCTGCTGATCGCCAGCAACAAGTTCGTCTCCCATTTGATGTTGCGGCCCCTTGAGACGCGTTACCCGGCGATCCCGGAACTCGTCGCCAACACTCAGCTGCCCGCCGATTTGGCGGCGTGCCGCTTTGTCGTCGTCCTGGGCGGTGGCAACCACCGCACCCCGGGCTTGGCGGCCTCGAATCTCCTCTCCGGCTCCGCGCTCTCGCGCCTCGTCGAGGGCGTGCGCATTCTGCGGGTCCTGCCTGACGCGAAGTTAATCGTCACGGGTCCCGGTTCCCCAAACGCCCCCACGGAGCCGACCCATGCGGCCATGCTGGCGCGGGCGGCGGTTTCGCTCGGCATCTCCCCTGATCGCATCCGCTTCATCGACGCAGCCCGCGACACCGAGGAGGAATCCCGTGCCGTCAAGCTGCTCGCGGGCGATGCGCCGGTCGCCCTGGCCACCTCCGCCTGGCACATGCCGCGGGCGGCCGCGTTGTTTCGCAGCGCCGGACTCCCAACCGTGCCCTGCCCCGCCGATTTCACGACCAAGGCCAACCCCGGCTGGGCGATCGATGATTTCCTCTGGGAAATCGGCGCCATCAATGGCACGTCCCTTGGTTGCCGCGAACGGCTGGGCTATCTCTGGATCTGGCTGCGCGGAAAAACCTGACGCTTCCGGAGAATTGTTTCGCCATCGCCGCGAACGCGGCTAACTCAGACATCACCATGCTTTGGCTAAAAAAACTGCTGGGGAAAGATGATAAGTTTTTCGAACTCCTGGAAGCCGGGGCGGAGGAGTCGAAATCAAGCGTCGAGCTCTTCGTCAATACGCTCAAGAAAATCGCCGCCGGCAGCGCCGCCGGAGTGTCGCTCGACGAATTCATCCAGGCACGCCGCAAGGAAAAGCGCATCCGGCACACCATGGTGGAGGAACTCAGCAAGACTTTCGTGACGCCACTCGAACGCGAGGACATCGAGGCCCTGTCGTTCGCGCTGTATCGGATTCCCAAACAGGTCGAGAAGATCGTCGAGCGCCTCTCGATCTACCCGGGCCGGATCCCGCACGCGGCGTTTGAACGCCAGGCCGAACTGATGTTACAGGCGGCCGATGCGGTCGTCTTCATGGTGAAGCAACTCCGGGGCGGGACCAACATCGAACGGATCCGCGAGGCCAACGACCGGCTGCAGTTCGCCGAGGGCGAAGCCGACAAAGTGATGCTCTCCCACCTCAAGGAACTCTATCAGGGTTCGTGCGACGCCAAGGAACTGGTCGTCCTCCAGGAGCTTTATGAACTGGTCGAACAGGGCGTCGACCGCTGTCGCAACGCGGGCAACATCGTGGTGCAAATCGTCCTGAAACACTCCTGAGCCCCGCCGCTCCGCCCCGCTACCTGCAGCCCCTGCAGTCGAGTCCGTTCTCATGACCCTCTTCCTGATCGTCCTGCTGGCCGCGCTGACGTTTGAGTATATCAATGGGTTTCACGACACCGCGAACGCGATCGCCACGGTGGTGTCGACCAAGGTGCTCACTCCGCGCGCCGCCGTCGCGTGGGCCGCGTTTTGGAATCTGGTGGGCGCACTGTTTGGCACGGCCGTGGCCAAGACGATCAGCAGCGGGCTGGTCGATCCCACCGCCGTGACCATGACGACTGTCCTCGCCGCGCTCCTCGCGGCCATCGTCTGGAATCTCTTCACGTGGTGGCTCGGGCTGCCCTCCAGTTCCAGCCACGCCCTGATCGGCGGCCTGTGCGGTGCGGCGCTTGCGACGGCGAGCGGCAACTGGGCCGTTCTCATCTGGCACGCCCACGACAAGAAAGGGGCGGCTGTCGGTCTCTGGCCGAAGGTCGTGATGCCGATGTTCTCCTCCCCGCTCGTCGGCTTCATCGGCGGCGCGCTGTTGATGGGCCTGCTGCTGATCACGTTGCGCCGCGTGACGCCGCGGATTGTTGGAATGGTCTTCGGCAAGGCCCAGCTGATCAGCGCCGGTTTCATGGGTTTTAGCCACGGCTCCAACGATGCGCAAAAAACCATGGGCATCATCACGCTCGCGCTCTTCACCGGCACGAGCACCGGCGCGTTCAAGGATCTGCCCGCGTGGGCCCATTTCCTGCGCGTGGAGGAGTTCAAGGACATTCCATTCTGGGTGATCATCACCTGTGCGATCACCATGGCCGCGGGCACCGCCGGCGGCGGCTGGCGCATCATCCGCACCATGGGCCACAAAATGGTGAAGATGCAGCCGGTGCATGGTTTCGCCGCGGAGACCACCGCCGCGATCATTCTCCACGCCACCGCGACGATGGGCGTGCCGGTTTCCACAACCCACGTCATCTCCACTTCGATCATGGGCGTCGGCGCCACCAAGCGGCTGAGCGCGGTCAAGTGGGGCGTCGTCGGTCGTATCATGTGGGCGTGGGTGCTCACGCTGCCGGTGACCGCGTTCATCGGCTACTGGACCGAGCGGGCCCTGCTCGCGGCGCGCTGAGCGGAGACGCCGGGAAGTTGAGATGTCGGACGGCTGGCAGAACGGCCCATGACCCAGGCACCCTTAGATTCCACTCAGGTGCGCCAGACTTTTCGTCGGTGGACCCTGTCTGCCGCCGTCGCTCTCGCGCTGCCGGCCTCCGCCCAGGATGGCGGCTATCCGCAGTCGTCATTTCCCGACACGCCGCGCGCCGCACCGCGGATGAGCGATCGCGCATCGATCTTTTTCCCGCCGAATCCGCCGCCGCTCGGCCGGGCTCTGCCGAAAGGCGCCCCGACAGCCGGCCGGCTCGCCGCGCCCGCCGAACTCGCCGCCCACGTCAACGAGCTCTATTACCCACCGCTCGGCACGCGCCTCGCGACCAAGGCGCTGCCCCCCAAACTCCGCGCCCAACTCGACCAATATCGCTCCGCAAAACTCGCGCTCCAAGGCGAACTGCGCGCCGAACTCGATCGCGTGCGCCCGCTCGAACCCGCGGAACGGGAAACGGCGCTCGCCGGGTTCGCCCGCCGCCAGGCGGCGGCACTCGCCGGGCTGGAAAACTCGGCCGAGCAGCTCCGCCGCGATCTCATCGTCAGTGATCAAGCGTGGGGCGCGCTGCGCCAGTGGCACCTCGGCGACAAGGACCGACGAGGATTTTCTCCCGTCGAGATTGCCCAGGTCATGCGGGCCTACGCCTACTATCAAAACGGCCTCCTCCCCGCCCAGCGTCGCCTGTTGCGGGAAATCTCCATCGAACTGCAGGCCGCCGGCGACAACGCCGACACCGCCGCGTCCAACCAGCCCTATTTGTTTTTCCCACCTGAACCGGCGCGGGTGCTCCTTCCCGACGACATCCCCGCCGACGTCGCCGCCAAACTCGCGCTCTACCAGACGAGAAAATCCGCCTTGAAAAAGGAACTCTACGATGCCGTCCACGCCCACGACTGGCAGAGCTTCGCCTTCTTACGCGGCAACACCCTCAAGGCGCTCGCGGAAAAGCAAACCGCCCGGCTCGCCGAATTGGAGGCCTTCGCGGAGGAAATCCGCCGCGGTCTCGCCGTCATGCCGGAAGCCGCACCCATCGCCGAACGGACGCCGCTGCCGCCGGTGCTGCAGAATCGCGTGGCCGTTCTGCTTCGCGATATCGGCGCGGCGCAGCGAGAGGCAATCGAGCGGGTCGAGGCGATCCTCGCTAAAACACGGGCGCGATCGCTCCCGATCCAGTCAAACTATCGCTTTGAAGCCGCCGGTCTGAAATTTCTGGTCATCCCAAGCCGGTTTGGTCGTGGCGCCGGATCGCCACCGGCCGACCTGACGGCGCAAATTGCCGCGATCCGGGAGGAGCTCTCCGCCGTGGCCAACGATTACGGAAGTCGCCTTGCGGAGGCGATCAACGAGCGCGACGCCATCCGCGTCGAGGTCACGCGCTCCCTCAACACCTCCAAGGCGGATCGCGTCGACGCCGCGCTTGGCACCGCCATGCGCGTCGCCACCGCCCGTGAGACCGAGGATGTGTATCGCGAGTATCGCGTCGCACTTTTTCAACCGGGCCTCTCGCCCGAGCAGCGCCGACTGCTGTTCGACGGCGTCGTCGAGCGCCTGGAAATGCCCCTGCCCCGCGGCGAGCTGCAGCCCGTGATGCGCGCGGCAACTTGGTAGATTTTGGGGTTCCTCGCTGTTTCCAGTGGGCGGCTGCCGGCGCCAGGGAGCTCCAAAGGGGCGGAAAGTAAAATTCCCAAGGCGTTGCCCTGAGCTTTCGCATGCCGCCCCTTCGGGGCTCCGACCACGCAGCCATCAGCCCTCTGACGCGATTCTGCACATTCGATATCACTCCCACTGAGATTAATTGTAGTATATCGCTTAACCGAAGTACGTTTAACAACATTTATCTGTTGTCATCCAACTTAATTGTCGTATATCTTATTCCCGAGGTACGATATGAAACAATCAATTGAACGTTTGATCTTGCTAGAGGCGATCCGAGTTCGACTGGCGGAATCTCCCGTGGTGGCGCTGCTCGGCGCGAGGCAGGTGGGAAAAACGACGCTGGCGGAGCAGGTCGCGGCGGATTGGGCAGGGCCAACGCTGGTCTTCGATCTGGAAAATGCCGCGACGCGGGAAGCGATGGGTAGCACGCCTGAAAAACTCCTGGCCGAAAGAGACGGCCTTGTGATCGTGGATGAAGTTCAGCGACTGCCGAAACTGTTCGAGCTGCTGCGCCCGTTGTGCGATGACCGAAAACGCCAGGCGGTGTTTCTTCTGCTGGGCAGCGCGTCGTGGGATCTGGTCAAGGGCGTCTCCGAGACGCTGGCGGGGAGAATTCAATTTGTGGATGTGGCGGGATTTTCCCTCTCCGAGGTCGGCGTCGAGCAGCAGGACCGGCTGTGGCTGCGCGGCGGGTTTCCCCGCGCCTTTCTGGCGGAGACCACCGAGGCATGGGAGCGGTGGATGGAAAGCTTTACGCGCACCTTCTTGGAGCGCGACCTTCCCGGGCTGGGGTCGCACGTGGCACCGGCGTCGTTGGGCCGCTTCTGGCGAATGCTCGCCCATTTTCACGGGCAGACGTGGAACGCCGCCGAGCTGGCACGTTCCATGGATGTCAGCGTGACGGCGGTGAATCACTATCGGGACTTGCTCGCGGGCACGTTCATGGTGCGGGTGCTGCCACCGTGGTTTGAAAATCTCGGCAAGCGCCTGGTGAAATCACCCAAGGTCTATCTGCGGGACAGCGGCATTCTTCATCACCTGCTGGGCCTCGGGGAGATGCTCGAGCTGCGCACGCACCCGCGCTACGGCGCGAGCTGGGAGGGTTTCGCGCTGGAACAGGCGCTGATCGCCCACGGGGAGCGGGACGCGTATTTCTACGGGACGCAACGCGGGGCGGAGCTGGATCTGCTGTTGCTGAGGCGCGGACGGCGCTGGGGCTTTGAGTTCAAATGCACGGACGCGCCGAAGACCACGAAGTCCATGCACGTCGCGCTGGACGACTTGAAGCTGGAGCATCTCTGGGTGGTGTATCCCGGCACGCTGCGCTATCCGCTGACGGACAAAATCACGGCCCTGCCGCTGCGGGAGATCGGCACTCTGAAACCAGAACCACCGCTCTACGGCGGGCAATTGTCCGGATGAATCGCCCCCGCCAGCACCCGGCCCTCCTTCAAACCCGCCGCGTACGCGCCGAAGACGAGCTGAATCTCATCCCGCACCCGGCGAAATTCGCCGAGGATCTCGTCATCCGTGCCCTGGGCGTGGGCGGGATCGTCAAAACCCCAGTGGTGCCGATTCACCTGGCCCGGATACATCGGGCACACTTGATCCGCGTTGCCGCACACCGTGATCACGGTGGCGATCTGCCGGTGCAGGAATTCGTTCATGTGCTTCGACGTGTGCGCGGAAAGGTCGAGGCCAATTTCCCGCAGCACCTGAATCGCCTTCGGATGCACGTATCCGGCGGGCTTGGACCCGGCACTGTGGACTGCGATGAGGTCGCCCGCCGCGGCGCGAAGAATTCCCTCAGCCATGTGGCTGCGGCAGGAATTTCCGGTGCAGAGGATGAGGACGTTGGGTTTCATGGGGGAAAAGACGATTCCGCGACGCGCGCCGCACCTCAGACGCCACGCTCATACCACGCGCGCGAGCGGTTGCACACCTGGCAGACCGAGAGCATCACCGGCACTTCGACGAGCACTCCGAC
>SXSC01000245.1 GCA_005792355.1 Opitutaceae bacterium
ACGATGGCGTCGTCGACGACAAACCCCACCGAAAGCGTGAGCGCGAGCAGCGAAAAATTGTCCAGGGTGTAGCCGGAGAAATACATCGCGATGAACGTCCCGAGCAGGGCCATCGGGATCGCGACGGAGGGGATGATGGTCGCCGTCAGCGACCGCAGGAAAAGGAAGATGACCATGACCACGAGCGCGACCGAGAGGACGAGCGTGAACTGCACGTCCCGGACGGACTCGCGCACCGAGATCGATTTATCCGTCAGGATTTCGATGCTGACCGAGGCGGGGAGCTGCTGGCGGAGACTGGGCAACAAGGCCCGGATCCGGCTGACAACCTCGATGGTGTTGGTGCCCGGCTGGCGCTGGATGGCGAGCCCGACCGCCCGGGTGGTGGTGTCGCCCGGCCGGCCGCTGTGAAACCAGTAGGCGACGCGGTTTTCCTGGACGTCGTCGATGACCCGCGCGAGTTCGCCGAGGCGCACGGGCGCGGCGTTGCGGTAGGCGACCACGATCTGGTTGAACTCGGCGCGGTTGGTGAGCTGGCCCGAGGCGACGACGGTCACGGTCTGATGATTGCCGTCGAGCACGCCCGTGGGCAGGTTGACATTGTGGGTGGCGAGGGCGGCGCGCACCTCGTCGAGCGTGATGCCGCGGCTGGCGAGGGCGCGCGGGTCGAGCTGCACGCGGAGGGCGTATTTCTGTGCCCCGAAAACCTGCACGAGTGCCACGCCCTCGATCGTGGAGAGGCGCTGCGCGATGCGGGTCTCGGCAAATTCGTGCACGACCGACAACGGCAGGGACGGCGAGACGACCGACATGAACAGAATCGGCTGGTCCGCGGGGTTTGTCTTACGAAACGACGGCGGCGCGGGCATGTCGTTCGGCAGGCGGCGTTGCACCGCGGCGATGGCCGACTGGATGTCCTGCGCGGCGGCGTCGATGTTGCGCTCGAGTGCGAACTGCAGGGTGATCGCCGTGGCGCCGAGCGAACTGCTTGACGTCATCGAATCGACTCCGGCGATGGTGGAGAACTGCTGTTCGAGCGGGGTGGCCACGGCGGACGCCATCGTCTCCGGTGTCGCGCCGGGGAGAAATGCGGTCACGACGATCGTCGGGAAGTCGACGTTGGGCAGGTCGCTGACGGGAAGAAAGCGATAGGCCATCGCGCCAAACACGCACAGTGCCCCCGTGAGGAGCGTCGTCATCACCGGCCGGCGGATGCAGAGGGCGGGCAGGTTCATGGCTTCGTTTTGCCGGCGGCAGATTTGGAAGGCGGCGCGACGCCGGCGAGGGTTTTCGCCTCGACCCGGGCGCCGGGCACAAGGCGGAGATGACCGTCGGTCACGACCGTTTCGCCCGCTCGGAGGCCCTCGGAAACAAGCAGCTCGTCGCCCGCCGCGCGCAGCACCTTGACGGGCCGGAGTTCGACCTTCTGGTCCGCGGTGACGACGTACACCATCGAACCGATTTGACTCGTCTGCACCGCGGTCGCCGGCACGACGAGCGCGGCGCGATCGATCCCGACGGTCGTCTGGACCTGCACAAACTGCCCGGGCCAGAGCAGATGGTCGGTGTTTTCGAAGATCGCCTTGAGCACAATCGTGCCGGTTGTGGGATCGACGGTGTTGTCCACAAAGCTCAGCCGGCCATCCGTGCGCACCACGCCGGAGGAGCGGTCACTGACGGCGACGCCCGCCCGGCCCCCGGCGAGGGCGGCGCGGATTTCGGAGAGCGCGCTTTCCGGCACGGCGAAGGCCGCGGCGATCGGGGCGAGCTGGTTGAGGGTGACGATCGATTGGTTGACGTCGTTGGCCTTCACCAAAGCGCCCTCGTGCAAGATCAGCTGGCCGGTGCGACCGTCGATCGGCGCGCGTATCTGGGTGTAGCCGAGAAGCAGTTCGGCGTTCGCGACCGCGGCTTCCTTGGCCTGCACGAGCGCCTTCGTGGTTTCGGCCTTGGTGTTGAGCTGCGCGAACTGCTCCTTCGAAATCGCGTCCTGCTGATCGAGGCGTTGGTACCGTTCGAGGTCGTTGACCGCCTTGGCAGATTCCGCATGGGCGTTGGCCAGGTCCGCGCGGGCGATGCGCAGCGAATTCTCGAAGGGCCGGCGATCGAGGGAGACGAGCGGGGCGCCGGATTTCACTTCGTCGCCTTCCTTGAAATGGATTTGCGCGATCATGCCGTCGACCTGGGATTTGACCGCGACGGTGCGCAGGGCCTGCACTGCGCCGACCGATTCGATCACCCGGGGGACATCGCGCTGCCGGGCGACGGCGGTCTGCACGGGCACGGCCGGAGCCGCTCCGGCGACTGGCGGTGGCCCGGAACGGTTGCAGGCTGAAACAGCGAGCCCCGCGATGGCCAGGCACGAAAGCAGGAGGGCACGGGGATCAATTCTGGTCATGCGCAAGTGGTTTGGCCGCCGAATCCGTGCGAAGCAAATTGGATCTGATGGGCGGCAAGTCGCACGGCGGAAAGTGGTGACGCGGTTTGGCGCGAACCGAGCCGCCCCTGCAACCCCAGAGTTCTGCTGTGGGGTGGAAGCATCTCAGCCAACGATGCAACGAAGGATGGAGCCGTCTGCTGGCCAGCAGACTCCCCAACGCGCTGATTTGAGAGCGTACGGCTCAAAACCCGATGCGGCCATCGGGCTTGTGCGTCGGAGGCGCGTTTCACCTTTCAGTGGTTTCGTTTTCAGCGATAAAACGCACGGCTAAGGCACGCGCGGCGTGGCCTTGTCGACCGACCCGGCGGGGCGCTGGCCCCGGCCCTGCTGTCGGCCATCGCCCAACTCAGCCCGGGCTCGCGCGGCCATGGCGAGGAGGCGGCGCACCACTTCGGGATGCCTCCCCGACACTTCGTGCGCCTCGGTCAGGTCGTGCCGCACGTCATAAAGCTGCTGGTGGGAAGGTGCGGTCCTGGCGGCGTTGTTGATCAACTTTTCGGACAGTTCCAGATACAGTTTCCAGGGCCCGGCGCGCACGGCCTGCAGCTGGCCCATCCGGTAGAAACAAAAGCCCTCATCGTCCCACGGCGACTGCGCGCGCGGTTCGCCGGAGAGCAGCGGGTGGATGTCGTGACCGTCGATCGTTCGCGCCGGCAGGAGGGCGCCGGCCAGCCGCGCCAGCGTGGGCAGGAGATCGAGCGAGCTGCACACCTCGTCCTGAACACGGCCGGCGGGGATCACGCCCGGCCAGCGCATCACGCAGGGCACGCGCATCGCGCCTTCGCTCGTGTCGTATCCCCAGCCCCGGTACGGCGCGTTGCTGCCCTGCGGGGGATTGCGCTGCACGGCGCCGTTGTCACTCGTCCAGATGACGAGGGTCTTGGCCGCGAGACCCTGCCGCTGCAACGCGGCGAGAATTTCGCCGGTGCTCCAATCGAGTTCCTCGACGCTGTCGCCGTAGTCGCCGTTGCGCGATCGGCCGCGAAAGGCCGGGCTGGAAAAAGGCCGGGCGGTCGAGCCGGGCATCGTGTGCGGCACATAAAGGAAGAACGGTCGCGTCGGGTGGGCCTCGATGTACCGCACCGCCTCCGCGGTGCAGCGGCGCACGAGGTAGTCGCGATCGACCGGGGCCTCGATGACGTCGTCGCCTCGCAGCAGTGGCAGCTCGGGCCAGAGGTCCGGGCGTTTGTCCTTCGTCATGTCATCGCTGTAAGGAATGCCGAAGAATTCATCGAAGCCCTGGCGTGTCGGCAGAAAGTCCGGCTGGTCGCCGAGATGCCACTTGCCAATGCAGGCGGTGGCGTAACCGGCGTTCCGCAGGACCTCGGCGATCGTTGTCTCGTCGGGATGCAGTCCGCGGGAGGCGAGCGGCTGCAGGACGGCGCCGCCGGTGGCGCTTTCGTGGAGATTCAAGCGACGCGGGTAGCAGCCGGTCAGGAAGGCAGCGCGGCTGGGTGTGCAGACGCCGCTCGCGACGTAGAAGCTGGTGAACTTGGTCCCTTCGGCCGCGAGGCGGTCGACGTGCGGGGTGCGGTGCAGGGCTGAGCCGAAGCACCCCACGTCGCCGTTGCCGAGATTGTCGCAGACGATCAGGACAACATTGGGCCGCGGGGCGGTGCTGGCTTGGGACCTCGCAGGTGGCAGAACGACGAACGCGCCGACGAGGGCGAGGACGACACGAGCGGGAGTGAAACCAGCGAGAATTTCCATCGTCTGCATTCAGTCAGCTAGAATCTGGGATCTGGAAATGAGAATTGGCAACCTCCGCCTGCACCTCGGGCTCGGGTCTCCCAATCGGGTTGGTCCGGAAATCCGAGATTTTAGATGACCGATGCCAGATGCCAGATTTCCAAGCTCCGCTACCGCTGGTCCGGTCCCTGCCACGGCGTGGCGCCGCCGCGTTGAATCCGGACGCTCAGCGCGGCCTGCATTTCGCGCGCGATTTTTTGATTTTGGGCGATGACGTCGGTCCGCTCCTGCGGATCGTCCTTTAGATTGTAGAGTTCCAGCGGCGAATAAGGACTGTTCTGCAGCAGCTTCCAGTCGCCGCGAATCAGGGCATGATACGCCTGGCCGCCGTACGTCGGACCGCCTTCGCGGCGGACGAAGTAGAGATCGCGCGGTCCGGCTGGCGGCGTTTGACCGCGCAGAATTGGCAGCAGGCTGACGGCGTCGAGCCCGGCCGGGCGGGCGACGCCGGCGGCTTCAAGGCAGGTGGCGAAGATGTCGAACGCCAGCCCGGCGTAGTCGGAACGCGAGCCGGCGGCGATCGTGCCGGGCCAGCGGGCGAGGAACGGCACCCGCAGACCGCCCTCGTAGTGGCTTTGCTTGCCGTCCCGCCACGGGTCGTTGTTTTGCGCGTGGGGCAGGGAACCGCCGTTGTCGGAGCAAAACACCACGAGGGTGGTGCGATCGAGGCCGGTTTCGCGCAGGGCCGTCAGCACCCGGCCGATGCCGTCATCGAGGTGCTCGACGAGCGCGACGTTGGCGGCGCGCGCCGGCTCCATGCCCGGGGCACGCTGGCGCACGCGTTCCAGCCAGGCCGCCGGCGGCTCGATCGGAAAATGCGGGGCGTTGTAGGCGAGATAGAGGAAAAACGGTTGCTGCGCCGCCGCCCGCTCGCGCAGGTAGTCGCAGGCCCAGCCGGTGAAGAGGTCCGTGGCGTGTCCCGGCGCCGTGATGACCTCGTGGTTGCGCCGGAGGTAGTTGTTGCCGTGGCGGAGATGCGTCGTGTAGCTGTCCATCATGTCGCCGAGGAAGCCGTGGAAGAACTCGAAGCCCCGTTCGTTGGGCGTATTCGGACTGGTGAGACCGAGGTGCCATTTGCCGACGATGGCGGTGTGATAGCCGGCGCCGCGCAGATGGCTCGCGAGGGTGGGGAGGCCGGGTGCGAGATGGCCGAAGGAGTTGGCGGCCTGGGTGCGGATCACCCCGGGGACGCCGGCGCGGTCGGCGTAAAGGCCGGTCAGGAGCGCGGCGCGCGTCGGCGAGCACACGGTGCAATTGGCGCGCATCGCGGTGAAGAGCATGCCGTCGGCCGCGAGGCGATCGAGGTGTGGGGTGCGAACATCGCCGTGGGGGCGGAAAGCCGAGACATCGCCGTAGCCGTGATCGTCGGCGAGAATGACAAGGAAGTTCGGCGGGGTCGCCACGGAGGCCGCGGCGGCGATCGAACCCGTGATGAAGGAGACCAACAGCAGCAACGAAGAAGACCGTCTCATGCCCGCAAAAACCGCACGGGACGGACCGGCGACGCAAGAGTCAAAACGGTCCCAAAGACCATTCGATTTCCGGCCGGAACGGGAGGCGTGTCCGAGTTTACGCTTCGAGTAGCCGCGCAGGGGGAGCGGCGGTTGCCCAACCGCTGACGGGCGTCGGAAACCATCGGCGCTTGGGCAAGCGCCGCTGCGTCCCAGTCACCGCCGTCAACCTGCGGATGCCCGCCCCCCCCAAAAAAAAACGCGAAATCCCGCGGGGTGAGGGCACCCCGCCTCCAGGGGATTTACCTCCGACACGGGGCGGTGCGACTCGTTGCTCGCATTTTTCCCCGGGAGTTGTTTGAGATGAAGCCGCCCCTCCTTGTCGACCCCGATGTCCACTGTCCCACTCGATCTTGCCCGGCGTCAGTTTCTCAACCGGATGACCACTGGACTGACGGGCGTCGCGTTGGCGCGATTGCTGGGGGCGGATCTCTTGGGGGCGCCGGCTCCCTCCCCGCATTTTGCACCGAAGGCGAAACAGGTTCTCCAGATTTTTTGTCCCGGTGGCGCCTCGCATCTCGATTTGTGGGACCACAAACCGCTGCTGGAAAAGTTTGACGGCACGCCGATGCCCGGCGGGGAGACGGAGGTGACGTTTCAGGGCAAGAACGGCAATCTCATGAAATCGCCCTGGCCGTTTGCGCCGGCGGGACGGAGCGGGAAGATGATTTCGACGCTGCTCCCGCACCTCGCGGGGCACGTGGATGACATGGCGTTTGTGCATTCGATGACGTCGCGCACGAACACGCACGGGCCGGGCTGCATCGCGATGAACACCGGCTTCACCCGCGAGGGTTTTCCCAGCGCGGGGTCGTGGGTCAGCTACGGCTTGGGCAGCCTCAACGAGAACCTGCCGACGTTTGTGGCGATCCAGGATCTGCGCGGCGAGCCGCCGAACGGGAAGGCCAACTGGGGCAACGGCTTCATTCCCGCGCAGCATCAGGCGGTGACCCTGGCGGCCCATCAGCCGCTGCGGAATCTCGCCCGCCCGGCGGAGATTTCCGACACCGAGGAGACCGGCACGCGCGAGTTCCTGCGCGGGATCAACGCGGAACACGCCGCGGCGCATCCGGGCAACGACGAACTCCGCGCCCGCATGGCCGCCTACGAACTGGCCGCGAAAATGCAGCTGACCGCGCCCGCCGTCAGCGACCTCTCCCGCGAGCCGGCGCATGTGCACGCGCTCTACGGCACGGACGATCCCAACAGTTTGAAGGCCGCCTACGCGCGCAACTGCCTGCTCGCGCGCCGGCTCCTGGAGCAGGGCGTGCGTTACGTGAGCCTCTACTGCGCCTCCCGCGCCAGCGCGGTCGACGGCCTGCTGAACTGGGATGCGCACAAGACACTCCGGGCCGACTACGATCGGCACGGGCCGATCTTCGATCAACCGACGGCGGCGTTGCTCACGGATCTCAAGCAGCGCGGCCTCCTCGCCGACACCCTCGTGTTGTGGTGCACCGAGTTTGGCCGGATGCCCACGCACCAGGAAGGCACGGCCGGCCGCGATCACAACCCCGATGCGTTCACGACCTGGCTGATGGGTGCCGGCGTGAAAGGCGGCGTGAGCCACGGTGCGACCGATGACTTCGGGCGACGCAGTGTGCAGGAGGTGGCGACGGTCTATGATTTCTACGCGACGGTGCTGCACCTGCTGGGCCTCGATCACGAGAAACTCACCTATTATCACAACGGTTCCAACCGGCGGTTGACGGATGTGCACGGGCACGTGCTCGAGCGGTTGCTGGCGTAACCCGCATTTTTAGCACTCAAACTGCCATTCAATCATGTCCAACTTACGCCGCTTCCACGCTTCGGCGCTGGCTTCGAGTTCATGCGGGCTAAAGGCAAACCCGCAGCGGTTTGCCGGTGGCGCGGACGCTCCTGACGAATGAGCCCACGGCTGAGATTGGCGAACCCGCGGCCGTTGCGCAGGCGGGAAACGGAAAAAGAGTCCGGGCTGCGGCGGGTGTTGGCGGCACTGTTATTTCTCCCGGGAGCCGCCGGGTCCGCCCTCGCCGCCGCCGATCCGGCGGGCCTCGCGTTTTTCGAGCAGAAGATTCGTCCGGTGCTCGCGGAGCACTGTTACGAGTGCCACAGCGCCCTGGCGAAAAAACTCAAGGCGGGGCTCCTGCTGGATTCGAAGGCGGGCTGGGAGAAGGGCGGCGACAGCGGCGCGCCAATCATTGTGCCGGGCCAACCCGAGGCCAGCCTGCTGCTGCGCGTGATCCAGCATCTCGAGGACGATTTGGCGATGCCGCCGAAAAAGCCCAGGCTGCCGGACGCGGTCCTCGCCGATTTCGTGACGTGGGTGAAGCTGGGCGCGCCCGATCCGCGCGACGGCGTGGTCGGGGAGGCGAAACGTGCCGACAAGTCCTGGTGGTCGTTGCAACCGGTCAAGCAGGTGGCGCCGGAAGTGACGCCGGGAGAAACCGCGATTGATCACCTCATCGGGGCGAAGCTGGCGGAGAAAGGGCTCGCGCTCAATCCGCCGGCGGATCCGCGCGCGCTGATTCGGCGGATGAGTTACGATGTCATCGGCCTGCCGCCGACGCCCGAGGAGGTGCGGGCGTTCGAGGCGGCCCATCGCGCCAATCCACCGGAGGCGACCGCGGCCCTGGTGGAGCGGTTGCTGGCGTCGCCGCATTACGGCGAGCGCTGG
Organism: Opitutaceae bacterium; assembly: GCA_005792355.1. Lineage (GTDB taxonomy): Bacteria > Verrucomicrobiota > Verrucomicrobiia > Opitutales > Opitutaceae > ER46. The sequence goes on from SXSC01000245.1 coordinate 8,360, forward strand.
GGGCGGCACTGGCTCGACGTCACGCGCTTCGGCGAGAGCGTGGGCTTTGAGCGGAACGTCATCATCAACGATCTCTGGCCCTTCCGCGACTACGTGATCGCGTCGATCAACGATGACAAGCCGTTCAACCAGTTCATCGTGGAGCACCTGGCGGGCGACATCGTCGGCAAGGATGATCCGGCGGTGGAACTGGGCAGCGCGTTTCTCGTCGCGGGGCCCTACGACGACGTGGGCAACCAGGATGCCGTGGCGCAGAAGAATATTCGCGCGGCCACGCTCGACGACATGATCACGGCGACGAGCGGGGCGTTTCTCGGGCTCACGATGAACTGCGCGCGCTGCCATCACCACAAATTCGATCCGGTGCCGACGGAGGACTATTACCGGCTGCGCGCCGCCTTCGAGGGCGTCACGCATGGCCGGCGGGTGATCGTCTCGCCGGAGGAGCGCGCGCGGTTTGCCGCCGCCGCGGAGCCGATCGAGCGACGGAAGACCGGGCTCACGGAGGCGAAGAGCGGGCTCGACCGCGCGATCGACCAGCGGGCGAAGGAGGAGCTCGAACAGCGACCGGCCACGCGCCCGAAGATCGATCCGCAGCTGACGGAGGAACGATTCGCGCCGACGCCGGCGCGCTTCGTGCAGTTCGTGATGCACGCGAGCACGGCCAACCCGCGCAGCGCCGCCGGTGCCCGGTTGGTGGAGTTTGAGGTGTGGAGCGCCGGGCCGGAAGCGCGCAACGTCGCGCTCGCCCGCCACGGGGGAGCGGCCGAGGGGGCCAAGTCGGCCACCGCGGAGGACTTTCCCGAGGCCTATGGCGCGCAGTGCACGATCGATGGTAAGTTCGGCGAGCAGTGGTTCATCGGGACGCCGGCGGTGCTCACCCTGACGCTGGCGCAGACGGAAATGATTGACCGCATCACCTTCCGCAATGCCAAGGGCCGCGACCTCGAAGAAGGCAACGCCAAGGGGGCGACGCCCTGTGATTACGACGTGCAGGTTTCACCCGACGGTCAGGCCTGGCGGACGGTCGCCAGCAGCGCGGGGCGCGAGCCGTGGACCGCGGCGCACGGGGTGCAACGCGTGCGCCGTGAGATCCTCACGCCGGACGAGCAGCGGCGACTCGCGGCGCTCGACCGGCAGATCGAGGCGGTGAATCGCGAACTCAAGGCGGTGCCGCCGTTGCGCGAAGTTTGGGCGGGAAAGTTTGCGGAGCCGACCGGGCGGACCTTTGTCCACAAGGGTGGCGATCCCACCAAGCCCGGCGAGCCCGTGCTCCCCGCGAGCCCGGCCGTGCTCGGTCAGGTGCTGGAGCCGTTCGCGCTGGCGGCCGACGCACCCGAAGGGGAGCGGCGGCTCGCTCTGGCGAAATGGATCACCCGGGACGACAATCCGCTCTCGCCGCGCGTCCTGGCCAACCGCGTATGGCAGCACCATTTCGGCACGGGAATTGTGGATACGCCGAGCGATTTTGGTTTTCTGGGCGGCAAGCCCACGCACCCGGAACTGCTCGACTATCTCGCCGGGCGCCTGCTGGCGCACGGGTGGCGGCTCAAGCCGCTGCACCGCGAGATTCTGCGGTCGCGCACGTATCAGCAATCCGCCGCCTACCGGGCGGACGCGGCCGGGGCGGACAAGGAGGCCCGGCTCTTGTGGCGTTTTCCCCCGCGCCGGCTCGGCGCCGAGGAGATTCGCGACACGCTGCTGCACGTCGCCGGCGCGCTCGACCTCCGGATGGGAGGTGTGGGGTTTCGGCTCTACCGGTTTACGCAGAACAATGTCTGCACTTACTTCCCGCTCGATCGGCACGGCCCCGAAACCTACCGCCGCGCCGTTTACCACCAGAACGCGCGCGCGAGCGTCGTCGATGTGCTCAACGACTTCGATCTGCCCGACATCGCCTTCGCCGCACCCCGCCGGGTGAACACCACGACGCCGCTGCAGGCGCTCACGCTGCTCAACCACAGCTTCACCCTCGACATGGCCCGGGCGCTGGCGGGCCGGCTGACCGGCGGCGTCGACGAGCAGATCACCCGGGCGTACGCGCTGGCGTTCCAGCGCGCACCGACAGCGGCCGAGCGGTCGGCGGCCACCACGCTCAGCGCGGCGCACGGCATGGCGGCTTTGGCTCGCGCGTTGTTAAACGCGAACGAGCTCATCCATCTCGATTGACGGTCCTGGCTACGCCAGCGGCTGCAGCTGCGAGGCGGGCACGCGTACGTGCAGGCCTTGCTGGAGCACATCGACCGATAGAATGATGCCCTGCGGGTTCGAAGGATTGTCGATGATCCCCTCCAGCCCATGGAGCGGCCCGCCCAGAATTTTGGCGCGCCGGCCCTTGGTCAGCAGCGGCATCAGGCTCAGCTGGAAGCCGGAAGCGACGATGGCCTTCACGTCGGCGAGCTGGCGGAGAAACTTCGGGACATCGGTCACGATGATCGCGCGCGCCAGCAGATCCTGCTGGTAGATGCGCGTCTTGTGTTCGATCGGGACCTGGACGAAGACATAGCCCGGGAAGAGCGGTTTTTGAAAGCGCTTCGTCTGCAGCTTGTAGCGGCGCACGCTCTCGACGAGCGCCAGGTAATGCTCGAATTTTTCCGCTTTCATGAGCGCCGCGAATTTCTTTTCGCAGCGCGGTTTGGTGTGGCAGACCAGCCAGTAGTTTTCTTCGGTCATTCAGCGTTTCAGGAGAAAACGGATCGCGGCATGGTAACCTTCCAGGCCGAGTCCCGTGATAACGGCGACGCACGCCGGGGCGGTGAGCGAGACGTGGCGGAATTCCTCGCGTTTGTAGATATTGGAGATGTGCACCTCGACGGCCGGCAGGTGCGCCCCGAGGAGCGCATCGCGCAGGGCGACGCTGGTGTGGGTCAGGGCGCCGCCGTTGACCACCAGGCCGTCGAACTTGGCGTCGACCAGCGCGGCGATTCGATCGATGAGCGCACCCTCGTGATTCGACTGGAAGAACTCCAGCTGCGCCTGCGCGCCGAATTCCGCGCGCAGCGCCTGCTCGAGGTCCGCCAGCGTGGCCCGGCCGTAAATCTCCGGCTCACGCTTGCCGAGGCGGTCAAGGTTGGGGCCGTTGAGGATGGCAATTTTTTTCATGCGGTTGGCCCACGGAACACACGGAATACCCGGATGTGAAGACCCAAGTTGCCGGGGCTCCCGCGGGGATCGCGGTCAGAGCGGGTTTCCGGTCGGAATAAACTCCCAGGGGAGCCGGTATTTTTTCGCCAATTCGGCGGCGAGCGCCCGCACGGCGTGGACCTCGGTCGCGTAGTGGCCGCAACAATAGAGGTTCAATTTTTCCTCCTGCGCCCGGTTGAACCACTCCTCGCGCAACTCGCCCGTGACAAGCGTGTCGACGCCGGCGGCGGCCAGTTCCGGGATGGCGCTGTTGCCGGCGCCGCTGCAGAAGGCGACGCCCCGGAGACGGTCGCGACCGCACTCAATCGCAACCACGCGCGGGTAAAGTTGCTCCAGGCGGGCCCGGAGGGTGGCCCGCGGCAGGCGCGTCTCGGCGAGGCAGCCAATCGCCTCGCCGTCGCGGACGAGAAACGGCCCGCCGCGCTTCAGGCCGAGCTGTTTCGCCAGCAGCGCGTTGTTGCCAATCTCCGGATGGCCGTCGAGCGGAAGATGACTCGAGTACAGCGCGCAGTTCCCGCGGAGCAGAGTGGCGACGCGGTCATAGACCGCGCCGGTCAGCGGGCGCGGCATGTCCCAATACATCCCGTGGTGCACGATCAGAAAATCCACCCCGGCGGCCACGGCCTTTTGAAACGGCACCACGCCGGCGTCGACCGCCGCGCCGATTTTTGTGACCCGTCCGCGGTTGGCGACCTGCAGCCCGTTGCAGGCGCCGGGAGCGTCCTTGAACGCCGCGCGGCGCGTGCGCCGGTCGCAATAGGTTACGAGGTCATCGAGTCGGGCCATGCCACCATGTGATCACTGAATCCGCGTCCGGTCAATCCGCCGTGCCGATCCGGCAGCAATGCGCGCTGAAGCCGGCCCCGAAGCTGACGAGCCAGAAATCGCCGTCGGGCGGGAGCGGTCGCTCCCGCAGCATTTCGGCCAGGACAAAAAGCACCGAGGGGCTGCTCATGTTGCCATAATCCCGCAGCACTTCGGCGCTGATCGCGAGCGAATGGGGTGAGAAGATCGGAGCGAGGGCCGCGAGGACGTCGCGCCCGCCCGGGTGGGCGACGACGCTTGCCACGGGCCGGGTGCTGCGCTGGCGCCAGAGCACGTCGACCGCGCCGGCGGCAAGTTCCGGCACCGCACGATCGAGCATGTTGCGGAGTTTGCCGTCGCGTTGCTCAAAGCGGAGGCGATCGCGGTGGGCGGGCAGGTGGGTGGTGTTGAACTCGAAGGCGCGGAGCGTGGTGGGCCCGGGCGTGGATCGCCAAATCGTCGCCGCGGCGCCGTCGCTGAAGAGGCAGGCGCTGATGAGGACGCCCGGATCGTCGTCGAGGTAAAATGCAGCGGAGCAGACTTCGACGGCCACGCAGGCCACAATCGCGCCCGGTTGCGCGGCGAGGAGGTGACTGGCCGCGCGCAGGGTGGGAATCGCGGCGCCGCAGCCGAGGCCGACCAGATCCTGGAGAAAGGCATTGGGGCGCAGACCGAGTTGCTCGGCGACGTAACTCGTGAGGCCGGGGCAAAGGTAGCCGGTGCAGGTACAGATGAGCAGGGCGTCCAGCTGCCCGGCTGAGACGCCGGCTTGCGCGAGAGCGTCGACGAGGGCACGGCTCGCGAGGCGTGGGGCCTCCGTCCGAAACGCGAGGTTGAGCTGATCGGAGGTGAGGTCGAAGACGCGATCGATTTCGGGCACCGCGAAGTGTCGTCGCGCGATGCCGTGGTCTCCCTTCAGGATCGTCTGCAGAATGAGCATCGAGCGCTTCTTGAGGCGCTGGCGCGCCACGGAGCGCCGGGCAATTTCCCAGCACTCCAATTGGGAGTAGGTGGCGGGCGGCACGGCGGTCGCAAGGGCGTGGAGGTACATCCTAGCAGCCTGTCGAGTTTTGACTCTGAAAGTTCTGTTCCGCCCGCCTGTCTGCACTGACTCGGATCGTCCGTCTCCGACATTCTGCTAAATCAGCGCTGCGCGCTGCCAATTCCAAAAAACATTGGAGTGGTCGTGGCGAAGCGATTGGGGGTGGAGCCCGATGTCCCCCTCGGGCTGGATTCGTAGCGGAATGCGTGACCGTTTCGCGCGAGTGCCTGCCGGGTTTCGCGACAAAGCCCGATGGGGACATCGGACTCCACCGTTCAACTGGTTCGTTTTGCGAGGAAAATTGCATTTCGGATGAGGGGATCGGGCTTAGTGAAGCGAGGCGTAGAGCGGACGGAAGGGCAGGAGATGGGCGCGACCAAGCGCGGCGACCAGGCGCTGCCGCCACGGTTGCAGCAAGAACGGATGCAGCAATTGCGCCGACGCCAGCCGCGCGCGGAAACGCCGGTGCTGGGTGGCCTGTGCGACACGGCAGGCTTCCTCCCAGCTGATCTCGCCTCGTGCGAACGCGATGACCGGTGCGAGGGCGAGCTCCGCGCTTTGCAGCGCCATGGCCATGCCGTTTCCTGTGAAGGGCGGAATCGTCGCCGCGGCATCGCCGATGCGCAGCCCATTCTCGGAGCGCACCCGACGATCGAAGGCCAGCGCGGCGACGGCGCAAAACGACTCCGGGTCGGGGCGGCCGGCGGCGAGGCGTGACGCGAGCGCCTCGAGCCCGGCCGCGCGCAGGTAGGCGAGCAGAAGCGGGACGCCCCGGCCCGCGGCGGCGCGGCGGCGGAAGAGACCGCAGAGATTGACCCTGCCATCTTCGACCCGCGCCAACCCGACATAGGCCCCGTGCCCCAGGTGCATTTCCAGATCGCGCTCCAGGGGCAACGCCCGGGCATGGATCTTCAGGCCAAGCCATGGCGATCGGTTCTGGCGGGGCCGACCGGTTGCCAGCACGCGCCCGGGGAGATTCACGGAATCGGTGATGCGCGACCGGGTGCACAGCCGGCCACCCAACGCGACAAACGTGCGGGCCAGACGCGCGTCGAGCGTGTGGCGGCTGAGGCCGAGCGCCGGGTGAGGCAACTGTTGGATGTTCGGCGGGCCGGTGCCGGCGAACCACGCGACTTCCCGGTGCAGCAGTGCATCCGCCAGAACGGGAGCCAGACCGAGGCGTTCAATCGTCGAGGGCGCGAGGCCGGTGATAAATTCGCCGCAGACCCGGTGGCGCGGGTACGAGCCGGCGTCGTGCAGGGTGACGGGAATCTTGGCGCGACGGAGCGCCACGCCCAGGGCCAGCCCGGCGAGTCCGCCGCCGACGATCCCGACGTTTCGGCCAAGCGCGCGCGGGGCGCTCATGGGCGGCGGACGGCCAGCATCCGGTAGATTCCCAGCACGCTCGTGGTGCAGTTGATTGCCCAGTGCTCGGCGGAGAGTCCGAGCGCGCGGGGCAGTTCGTCGCCGCGGAAACCGGCGGCGATGCTCACGTGGGCGTCGTGCAACGACACGTGATTGGCCCCGCCGAGCGGCGCGAGAGTGCGATAGAGCAGTTGCGAGAGACGCCTCCGCTGGGGTTCGCACGCGATGATGAGGCGGGCCGAGCGGCGGATCCGATTTCCGAGCAAGCAGAGTTCGCTCTCGGGAAACTGATGAAAAATGAGATTGCCGAACACCGCATGGTAGTCGCCGAAGCGGGGGAAGTCTCGCAGGTCGGCGACGTGCCATGCCCGCGCGGCGGGCCAGTTCGCCGGCCGGGGCCAGAGATCGAGGCCGTCGGCGTCCACGCCCCGGCGAGCCAGGCTGACGCCCAGCTCTCCCGTGCCCGCACCCAGTTCGAGCGCCATTTCGCCCGGGTGCAATTGTGCGGCCAGGGTGCGCCTGAGCCACCGGTGGTTGCCGAGCACGCGGTTCGTCCATCGCAGATCCCGCCGGTTGTGCAGCGCGGCCGGGTGGTCGTGAGGCAACGAGTCGAGCAACTCGGGTTGAAGGCTGCGTTGCATGTGGGTGGGGGGAGCGGGCGGGCAGAGGCCGTGGTCCGGCGCCCGACTATTGCCAGACTGAGGTTGCCCGGCCGCGCGAACCTGTCCAGAGTGCTTGTCACTCTCCATGAACCGCGCCGAAAATCCCACCCCGTTGATCGGTCCCTCCGTCGCCCTTCCGTCCGAACCGCCCGCGCCGGTCGATCTGATCGCGGCGGCGGCGGCCAAATTTTCCCACCGGCCTTCGTGGGACGAATATTTCATGGCGACCGCATTCTTGATCGCCTCGCGCTCGAATTGCGAACGGATGCATGTGGGCTGCGTGATCGTGACCGGCGGTGAATGCAAGAACCGGATCGTCACGGCGGGCTACAACGGATTCCTGCCGTCGGCCCCCCACGAATCGCGCCTGCGCGACGGGCACGAGCAGGCGACGGTTCACGCGGAGCAAAACGCCGTGGCCGATGCGGCCCGGCGCGGCAGTCCGGTCGACGGTTGCGTGGCCTATGTGACGCACTACCCGTGCATCAACTGCGCGAAAATTCTCGCCGCGGCGGGCATCGGGAAGATCAAGTACCGCGATGACTACAACAACGATCCGCTCGTCGCGCCCCTGCTGGCCGAGGCCGGGGTCAAGGTGTTGAAACTTTGAGATCCGCGCGGCAACTCGGGAAATCCTCTCATGCGGGAGCGCCGTAAAATCGCGAAAGACACGCTGGCCGGATCGCTGTTGCTGGCCCATCCGGCGATGCGCGATCCGAATTTCCGGCGGAGCGTCATCTTGATGTCGCTGCACAACGCCGAGGGCGCGATGGGCGTGGTGCTCAATCGTCCGCTCGGCAAGCGGCTCGGCGAATTGAGCGGCGAATTCGCCCTCGGCCCGCTGGCGGGGGTGCCGTTGTTCAACGGCGGCCCCGTGCAGACGCAGCAGCTCGTGCTGGCGGCGTGGCAGACCCGCCACGATGGCTTCCGGCTGCACTTCGGCATCGAACCCGACAAGGCGCGGCAATTGCTCGAGGAAGAAGGTACGCACGTGCGCGCTTTTCTCGGTTACTCGGGCTGGTCGGCGGGGCAGTTGGAAAACGAAATGAAGGTGCGCACCTGGGTGGTCGTCGACGTGCCCGGGGATTTGCTCGAGCATTCGCAGGATGAATCGCTGTGGCGGACAGTCCTCGGCCGCGAAGGCGGCGAGTGGCGACTCTTGGCGGGCGAACCCGAGGATCCGACGGTGAATTGAGGCCGGCGGGCGCGGAACGGGCCGGGTCGGTTGGAGCAGAGCCGGCGGGAGGCGATGGGTCCTCCCGGGCCCCGCAAAATTCTTCGCGAAAATTCTCGCGACCGCCGGTGGCTTCGTGAAGCTCCTCGGTCGCTGCCCTCCCGATTCCCCATGGGCCCCGGGATGTCAGCGCTCAACAACGTTCAAGCCCCCACCTAAATCATGAAGTCAAGACTCAAGTCGATCGTTTTCCTCTCGGTTGCCGCGCTATACTGCGCCGCACCGTTCGCCGTGCAGGCGGCCGATGGCAAACAGGCGCCCGCCACGCAGAAAAAACAAAAAGCTCCTCCGCTTCCGGGCGCCGGCACCGGCGGCACCACCCCGCACGCGACGACCAACGGGATCATCGGGGCGAACCGCGCCACCGGCAGCATGGTCACGGTTACCTACGGCCGCCCGTTTCTCAAACATCCCCGGACGGGCGAGGTCCGGAAAGTGTGGGGTGGCCTCGTCAAGTGGGACAAGGCTGATCGCCTGGGCGCCGACGAGGCGACCACGGTCCTGCTGCAACACTCGATTACCGTCGGTGCGACGTCGATTCCGGCCGGTGCGTATACCCTTTACATCATCCCTTCGGAAACCGGCGTGAGCAAACTCGCCTTCAGCAAGAATCTTAGCAGGTGGGGCGTGCCGGTGGACGAGAGCAACGACCTCGTGCGGGTTGAGCTGAAGAAGGATGCGTTAAGCGAGACGGTGGAGCAGTTGACGATCGTCGTGGAGAACGGACCTCCGGAGTCGCTGACCGGTGTGCTGAAGATCAAGTGGGAGCAGACGCAGTTTTCGCTGCCTTTTGCGGTGAAGAAGTAGGCGTTCGACCATTCGAGATTGCGACGGGCGCGCCGGCAGCGGCGCGCTCTTTTTTTGAGCGAGCAAACCGCACTTGACGCGGAGCGTGAAACGATGAATCTCAGCGCTCCGATTTTCGCCCTCATCGTCTATCGGTTAGGACAAGGGATTCTCAATCCTTAAAGCGGGGTTCGATTCCCCGTGGGGGCGCCACTCTAAGCGCTTATCACCAAGTAGTTAAGCAAACCCGATCTCCGATTTGCCAGTTGACGTGGCAAATCGTTCATGAAGCAAACATCGGCGTTCGTCATTTCTGAATTCACCAATCCCTCCGGGGAGACCGCATACCGCGTGGCCGGTACGCTGGTCGACTGGTTCGGCTACTCCGCACTGTTCTTGATTGGCACTGGAGTTTTTCCGGTGGCGGCACTGATCGTCTGGCGGTGTTATCTGCGCCGACCTGCCGCAAGCAATAACAGCGAGTGAGCCAACGGTGATTCGGTTGTAGGGTAGGTAGGTGAACACGCCGCTTTGGCGCAAGGACCCACGCCGGCGGCGTTCCTCCTCCTTGCCTGCGCCTGCGGACGGACGACCAGTGGGGCTGTGGGGCGCGGCAGACGTCGATGGGATCGAACAATACTGTTGCTACTCCTCGGTAGTTATGAATATCTACCAATGTCGCAAAACATGCTATCCAAGGTCCAAATCATCGAGCGCCTTGCCGGGAAGCAGGGTAGCATTCGTCCCCGCGATCTCAAGCAGCGCGGGCTGCCGAGCGTTTACCTCGGCCGGCTGGTCAGGCGAGGCCGGCTCGTACGGCGTGCTCGTGGTGTGTATGCTCCTGCCGAACAAGAAATCAGCGGCACTCACGATTGGGATCTGGCGTGCCTGCAGCTGCCCAAGGGCGTGCTGTGCCTCCTGTCGTCGCTCGTGTACCATCAGATTGGCACCCAGAACCCGGCTGAGGTCTGGATGGCGATCGACGTCAAGGCCTGGCGCCCAAAAGTGAAGTATCCCCCAATCCGCGTCGTGCGTTTCTCCGGTCCGGCGCTTACGCATGGCGTGATGGTGGTTCAGGCCGGCCACGCCACCCTGCGGGTTTACACCCCTGCCAAGACCGTCGCGGACTGTTTCAAGTATCGCCACAAGATCGGATTGGAAGTCGCCGTAGAGGCACTCCGCGAAGGCTGGCGGGCAAAGAAGTTCAGCCTCGAAGAACTCGCCCGCGCGGCGCGTGTCTGCCGCGTTCGCCGAGTCATCCAGCCGTACCTCGAAATGCTCTCATGAGTACGGCCAAACCCAAGAATCTGGCGGCCTCCGGGAAAGCCCTGGTGCTCAGCCTGGCGACCAGCTTGACCCATTGCTCGCACCCAAATCGACCTTCCGGCAGATATCGCGGCACAGCGCAGCAAGACTGCCAACGGCGACCCACCGGATACTGCTATCTTTTCTTTAATAACGTTTGACGTTAGTAACGCAGTACGTAACTACTGGTCTGGATGATCCTCTCGTTCCGCTGCGATGCCACCGAGCAAATCTACAAAGGAGATAAGTCGCCGGACTTGCCAGCCGACATCCAAAGAGTGGCCCTCCGCAAACTCCAACAACTCGACATCGCCCAGAGACTCGACGACCTGCGGGTTCCTCCCGGCAATCGGCTGGAACTGCTCAAGGGCGACCGCAAGGGCCAGCACTCCATTCGCATCAACGACAAGTACCGACTCTGCTTTACTTGGACCGACCGCGGAGTCGATGGCGTCGAAATCGTGGACTACCATTAAAATCATGACGAAGAAACTGCCACTCCCTACTCCGGGTGAGATGCTCCGTGAGGAATTCCTGACCCCACTGGGCATCACCCCCTATCAGCTGGCAAAAGACATCCGCGTTCCGCAGACCCGGATTTCAGCCATTTTGGCTGGCGCGCGCACTATCACCGCTGACACCGGACTACGCTTGGATCGCTATTTCGGACTTACCGACGGTTGGTGGGTCCGACTCCAACTGGACTGCGACCTGCGCAGAGCGCAACGGGAATTCGGCGCGCGCATCGCCCGGGAGGTCACGCCGCGCGAATTCGCCGCCGCCTGAACCGGGCCGGCCTGTGAGGCATGTCGATCAACCATCGCCGTCGTGATTCAGGGCATGGCAGACTCAACCGGCGGCGCAATAGTTGTTGGCCTGCCGCACGTATTGGGCAACCGGATGCAAAGCCCGGCGGCCCGGCGTGGAGAATTTGCCACGGATTTGCCAGAAACCATGTTTTTGGCTTGTTTTCAGCGCACGTGATTGCACCTTTTTGCCTGTTCTAACTCACTAACAATCAACCTCAAGCCATACTCGACAAAGCTTTTCGGATTTTCGGGCGGAGCGGTTCGATTCCCCGTGGGGGCGCCAAAATTTTAACCCGCATGCTCGCGATGAGATGCGGGTTCTTTGTTGGTCATTCAGGGCTGAAACCTCGACCCAGGCGGTGCCGGTGGTCACCTCCGCCGTGGCAAAGCGGTCTGCGCCTCGCCCAGACTGCTTGAGTTGGATGGATTCGTCGGTTTGGGTGGAAACTGATCTGTAATCCTCGCCCCGCCAGCCATGCCCCGTTCACGCACTGTTTCCCATTGGAAAGCGCTCTGCCTGGCCGGGTTCATCCCGGCCGCGCTCCCCGCCGCAACCTACACCAATAATTTCAATTCATTCGCGGCCGACACTCCCAACGGCGCGATTAACACGGCGCTCGTTCTGAGCGGGGGATTGCTCAACGGCGCGGCATCCAATGCCACCCTGATTTCCAATCGCAAGGACACCAATGGCGCCGGGACGATCAATGTGGGCATCGTGAAGACGGGCGTCGGCTCCGCCGGTGCCATTGCCCTGCGGCTGGCGGACAAGGCGACGGGCAGCGCCACCGCCGCGCTGGTGCTGCCCGTCCTCGATGCCAATGCCACGGTGTCGGAGTTCACGGTCACGTTGAAATTGCTGATGGATCGGCCGGCCGGTGCGACTCCGGCGGATGGATTCAACCTCAGTTTTGGTCCGTCGCTGAGTGGTCTGGGCGGGGCGAGCGGACACGCTTCCGCCTATGGATTGGTGGTGAACTTCGACACCTACCAGAATGCCACGAACGATCCTCGCAGCATCGAAATATTTGCGGATGGAAACAGCGCGGGAAATTTTCCCGCCACGAATCTCCCCGGGGGGAACTTCACCTACGATCAGACCTTCCGCACGGTGACGCTGCACTGGGATGCGGTCAACGGACTGGACCTCACCTACGATGGCCTCGCAATTTTCACCGATTTGCCGACGCCGGGTTTCATGCCGACGGTCGGCTGCAATTTCGCCATCAATGCCGCCACGGGCGGTTTGATGCAGGATGTATTTCTGGACGATCTTGCGATCACCACCGTCACCACCCCGGTGACGCCGGTCGCCACCGGCGGAGTGGTCATCGAGGAAATCATGGCGGACAACGCCTCGGGCCTGGAGGACGAAGATCTCGACCGGCCCGACTGGATCGATCTCTACAATGGCACCGCTGCTCCGGTCAGTCTGGCCGGGTGGCGCCTCGATTACACCAGCGCGCCCGTTTCCGCGCCCGGCACCACGCCTCCGCCCACCAGCTACCTGCTGCCCGATCTGACCATGGGCGCTTACGGCCATCTGGTCATTTTCGCCTCGGGCAAGAACCGTTTCACGAATGTCCGACCGCACGCTCACTTCACGCTGCGGAAGGAGGGCGGCACGCTGACGCTGGTGCGAGCCGATGGAGTGACCGCGGAGCACTCGCTGACCTACGGCCCGCAGGACGAGGATGTAGCCTTCGGCGGACTGGGGTCGGCTCAGACGGCCGGGTATTTCGAAATCGCGACGCCGGGAACCACCAATCGCGGTCGCCAGGCGACCGGCCGCCGTTTGGCCGCACCGGTCTTCTTCCAGCCGGGCGTCGCGCCGCAGATGGATCAGCCGAGCGCGGTCGTCACCTCCGCCCTCACGCTGGGAATGCAATTGCCGGCCGGCGCCCCGGTCGGCGCCGAAATCCGCTACACGTTGAATACCTCGGAGCCAACCGAAACGTCGCTGCCCTACACCGCACCGCTCAACATCACGGCGGGCACGTGTGTCAAAGCGCGCGTCTTTGCTCCGGGCCACGTGCCGTCGAAAACCGGCAACCGCGCATTCATCTGGCTCTCCGGTGCCGCGGACCCCAACGCCACCACGCTGGTCAACGTGGCGAGCAACTACAATGCCTCGGGCCAGCCGTTCAGCAGCACGCTGCCGGTCATCGTGATGGACAGTTTCCAGCGCAACATCGACGGGCTGACCAATCCCCTCGGGCTGCGTCCCCATCGGTTTACGCAGGTGGCGGTGTATGACGTGAAGCCCGGGGTGAATCGGGCCAGCTTAGGCAACGCGCCCGATCAGATGCTGCGCGGCGGCCTGCACGTGCGCGGCCAGAGCTCCTCCGGCGAGGCGGAGCGGCCCTATGCGCTGGAGTTTTGGAAGGAGGATGCCGACGACGATCGCAACGAGCCGCTGCTGGGCCTGCCGAGCCACAGCGATTGGATTTTGCAAAGCCTGACCTTGGACAAGTCGCTCCTGCGAAATTATCTCATGCAGCAGGCCATGCTCGACGCCAACGGCCCGGGCGCGGGCGTGCGCTGCCGTTTCGTCGAGGTGATTTTCAACCAGGGCAACGGCACGCTCGATTACGCCGACTACCGCGGCGTTTACCTGCTCATGGAAAAACCGTCCCGCGGGAAGGAGCGGGTCGACGTGGCCAAGCTCAACGGCAGCATGAGCGACCCGGCGCTGATCAACGGCGGGTTCATTTTCAAGAACGACAAGCTGCCGTACGACTACAAGATCAACGCCGCCTCCAATCCGGCCATCCCGGGCTCAAGCCGGGACTACGACATCGCCGAGCCCGAACCGGTCACCGTCGCGCAGGCGAACGCCCTGGTCGGCTGGCTGAATCGCATGACGTCCGCCCTCGCCGCGCCGGACTTCAATCAACCTGCCAGTGCGAATTATTACGCGAAGTGGATTCATGAGCGCAGCTTCATCGACCGGACGCTCTGGCTTGAGCTGTGCAAAGAGGTCGATGCCTACGTCTTCAGCTACTACTTCACCAAGGACCGCAATGGGCTGATGACCGCGTTTCCGCTCTGGGATGTCGATCGCAGCCTGGGCAACAGCAACTATGGGTATTCGAACGCCTCCTTCGGAATGAAGTGGTGGGTGGCGGGCTCGAACTACACGTATTACACGCGGCTCGACGACGACCCGGAGTTCAACGATCGCTATTGGAACCGCTGGACCGCGTTGCGGCGCTCGCACTTCTCGAAGGAGACCCTGTTCGATCGCATCGAGTCGGTCTACACGCAGCTCACGGACGGGAGCCGCGCGGAGATCGTCAACACGGCAAACGCGGCCACCCTGGCCCTTCAGGTGCCGGCCGCCCGCCACTACCGGAAGTATCCCTACCTCGGAGCCAACACCTTCCCTGGCGGCCAGACCGGCCAGGCCAATCGCACCACGTGGCGGCAGGAGGTCGATGCGCTCAAATCGTGGCTGGCCGAACGATTGGATTGGATGGACGGCGCGCCGCAGACCATCAACCCGACGACTCTCGCGGAGCGACTCAAACCCACCGAGTTGATCGATGCCGTGACGGGACGGCCTCGCTACGGCGGCAATGTGCCGGTGGGATTCCAATTTCGCCTGAACAATCCGAATCCCGCCGGCGGCACCACCTATTACACGATCGATGGCGCGGATCCGCGACAGGTCGGTGGCGTGCTCGATGCGTCCGCCCTCCCGGCCACCACCGGCACCGTCGCCGCGTCCACGGTGCTCTCAGCCGGACAATCGTGGAAATGGCTGCTGCCCGCCGCCGCCCCGGCGAGCGATGCCAGCGGATTTTCGTGGACCGCCCCGTCCTACGCCGACGGCGCCTGGGGCACGGGAACCGCGCCCCTCGGTTACGGCGAAACGACCGGCCTCGCCACGAATGTCTCTCCCGCCGCGCCAAATTATGCCGCGGCCACCGTCGAACCCGGCCCCGCCTACTTCCGCACGACGTTCAACGCCACGGACACCGCCGGTCTGACGAGTGCCTTTTTTGAAATCATGGCGGACGACGGCGCCGTGATTTACCTGAACGGTGTCGAGGCCGCCCGCATCAACTTTCCTCTCGCGCCCACCCCGGCCACCTACGGGCAGGAGGCGCTCGGGCCCATCGATCCGGGCAACAACTATGGGCCCATCGAGTCGATGTTCGTCGCCGTGCCATTTGATCGGATGCTCCTGCAAGAGGGCGTCAACACGCTGGCGGTTGAGGTCCACCAGGCGATCTACTCCTTCCCGCCCAATGCGGCCAACGCCTATCCGCGGAACGACTACTCCGATCTGCGCTTCGACCTCCGCCTCGTCGGCCTGACGGCGTCGGCGCCCGGCCCCGCCCTCACGCTGGCGACGTCCGGTGCTCACACCGTTCGTGCTCGGATTAAAAATGGTGACAGCTGGTCGCCACTGACCGAGGCGACGTTCATCTCGGAAGCCGCGCCCGCGGACGCGGCGAACCTCGTCGTCAGCGAGCTGCACTACCATCCCCCCGATCCGACGCCGGCCGAATTGGCGGCCGGATTCAACAATGGAAACGATTTCGAATTTATCGAGTTGCTGAACATCTCCCGCACGCAGACCGTCGATCTCAGCGGGGTGAAACTCGACGACGCGGTCTCGTTCGACTTCGGCACCGTGGCGCCGGCGTTGCGCCTTTTGCCTCCGGGCGGACGGATTATCATCGCGGAGAACGCCGCCGCGTTTGCGGCCCGGCTGGAGCCCGGAGCGCGGCCCGTGCTGGCGGGCGCTTTCGTGGGAAACCTCTCCAACAGCACCGAACAACTGATCGTCCGCGCCGCGAGTGGTGCCATCATCAGACAATTCACCTATCGCGATTCCGCTCCCTGGCCGGAGGAGGCGGACGGCAGCGGCTACAGCTTGGTGCTCAGTAATCCGTTCGCGAACCCGAATCATTCGCTCGCGAGCAGCTGGCATGCGAGTCCCCCGGTCGCGCCGGCGAAGGCGACACCCGTGCCGCCCGCCCCGCTCCTGGCGACCCAGCCCACCGGGCAGACCGTTCTGTTGGGGAACAGCGCCACCCTCGCCGTTTCAGCAAATGGAACTGGATTCATCTGGTATCAATGGATGAAAGACGGGGTGCCGGTCGAAGGCGCCACCAAGTCCACGTTGTCGCTGAACAGCACTTCGGCCGCGAACCTGGGCAACTACGCCGCGGTCGTGGCCAATGCCGGTGGCTCCATCGTGAGTGCGCCGGCGAGACTGGAAATCGTCACCGGCAGCGCACTTTCGAACATGTCCGTGCGCACGACGCTGGGCGCCGGGCAGACGCTCACCCTTGGCGCCGTCGTGGGCGGCGGGGCCAAAAACGTGCTCCTGCGGGCCGCCGGCCCCGCGTTGGCCGCGTTTGGACTCAGCGGCATGACCGACCCAAGACTGGAGCTCTTTGCGGGCGGCAGCACGACACCGACCGCCGTCAACGACGATTGGTCAGGCTCGCTCGCCGGCGCATTTGCAGCGGTCGGCGCATTCGGTTTTCCGGCCGGTTCCAAGGATGCGGCGTTGAGCCAGGTGCTCACGGGAGCCTTTACGGTGCGAGCCTCGGGCACGGGGGCCGGGGTGATTTTGGTCGAGGCGTATGACACCGCCGGCGGCATCTCGCCGCGTCTGGTCAATCTCTCCGCCCGCAATCGCGTGGGCACTGGCGACGATATTCTCATCGCTGGATTCTCCATCACCGGCGCCGGCGGCAAACAGGTCCTGATCCGCGCCGTCGGCCCGACGCTCACGACGTTCGGCGTGCAAGGTCCGCTGGCCGATCCCACCCTTCGGGTGATCGATGGCCGGGGCGTGGCCGTCGCCTCCAATGACAACTGGGCCGCCGCGCTGGCGTCGACGTTCGCCCAGGTCGGTGCCTTCCCCCTGACGCCGGCGAGCCGGGACGCCGCTCTGCTGGTGACCCTGCCCGCCGGCGGCACTTACACCATCCAAGTTTCGGGAGTGAACAACAGCACCGGCGAAGCGCTGATCGAAGTCTACGAGGTTTTCTGAAGGCAGGGCAATCGGTTGCCCGCCACGCGCCGGAGATCGAGGGAGCGCGGGGAGAACGAGGCGTGGGATTGATTGCCTGCAGTGAAAACCGCACCGCCGCCGCCTTTGGCCGGAGGATCGACGGCGGTATTACCCAAGCGGGGTTTGGGCGTGCAACCTGGATGGAAAAAACAGCGCGGCCGGCGCCATGCCGGAGAGCAACAGCAAGATCAGTTTTCTAATCATCGTGGGAAGGTGAGCCCGGGACCGTCGGGCCTATGCGGGATGCGATTTTTGAATCCGGGCCGCAAACGAGAGCCGCCCGCCCGGCGAGTGGCAAGGCATCTTCGCGCCTGCGACGTTGCCAAGCGGGTCGCGCCGACCCAGGTTGGTCCGGTGATCGCGTCCATCGCATTCCGAAAATTCAAGGCGCTGCGGCAGACCCGGGTGGAGTTGTCGCCGTTCAATCTGTTCATCGGGCCCAACGGCAGCGGCAAGACGAGCCTGATCGAGGCCCTGCTGCGGCTGCGCACGCTGGTGGCGTTGCCGCCGAGCGAGGCGGCGTGGGCGCACCCGGTCGGGGGCCCGGAGATTGAGTTCCGGTTTGCGCCCCCGTACGACGGCCTCGCGGCCAAACTCGGCTGCGAGTCCGAGCTGGTCTGCGCCACCCTCCGCCTCGAGCCGCGGGACGCCCCGGGCTGGCCGGCCCTGCGCCAGGCGCTGTCGGGAATCCGCGGATACGTACTCGATCACCACGTGATGGCGCAACCCGCGCGGCGGGCGGAAGGCGCCCGGCTGGCGCGCGACGGCGCCAATCTCGCGGCGGTGCTGGCGCACCTGCGGACGGCCGCGCCGGCGGCCTTTGCGGAGTTCTCCGGCGAACTGTGGCGGATCGCGCCCGAGTTCCACGCCCTCGAGTTTCAGGACCTGCCGGAGGACCGCGTGGAGTTTGGACTGCGGCTGACGGAGGACGGCCTGGTGCCGGCGGCGGAACTGTCGCAGGGCACACTTTATCTGATCGCGGTGCTGGCCCTGGCGTTCGATCCGACGCCGCCGGGCGTCCTCTGCATCGAGGAGGTGGATCGTGGAATCCACCCGCGGATGCTGCGGGAGATTCGCGATGCGTTGTACCGGCTCAGTCACCCGCAGGCGGGCCACCCGGGTCGTGGCGCGGTGCAGATCGTCACCACGACGCATTCGCCGTACTTCATCGATCTGTTCCGGGATCATCCGGAGGAAGTGATTATCTCGCAGAAACACGGGCGGGCGGCGCGCTTCGAACGCCTGATCGATCGCCCGGACCTGCCGGAGCTGCTGCGGGAAGGTTCGCTCGGCGACATGTGGTTCAGCGGGATCCTGGGCGGCGTGCCGGACGAAGAGGTATGAAGGTTGCCCTTTTGAGCGAGTCGCCCGCGGACGAAGCGGCGTTGCGCGTGCTCGTCGAAGGGGTCCTGCGGCAATCGCCGAAAATCGTGGCCCCGGGGTTCCGGGCGCGCGGCTGGCCCCATGTGATTCAGCTCATGCCGGCGGTGCTCCGGCATCTGCACTTCAATACCGACACCGATCTGCTGGTGGTGGTCGTCGATTCGGATGACTCGGTGGTGCACACGGCGGTGCATGAGGCCCCGGGGTATTTTCATCCGCACTGCCGGATGTGCCAGTTGCGGGCGGTGCATCGGCGGACGACGAAGCGGCTGCCGCCGATGCATGGGCGGCCGCAAGTGGTGCGGGCCGTGGGCGTGGCGGTGCCGGCCGTCGAGGCGTGGTACCTTTGCGGCCGCGATCCGGCGGTGAGCGAGGCGGCGTGGATCGCGGGACAGGAAGGCCCGGGGCCGCCGTATTCCCGCGCGGAGCTCAAGTATCGGGTCTACGGCACGGACCGGCCGAGCCTGCCGCTCGAGACGACGTGCGCGTTGCGCGAGGTGGAGCGACATCGGCCCGACCCGCGACGGCTCGAATATGATTTCCCGGGTTTTGCCGCGCTCGCGAACGATCTCCGGGCCGCTCTAAGCCGCGGAATTTGAACAGAAGGAAACAGAGCGGACGAAGAGAGCTGCGCCTAGTTTGCCGACCGCAAAGTAGCGTGACAAGTAGCGGCGAGCGCCAGCGAGTGGAGCGCGCCGGTGGTCCACTCGCTGGCGCTCGCAGCTACACGTCACGAAAGTTATTGGTCGCGCCACTAGCCCGGACTTTTCACACTCTTCTCTCCTGCGCCGCCACAGCCTGGTCAGAAATCTTGGCCGTGCTCTCAACCGTCTGGAGCGTCCGGGCTATTGGCAAAACCGCAGCGGTTTTGCCTTTTAGCCCGCATGAACTCGAAGGCAGCGCCGCAGGGTGATCGCGGCGGAAGCGGGACATGATTGAAAGGCAGTTTGAGTGTGAAAAATGCCGGCTCACTGGCACCGGATCCAATCCCTTGGGCCGCAAAGGGGCCTGGCGCGGCTGAGCCGGTGGAAACGAAATCGCAAATAAATGCTTTGAACGGCGGTGGATTTTTCCCGCATAAACTCGGCTGCCTTCATGCTTCCCCCGATCTTCCGCCGGCGCTCGTACCTGCCGTTGCACCTCGAACTTGTCGCGAGTCTCATCGCGCGCCTCCTCTATCGGGTGCGGACGAGCGGGCTGGAGAATCTGCCGCCGAAGGGCGGGGTGCTGATCATCCTAAACCACATCTCGTATGCGGACGTGGTGGTGCTCCAGCTGGCCTGTCCGCGGCCCATTCGTTTCATCGGGCACAAGGGCCTGCGGAGAAACGCCTTCTTTGACTGGTGCTTTGAGATTTCCGGTTGCATCGCCATCTCCTCGGAGCAGCCGCGGGAAGGGATGCGGGCGGCGGTCAAC
Source organism: Opitutaceae bacterium (assembly GCA_005792355.1). Taxonomy (GTDB): domain Bacteria; phylum Verrucomicrobiota; class Verrucomicrobiia; order Opitutales; family Opitutaceae; genus ER46. Next base: position 28,347 of record SXSC01000245.1, read on the forward strand.
GCCCTGAAGGCCGGTGAGGTCGTGTGCATCTGCCCGGAAGGGCACATTTCGCGCACGGGGCAGCTGATGGAGATTCAACGCGGCTTCGAATTGATCGCCCGGCAGTCGGGCGCGCCAGTCTTGCCCGCCGCGCTGGACGGCCTGTGGGGCTCCGTCTTCTCGTTTGCCGGGAACAAGTATCTGTGGAAGTCGCCGCGCCTGATGCCGACCCATGTTTTCATCGCCTTTGGCGCCCTCGCGCCGCCGGAAAAAGTTTCGCCGGCTTGGGCGCGCCGCGAACTGCTCGATTTGGGCGAGAAGGCGTTTGGCGAGCGTCCGGTGCTGAAGCGAAATCTGGCGCGGGAATGCTTGCGCACGCTGAGCAAGCACCCCTGGCGCTTGATCATCGTGGATCGCACGACCGGCCGGCGCGAGCTCACGTGCGGCCAGCTCTACGCCGCGGTGGCGGCATTGTCGCGACGGATTCGGGCGACGATTCCGGAGCGACGGGTCGGCATCGTCTTGCCGCCCGGAGCGGGCGCCTTTATCGCCAATCTCGCCGTGCTGACCGCGGGCAGAATTCCGGTGAACCTGAATTTTACCGTGGGCCGCGCGGCACTCGAGACGAGCCTGCGGATTGCCGGGGTGACCACGGTCATTTCCGCCGAAGCCCTGCGGGCCAAATTGCCGAATTTCCCGTGGCCGGAGCGCACGCTCGACCTGAAGACCGAACTCGAAGCGGCCGGGGGCAAGCGGGCGATGCTGCCGTGGGTCATCGCCGCCTGGCTCCTGCCCAATCAATGGTGCGCCAGCTTGCTGGGTGTGTCCAAGGTGGGCGACGGGACCGAAGCGGGCTTGCTTTTCACGAGCGGCAGCTCCGGCGAACCCAAGGGGGTGCCCCTCACGCACCGCAACATCCTGGCGAACTGCGCGCAGATTTCCTCGCTCTCCATTCTGCCCGAAACCTGTTCGCTGCTCGCCTGTCTCCCGGTGTTTCACAGCTTTGGTTTTACGGTCACGATGTGGTATCCGATGCTGCGCGGTTGCCGGGTCGTCACGCTCCCAAGCCCGCTGGATACGCGCAAGATCGTGGATGCGATCGCCCAGGAAGGCGTGACCGTGATGATCGGCGCGCCGACTTTTATCCGCCCCCTTTTGAAAAAGGCCCGGCCGGATGAACTAAAGACCCTCGATCTCGTGGTGACCGGGGCGGAGAAGCTTCCGGATGAACTGCACAAGGCGTTTCTCGAGACGTTTCACATTGAAATTCTGCAGGGCTATGGGCTGACCGAGACGACGCCGGCGTCCAATATCAACCAGCCGCATCCGCCGGTGGTGGTGTCGACCAACGAGCCGCAGGCCGGCAAGCGTTTTGGCGCGGTCGGGCGCATGATGCCGGGCATGACGGCGCGGATCGTAAACCCGGAGACGTGGGAGGAACTGCCCTTTGCCGAGCAGGGCGTCGTGCTGTTTCGTGGCGCCAACGTGTTTGGCGGTTACCTCGACGACCCGGGAAAAACGCGCGCGGCTTTTCATGACGGCTGGTTTATCACCGGGGACCTCGGGCGCTTCGACGACGACGGGTTTCTCTTCATCGAGGGCCGCATTTCCCGTTTCTCGAAAATCGGAGGTGAAATGGTGCCGCATGGCACGATCGAGATGAAGATTATCGAGGCCTTCGACTGGGATCAGACGGAGAGTCCCGCGGTCTATGTCACCGGCGTGCCGGATGCGGCCAAGGGTGAGGCGCTGGTGCTCCTGACCACGCACGAAGTGACGCTGGACGTGTTGCGGGCGAAACTCGTCGCGCTCGGAGTTCCCAACCTGTGGGTGCCGAAAATCATCCGTCGCGTGGACCGGATTCCCATGCTGGGCACGGGGAAGACCGACCTGAAGCAATGCCGTGAGCTGGCGAGCGAAGTCACGAAATGATGCTCAGCTGGGAGGCCGGGAGCCCCACCGCGCGAGGGATGCGCGGCGAAATTGAAGACCACGGGGTGGAGGCACCCCGCAGCCATCAAACTGAAAGGAGTAACGCGGACACATGAGAATTGATTGTCATGTTCACGTCGTCGGCAACGGCACCGGCGGCACGGGCTGTTGGTACCGGCCGCGCGGAGTGACGCGCCAGCTCGCGCCGCACCTGCTGCGCACGGTGGGTCTGCCACCGTCGGCGCTTTCCGGCGACCTCGACCGGCTCTATGCGGAGCGTTTGCTGGCGTTCGTGCGGGAGTCGTCGATCGATGCCGCGGTGATTCTGGCCCAAGATGAACCGCACGATGATCACGGGAAGGTAATCGAGAATACGGGGTCGTTTTACGTGCCGAACGATTTCGTGTTGCGGCTCGCGCGGGAGCACCGGGAGTTTCTGCCGGCAATTTCGATTCATCCGGCGCGACCGGATGCGCTCGAGGAACTGGAGCGGTGCCTGGCGGCGGGCGCGGTCATGCTGAAGTGCCTGCCCAACTGCCAGAACATCGACTGGAACAATCCACGCTACACCCGCTTTCTCGAGCGAATGGCGGAGTGCGGCCTGCTCCTCCTCGCGCACACGGGCAGCGAGCGCACGCTGCCCGTGCTCGACGCGCGGCTCGCCACCCCGCGCGTGCTCACTCGCGCCCTCGAGATTGGCGTCACGTGCATCGCGGCGCACAGCGGCACCGGAATGATGGTGCTCGATCCCGACTACTTCGACGTGTTTGTCGAAATGACCCGGCGGTTTCCCCGGCTCTATGGCGATAACAGCGCGCTGGCCTGTTTTAATTTCCGGGCCCGCCCCGGCGCGATTCGTCGCATGGTTCAGCCCGGACTGTGCGAGCGCATTTTGCATGGCAGCGACGTGCCGGTGCCGGTGACGGCCGCCCTGCTGTGGGCGATGGGCGTGGTCTCGTGGCGGGAGTGGCGCGACTCGGCGGCGGTCGCCAATCCGATCGAGCGCGATGCGCGGATCAAACGCGCCATGGGCTTCGGGGAGGATTCCTTCACGCGGCTCGCGGGGTTGTTGCGGCGGGTTTAGGCCACGACCCCGGCCGGATTGCCGCCAGTTTGCAGCTTGGCCTGGTGTTTTTTTTATGCCACATGGAGCGCGTTGGACGGCCGCAGCTCCAACCTCCTGTGACTCCTACCAATGTGATTTCAAACCCGTTCGCCGCGCAGTTGTCCGTGGTGATGGCTGACGATGTGGCCGAGATTCAGACGCTGGTGAAACATTGGCTCAGCGAAGCCGGCCACCTGGTGCGTTGCGCCTCATCGGGACGAGAGGTCGCCCAACTCGTCCGCCAGCAGCATGTCGATTTGATCATCACCGACATTCTCATGCCGGACGAAGATGGGCTCAGTGTTATCATGGATGCGAAGCGGACGCATCCCGAAGCCCGGCTGCTGGCGATTTCCGGTGGTGGACTTCACTTGCAGGCATCCGATTGCCTGCTGATGGCGAAGGCGCTTGGCGCCCACGACGTGCTGCTCAAGCCCTTCAATCGTGAGCAATTGCTCTCGGCGGTCAGCCGCGTGATTCAGAGCGGCGTCTGAAAAACCTTGGTGCGTCGCGTCGCGCTGCGACCACGCAACGGGATGCGCTCCGCCGGCGTCCGGAAGGCGCGGCGGCGGTAACCGGCCCGGGTCGAATCCGCCGCGCAACGCAGTTGGATTTCCTGCATGCGTTGGAACAGGTCGAGCAACTGGGCGGGCAGGGGATAGCGATCCAGTCCGCTTCGCTCCAGTGCGCCGAGCAATTCGTGCGTGGCTTCCAGGGTGGAAAGGCAGCCGGGATGCGGCTGTTGCTTGATCAAGAACCGGCTGGGCGCGGACGGAGTGAACATGATGCGCGGCAACCGCTGCAGGCTCGGGCTGAGCCGGAGCATTTTTCGGCCCAGCGCCCAGGTGGCGTCGAGGAGAAAGACGGTCAGGGTGCGGTCCCCGAGTTGCGTGCGCAGCGGGGCGAGGGCGAGGTCCGTTCCCGTCGTGGCGGAGTCACTGAGATTCACGGCGTCGCGTCCTGGGTAGAGGAGGACGGGATAGTTGCCCGGCGCGTGGATTAGTTCCTGCACCGTCTCGTCCGCGTCAAACCCGATCCCGGTGACGATCCGGCTGTGGGTGAGACAGAGGTGGGTGAGCCGGCCGGTGGCGGCTTTCTCTTTCTTGAATTCCTTCGGATGCATCAGAAACACGAACTGCGTGCGGGTCTCCATGGGCGTGATCGAGCCGCACCAACAGAGCGACTGGGGCCAGAAGCACCGGTAACAGGTGGCGCGGCTCATGGAGGCAAGAAAGGTGCTCGCGCTCAGGGCGCGGTCTGGCCGCCGCGCCCGAGATGCTGCCCGAGAAACGCCACCACCCGAGCAATGTTCTCCGGTGACGAAAACTCCGGCCCGCCGTGTTTGGCTCCGGAAATAATCTGCAGCGTGGACGTCGCACCCGCCCGGACCAGCGCGGCGTGCAGCGTTTCGCTTTGATTGCGCGGCACCGTGGGATCGTCCGCCCCGTGCAGGATGAAAAACGGCGCGGATGTGCGGCTGACGTACGTCACCGGGCTGGCGGCGGCGGCCTTGTCTTTGTTTTCCAGGACCAGCCCGCCGATCAGTTTGGACTCGGGCGAACCGGGCTGGGCGTGGGAAGCAAAGCCAGGGGTTTCGACGAACCGCACGAAATCGCTGGGCCCAAAGTAGTCCACGACCGCCTGGACGCGACTGGACTGTTCCAGCTGCGCGCCGACGTCGAAGGCCTTCACGTCTCCGGCGGTGCCCAGCAGTGCGACGAGGTGACCACCGGCGGAACTGCCCCACGCAGCGAAGCGTCTGGAGTCGAGCTGATGCTCCCGCGCATGGGCGCGAAGCCAGCGGATCGCGGCCTTCACATCCTGGATCTGAGCGGGAAAAATCGCGGCGTCGGTGAGGCGGTAGCCGATGCTCGCAATGGCATAGCCCCTGGCGATGAAGCCGAGGCGAAGGGGCAGCACGTTGTCCTTGCTGCCATTTTGCCAGCCGCCGCCGTGGACCCAGATGATCACGGGCAGCGGACCGCGGACGTCTTTTGGCAGGAAGAGATCAAGCTTCTGACGTTCGTGTCCGCCGGCGACGTAGGCCAGATCGCGGTGGGCGACGACACCGGCGGGGAGCGGGAGCGCGGACCTATTCGGCGTGGCGGGAGTTTGAGCCGAGGCGACGGCGAGCGCGGCGGCGAAAGCGACGTGAAGTCGGACGGTGTGCATGGCGAGAGGTGGGGACAAGTGCGGAACGGGCGTGAGCAGCACAAGGCCGAGTGGCGGACGGCGCAACCGTCGAGTGACGGGTGGGCGAGGCAGCGCTGGTGCCGCGGTCTCCCGCGCGGGCGCAGCCTAGTGGCGCGACCAATAACTTTCGTGACGTGTAGCTGCGAGCGCCAGCGAGTGGAGCGCGCCGGTGGTCCACTCGCTGGCGCTCGCCGCTACTTGTCACGCTACTTTGCGGTCGGCACACTAGAAGCGACCCCGGGCCGCTGGGTTCGGGCGAAATGATCGGGGTGGGGCGCTCGGCCCTTCCGCTTGAGGTGATCAGCGCACGACGCGGGCGCCGCCGCCGGAGATCTGTTTTTCCACCTCTTTGCGCGTGACCATCGAGGTGTCGCCCGGCGTGGTCGAAGCCAGCGCCCCATGGGCTGCGCCGTATTCGACGGCTTTTTGCGCGTCGTTGAACTGCATGAAGCCGAATTGCACCCCGGAGGCGAAGCTGTCGCCGCCGCCCACGCGGTCGAGGATCTCGAGTTCCGGGTACTTGCGGCTCTCGTGGAATTGGCCGGCATGCCAGAGAATGGCGCTCCAGTCGTTCTTGGTGGCGGTGATGACCCGGCGCAGCGTGGTGGCCGCGACTTTGAAGTTCTTAAACTCCTTCACGGCGGTCTCGATCATCTGCTTGAACGCCTCCGTCTCGATGTGGCTGAGGTTGTGGTCGGCGCCCTTGACCTCGAAGCCGAGCGAGGCGGTGAAGTCCTCCTCGTTGCCGATCATCACATCTACCTACTTGGCGATCTCGCGGTTGACCTCCTGCGCCTTGTTGAGGCCGCCGAGGGTTTTCCAGAGTGACGGACGATAGTTGAGATCGTAGCTGACGATCGTGCCGTGTTTGTTCGCGGCCTTCACGGCCTCAACCGTGAGTTCGGCGGTGGAGGCGGAGAGCGCGGCGAAGATGCCGCCGGTGTGAAACCAGCGGACGCCCAGTTTCCCGAAAATGTGATCCCAGTCGAAGTTGCCGGGTTTGAGTTGGGAAGCCGCGGTGTTGCCGCGGTCGGGGTTGCCGACGGCGCCGCGGACGCCGACGCCGCGGTCGGTGAAGTTGAGGCCGTTGCGGACGTTGCGCCCGATCCCGTCGTCTTCCCGCCACTTGATGAAGTCGGTTGCCACGCCGCCCTGCATGATAAAGTCCTCGACGAGGTGGCCGACCTCGTTGTCGACAAAGGCGGTGCAGACGGCGGTTTTGTAGCCGAAGCACTTCCGGAGGCCGCGGGACGTATTGTATTCGCCGCCACCCTCCCAGACTTGGAATTCGCGGGCGGTGCGGATCCGGCCCTCGCCGGGATCGAGGCGAAGCATGACTTCGCCCAGCGATATTTGATCGAACGCGCAGGTGTTGGAGGACTTGATTTGGAGGCTCATGAGGAGATTTTCGTACAACGCGAAAATCTAAAATGAGTGACGCAATCGCGGGCCGGCGAGCAGAAACATGGCGTCGGGCTGCCCGTCGCCCCGCGCTCCGGGGTGCCGGCTCTCCGCTGGAAGCCGGGTTGAGGCGAAGGGCCGGGTAAGCCGAGCCAACCGGCCACGCCTCGATTCCGATGGGATCGCCACCGGGTTGGGGGCAGGAACAAGGAGTTCGGCGGATCTATTCCTCCGAACGATCCCGTTGGCTTTCCGTCGTCGGGTTCTCAGCCGCGATCGGACCAAAGCGGTGCTCCGCCTCCCCCAGCAGATGGACCAGGGTTTCATACTGCTTGAGGCGTTCGCCAATCTGCGCGCGCTCGGCGCCGTGGGTCTGGTGAAACTTCAGGCAGGCCTCCTGAAAACCGCGGTGCGCGGTCAGCGACGGTGACTCCTTTCTCCCGTCGTTGATCAGGCGTGGATCCGCCCCGTGTTCGAGCAGGTGTTTCACCACATCGAGAAACAGTTTCTCGGCCGCGCGCCACAGTGGCGTCCCCAGATCGGAGCCGGCCAGGCGGGCGTTAACGTCGGCACCGCTTTCCAGCAAAAACGCCACCATCTCCAGGTGCCGCTGGGCGACGGCGCAGTGCAGCGGAGTCTCCCCCCAACCGTACATGGCGTTGACCTTCGCCCCCTGCTCCAGGAGGAACCGCGCCACCTCGATTTGCCCCCGGCCGGCGGCGGCATGCAGGGCGGTATGGCCGGGACCGGAGTTGTGCCGGATGAGCCCCGTCCCATTGACCGCTGCGCCGCGGGCGACCAGGGCTCGAACCACGTCGACGTGACCCTGGCCCGCCGCCTCCAGCAGGAACTCGTGCTCAAACGACTGGCCCTGGGCACTGAGGACATCGAGTCGCTTCAGCTGCGGAAGCTTCGCGAGAAACTCCGCCGACCTGCCCGCCGCCAGCGATTTGCTCGCCGCGTTGAGCTCTTCCATCTGAACTTTGAGCCGGAGCAGGACAGCATTCTCGCCACTATCTTCCGGACTCGTCTGCGAGTCGGCCTGAGCAGCCGGCGGCGTGCGGCCGAAAAGGCGCGAGAGGGGATTTGCCATGGGATGTTTGCTCGTGCGATTTCGGGTGAAAAGCGGACTGGCCGGGGGCGCAAGATTGCGACTTCTGGCATCGAGACGCTGACGTCCCGCGAAGTCGAGTGGATTGGGACTGACCTTGCCAACCCGGCGGCGCCTTCGCACCGTCGCGCCGATCTCCCCATGCTCACTCCCGCGAAATCTTCTTTTGTCCTCCTCGGTCTTGCGCTGGCGTGGCCGGCGGCGTCACCGGGCGCCGTGAGCGGTCGCGTCCAGGGGCGTTCGGTGGTGATGGCGCGGCAGGGCATCGTGGCGACGGAGCAACCGCTCGCCTCGCAGGCGGGCGCGGCCATTCTCGCGCAGGGCGGCAATGCGATCGACGCCATCGTCGCGGCCAACGCCGTGATGGGCGTCGTCTCGCCAGGCATGAACGGGATCGGCGGCGATTTGTTTGCGATCGTGTATGAAGCGAAGAGCGGACGAATCTTCGGTTTGAATGCGAGCGGCTGGTCGCCGGCGGGGCTGACCCAGGAATTTTTCAGAGCAAAAGGGATCGCCGTCATGCCCCAGCACGGCATCCAGGCCGTCACGGTGCCGGGTTGCGTCGACGGCTGGGAAAAACTGCTGACCCGTTTTGGACGGAAAAAATTTCCCGAGGTCCTCGCCGCGGCCATCGCCCACGCGGAGGAGGGGTTTCCCGTCACCGACCACGTCGCCTGGAGCGCCTCGTCTTCCTTGCGGAGCGATCCGAATGCGGCCCGGACCTTTCTGCCGGGCGGGCGGGCGCCGAAGGTGGGCGAGGTTTTTCGTAATCCCGATCTGGCTTGGGCGCTGCGCCAGATCTCCGCGCAGGGCTCCCGGGCCTATTACGCAGGAGAGATGGCGCGCCGCCTCGTGGCGACGTCGCAGCGCCTGGGCGGCACGATGTCCGCCGCCGATCTGGCCGACTATCGCGCCGAGTGGGTCGAGCCGATTTCGACGACCTATCGGGGTTGGACGGTGTACGAGATTCCGCCGAACGGCCAGGGCATCGCGGCGCTGGCGATGCTCAACCTGATGGAAACCTTTCCGCTGGCCGAGTACGGCCACAACTCGACGCGGGCCCTGCATGCGATGATCGAGGCCAAGAAGCTCGCGTACGCGGACATGCTCCGTTTCGTCGCCGACCTGCGCTTTTCCCAGGTGCCGGTGGCGGGCCTGCTTTCGAAAGACTACGCCCGCACCCGCGCGGCGCTAATCGATCCGGCCCGGGCGCATGACGTGGTGGAGGCCGGCACGCCGCCGGCACCGGGCAACGACACGACGTATCTGTGCGCGGTGGACCGCGAGGGCAACATGGTCTCGCTGATCCAGAGCAATTATGGCAGCTTTGGCACCGGCATCGTCCCCGACGGCTGCGGGTTCGCGCTGCAGAACCGCGGGGCGCTTTTCAGTCTCGACCCGGCCAGCCCCAACGCGGTCGCCGGGCACAAGCGGCCGTTGCACACCATCATCCCGGGGTTCATGGAGAAGGAGGGAGTTCGCATCGCGTTCGGCATCATGAACGGTTGGAACCAGCCGCAGGCTCACGCGCAATTCGTCGCGAACATCGTGGATTTCAAGCTGAACCTGCAGGCGGCGATCGAGGCCCCGCGGTTCACCAAGCATACCTTTGGTGGGTTCGATGTCTCGCTGGAGTCGCGTGTGCCGGCATCGGTCCGGTCCGAGCTCGCGAACAAGGGCCACCAGATCGCGGCGCTCGCCGCGTTTGCCGGCGCCGTCGGCAGCGGGCAGGCGGTGCTGCGCGATTTCAACACTGGGGTGAATCAGGGCGCCTCCGATCCGCGCCAGGATGGCGCGGCGATTCCCGAGCCGATCATCGGATCGAAGTAGCCGTGAAGCGGGGGGCGGCGGAAATTGCCAGGTTTTCGACGGCGGTTGAAAGGAGGGGCGCTTGCCCAAGCGCCCACCGCCTGCGCGGTTCGTTGGATTTAAGAATAGGCTTCGGAGAATGTCGCGACGCGCTACCGGAAACCGCTGGACTATTTCCACAGGTCGAAGGTGCGCAGTTCGACGGACTCCAGCGCAAACGTGGTGGCGCCAATCTGCGGATCGTCGGGCACAAATTGAAACACCGGCGTCGCGCCGGCTGACGCCTGCACGTAGCGGGTCACGTCCACCACCGCCTCCCTCGCCGACGGGCCGAGCGTGATCTGGCCGAGGAGATCGGCGCGCGCCGGGTCGCCCGTGCCCCCGTAAACCCGCAGGCGGGCCGTTGACTGCGCTGCCGCCCGCACCGCCAGCAACCGCCGGCTGCCGGCTGGAGCGGCGGCGGCCGACACCTGCCACTGCGAATCGGTGGATTTGGTCGCGGCCACGACCTGTGGTGCCCCGCGGTGGCGTGGCCAGACCGTTACGAGCGCCACGGAGTCGGCGTCCAACTCCAGCGTGAGCCGACCGTCGGCCGGGAGCGCCGTCGAGCGGCGCACGTCGCCGTGATGGGCGGCACTCACTTCGTCGATTACCGCGAGCGTGCCCGCGGGCAGGTGCCAGGCCGCGAGATCGAGCGCGAGGTTGCGCGCCTGCTTGAGGTTGGCGGCCAGCAGCGTGTACGCTCCGGTGGTCGCGTCGCGCGCCGCGACGGTGTGTACGTCGGGGCTCGCCGCAGCCGGCGGCGCCAGGCGCACGCGCGCGCCCGCAAAGCCGCGCATGAGCAACCGCACCGCCTCGGCTCCCTTGGTGTTGCCGAGGATATTTTTCCGGGAATCGTCCGCCGCGATGAAGTGGGTGCCGTTCTTTTTGACCCCGCCGGCGCCTTCGTAGAAATTTTGCGTGAGGCGAAACACGTAGATCTCGTCGATGCCCGCGTTGACATAGGCCGCGGCGACCGCGCCAAACGCGGCGTAATAGGCCGGCGTGTCGAGGGTGGCGGTCGTCTTCGAAAAGTTGGCGGCGGTACTGACGTTCATCTCGGAAACGATGATCGGCAGCGGCGTGCCCGCGTTGGCCCGCGCAATCAGCCCGCGCAACTCCGGCAGACCGGTGGCGATGCGCCCGGGTTCGCGCCCGTAGTTCTGAAACGCATACGTGTGAAACAACGGCCACGCCCACTCGCTCCGGGCCGGAAAATCATCCGTGCGATGACGCAGGAGCAGCTCGCCCCAGCCGACCACCGCGTCGCGGGTGTCGGGCCGCCCGGTGCGGGCTTGGAACACCAGGAGACCGGCGCTGACCGGCGCCGACACCTGGGCCCGCAGCGACCGGCCGAAGCGCCGGTTGACGTCGGCCACGGCCGCCTGCGCCGCGTCGGAGCCGAGCTGCATTTTTTTCAAATAGGCGGCCTGGGTGAGGGGGAGGCTGTTGGGGTGGTCGGGCTCGTTGAACAACTGAAACCGGGCGGCGCCGTAGTGCTGCGCGACGTAGAAGGCGTTTAGATACACGCCGCGCCAGTAGGACCAGCGGCCAGACCAGTCGGGTGTGCCGTCGGCCAGGTCGAACGGGGCGCGGCTGGCGCTGCGCGACATCATGACCAGCACCTCGGCGCCAAGCCGGTGCAGCTCGGAGAGGGAGTAACACTCTCCGACCATACCTGTCGTCACGCCACCGTAGGCCTGCGCGATGGCGGTGGCGTGTGCCGCACGGTCGCCGCCGGCGAGCGGGTCCGCTCGCAAGTGCGCGCGCGCTTCGGTGAAGCGGGCCAGGTTCGCGGAGCCGGCGGGCCACGCGGGCGGGTTGGACGGCCAGGCGTCCTGGGACCACCAAAAGCGTGCGCCGTTGAGTTCGCTGTAGCGCAGCCAGGAGGTGACGTTGCTGCCTGGGAGGTTGTCGCCCATGTTGTAGCCGATGACTGCGGGCGTGCGCCCGACGGGAGCAGCGGAGACGGTGACGGCAACGGTTGCAGCGGGCTCCTGCGCCCACAGACCGGGCGCGACGAACCAAGAGGCGGCCGCGAGCGTCCAGCGCGAAATCGTTCCGCGTCGCGCGGGGAGAAGGTACCAGAGACGCGGAAGACGAGAGCTCATGGTTTGAGTCGAGGGTGAGATTAAGGGACAGGCCGATTAAAGGTGAGATAAAGGGACAGGTTGTTGAAGTTGTCGGGCTCACGGCCCAACGGTTCAGAGGTTGGATGAGAAAACGTTTGATCTTCATGCGTTTCCAACCGCTGAACAGTGAACCTTGGAATTATGAACCGGAGGAGGTGCAAAGGGACAGGCTGATATAGAAAACCTCGATTCGCCCTCCTTCAACTGATCAGCAGCAACCTCGGCGGTTCGCCGGGCAGGGTGGCGGGAGCGCGGTGGAGGCAAGGGGGGACGGGGCTGCCGGGATATTCGCAGGCGATGCGCCAGAGATTGCCCAAGCCGAAGGAAAAAGGCCGCGCCGACGGGACCGGGGCGTAGTGGAGGTCGTAGCAGTTTTCTTTCAGGTAGCAGCGGAAGTCGTCGTTGTCCTGCCCGCCGAAGTGCCGCAGGAGTTCGGCGCGGGTGGCGGGGATTTCTACGCGCCGTTGCGCCTCGTCGTTGCGCAGACCCTCGCTCGCCGGCCCGTGGTAGGTGCAAAGATAGGTGTCGGCCGGGACCGTGGCGCTGTCGGCGTGAAAGGAGAATACGTCGGTGACCACCGGCCCTGGTTCCTCGTCGCGGGGGTAGCCGTGGATGCAGTTGAGCACCGGATCGAGGTCGTGCTCCCGGAGTAGCCGCAGGTCGGCGACGAGGAGGTCGACGGCGACCCGGCCCGCGGCGCTGACGGGAAGGGCCCGCAGGTGTGCTTCGTCGAGGGTCATGATGCCCGCGGTGCCGCCGAACTGCTTCACGACCTCGCTGAAATCGCCCGGCAGTGTGCGCGGCCAACAGAGGGCGTTGACGCCGTCGGCGAAACGGGTGGCGACCAGTTCATGGAAAGTTTCCACGGTCCTGAGACGGGGGTAGTCGGACGGCAGGGTGAAGGGAATCATGCGTGATGCCCGCGGGCGCGGAGGCGAAAATCGCGGGGGGACTGGCCGAAGCGGCGCTTGCAGCAGCGGGAAAAATGGAACTCCGGTTTGTGGGCAACCGCGCCACCTCGGACACCTTTAACGTGATCGAGTACACGACGTACATCAACCAGACGACTTTCACGGGTGGGCGGCTCGTCGAGGGCTGGCGGTTGCAGTCCCATGCCGTGGGGGAGGTGAGTTTTGGCGGACGCTGCCACCTCGGGAAGATGCGCTACGGAGTTTCTGCGGCGATCAAAAATGTGACGGACGAAACTTATCTCGTACAGAGCTTCCATCTTCCATCGTCGCTGCGAGCGTGGCGAGTGGAATTTCCCGTGCGGTTTGCGGCGCGGGAAAGGCGGCCCGGGAGATCAATGGGTCATGATATAAAGAATGATATTGATCGCGAGCGGGTAGGCGACCTTCTCGGAGTGTTTCAAGAAGCATTCCTGGTCTTCCCCTTCGCGTTCCCAGCCGTCGCTGTCGTCGGAGTTGTGCAGGCCCATCACGAGGAGACGGCCTTGGGCACATAAACCTGACCGCCGCCAAAGCCCCGCCCGCCGCGTTGCGCCGGCAAACTGCCGCCGGCAATCAGGCCGGCGAGCAGCAAGACCATCGGTCGTCTGCCTAGCTGTGGAGGGGAAGCGCACATGCTGATCGGCTGATTGATCGAACCAAAGACCCGATGCAAATCCCCATGCCCAAAACCGAGACCCTTCCTTTGGAGTGCACGCACCGGCGGCACGCGGGGTGGGTGACCACCGACCGCTGCGGCGCGGGCGCCCCTACTTCGCGGCCAGCGCTTTGAGTTCGGATTCGGCGAGCACGCGCTCGAGGCTGCCGTGCGCGTCCATCGTCGCGCATTCGCGGAGGAGTTTTTCCGCCCCGGCGCGATCACCGGCGAGCAGGCGCTTGCAGCCGGCGTAGAACGCCGCCTCGCCGGGTGCCGCGAGGTATCGGCCGCGAAAGGCCGCGCCGGCGGCGAGAAACGCCGGCTCGTTCGTTCCGCCGAGCAGAAAGGCGGACACTTCCATCTTCCACTCGGTGCCGCTCACATCACCTCCGGAACGCAGGAAGACGGACATCGCGCCATTGCCGACAATTCTCGTATTCGGCCGCATCGGGCTCTTCTTCATCTGCTCGGCGAGCTGACGCTCCGCCTCGGTTGTCTCACCCGCACGCATCCGGAGCACCCACGTGAGCACACCCGCAAGGGGCTGGCGTTGTACGTTCAGTGAACCGGCCCGCGTCAGGTCGGCGAGCGCAGCGGAGACGTCACCGTTTTTCCACCGGGCGACGGCGCGGCCGACAAAGGACTCGGCGCGCTGGGCGTCGAGCTCGATCGCGCGATCGAAGTCCGCGATCGCGCCGGCGGCGTCGCCGCCGACCAGGCGCGCCCGGCCGCGGGCGGTGTAAGCGGTGAAGTTGCGCGCGGCTGCGGCGATCGCCCGGTCGCAGTCGGCGATGGCGCCGTTGCTGTCGCCTTGGTTCGCCTTGGCGGCGGCGCGAGAAAGGAGTTGAGCGACCGGGGCGGCGGACGGTGCGGCACCCGGCTTGGCGGACATGAGATCGACAGCCTTGGTGTAGTCTTCGATTGCGCCGTTCCAATCTCCCTTGGACGCCTTGGCTGCGGCGCGCTCCGTGTAGTCGTCCGCGCGTTCCCCATTCGCGCGGATCGCCTGGTCGAATTCGGCGACGAGTCCGTCCCAGTCTCCTTTCATGGACCTGACCGCGGTGCGGGCAAACTTGGCGTTGGCGTTGGTCGGCTCCAACTCAAGCGTCCGGGAATAGTCGGCGATCGCGCCGTCCCAGTCGTGCTGTGATGCCCTGGCCTCGCCGCGCAAGTACTGGGCGCGGGAGTCCTTGGGGTTGAGTTCGAGCGCGCGGGTGAAGTCGGCCACCGCCTCTGCGAAGGCGCCCTGACCGAGCTTGAGGTTGCCGCGGTTAAGGTAGGCCGCGCCGAATTTGGGTTCCAGTTCGATGGCGCGGTTGTAGTCGGCGAGCGCCCCCGGCTCATCGCCCAGCGCGCGTCGCACGGCCCCGCGGTTCGCGTAGGCCACGATGTTTTGGGGACTGAATTCGAGAGCTAGATTTAACGCGGCGAGCGCGCCCTGGTGGTCGCCTTTCACCTGCAGCGCATAGCCCCGGTCGAGAAACTGCTTCGCGCCGTCGTCCGCTTCGGCGGCGCGACTCGAGGCAAGGACTCCAGAAATCAGGATACCGGCGAGAGCGATGGCGCGGAATAGTCGCGAGCGGAACGTGGTTTTCATGTTTTGGTTTGGAAACGTAATTCCTGGCAGTTTGGATCGAGGAGGGATCGCAAAGAGTTGACTGAAAAAGGTCCCGCGGGGGTCAGCGTGGCGCGGAGAGCCGGGCCAGTTCGGCGCGGGCAAGCGCGATCTCGCGGATGTGCGTCGGGCCGTTCGTAAGGCTGGTGAGATTCAACGCCAGGCTTTGTTCGAAAAATTTCCGGGCGACATCCGGTTCGTTGCCGAGCAGATGCGTCATGCCGGCATAATAAAATGCGCCGGATTGCCGCTGCTGGATTGAGTTGCTGTGCGCCTGCGGAAAGGTCGAGTCGTCGCCGCGGGCCGCCTCGGCGAGCAAAGTCGGTTCGTCCAATTCGCCCGCCAGATAGCGGCCAAGCGCCTTGGCCCAGCGGTCCTTCGAGGCGACCAGCGACTGCTTGAGCGACTGGGCGGGTTCGGCCCGGCCGAGGCGGCGCAGCAGTACATGGCGCAGCAACCGCACGTGCTCCGCTTGGGCGGGATCGAGCTCGATGCTTCTGTCGTAATCCGCGAGGGCGGCTTCGAATTCACCGAGGGCCTGCCGGGCGGCGCCGCGCTGGGCGAAGCGCGGTGCTCGTGGGTTAAGTTTAATCGCCTGGTCGAAGTCGGCCGCGGCCCCGGCGAAATTCCCCGTGGCCAAGCGCAGTTCGCCCCGGCCCCAGTAGCCGCTCAGGTCGGTGGGATGCCGCGCAATCAGTTGGTCGTAGTCCGCGATCGCCCCATCAAAATCGCCTTTGGCCCGTTTCGCGTCGGCGGATTGGGCCAGCTCGAACGCGCCGAATTTCACCGCGTGCGCCGCGGCCACTTCGTCGGCCTGGCGGCGGTCAGCAATCGCTCCCGGCAGATCTCCCGAGGCCTGCCGCACGTCCGCCCGGAGCCGATACGCTTCCGCCAGCCCGGGGTTGAGCGTGATCACCGCGGAATAGTCGGCGAGGGCGCGTTTGAGATCACCGTTGGCGCGGAGCGCACCGGCGCGGCCGAGTACGCCGTCGAGATACTCCGGGTTGAGCTGGAGCGCCTTGGTGTAGCTCGCGATCGCGCGCTTCAGGTCGCCGCGCGCCTGGCTGATCTCGGCGAGCGCGGCGTGCAATTCGGCCCACCCCGGAGCGAGCGTGACGGCGTGCGCCACGTCCTGATAGGCGCCGGCCAAATCCTTCAGCGCCCGCCGGGCGACGCTGCGGCTGAGGTAGGCCTGGGGCATTTTCGGATCCTGCTCGATGGCCCGGGAAAAATCCGCCGCGGCGCCCGCGAGATCGCCGCTGGAAAGTTTGGTCGCTCCAGCTTGCACCAACTGCTCCGCGGCCTGGCGTCCGGGATTGGGCGCGACGGCGGGCGGATCCGCGGTGCCGCGTTGAGCTCCTGACTTGGCGACGAGTTGGGCGGTTCGCAACGCCACGGCCTTGTCGTTGTCGGCGTCGCCACCCGCGATGTCCCCCATCGCCCGTCGAATGGCGGACCGGATCGAATAGGCGCCCGCAGACGCCGGCTTGAGTTCGATCACCTTGTTCACGTCGGTCAGCGCGCCAGCGAGATCGTGGTTGGCGCGCCTCGCCGACGCCCGGTGCAGGTAGGCGTCGGTCGATGACGGGTCCAGCGCGATCACGTGGGTGAAATCGGCAATCGCGCCGGCGAAATCCTCCGTCACGACCCGGGCTTCGCCACGCTTCTGGTAGACTTGGCCGGAGGTCAGGCCCAACGCGATCGCCCGGTCGTAGTCCGCGATGGCACCCGCGCGATCGAGGCTCGCGGCCCGGGCCACGGCGCGTTTGAAATAGGTTTCGGCGGAGTCGGGTTCCAACGCGATCGCCAGGCTGTAATCCGCGACGGCGCCCCCGAAATCGCGCCGGGCCCGTTTGGCCTCCGCACGACTGAGGTGGTCGGCGGCGGTCGGCTGGGCGGCCGAGGAGGAGGCCGAAAGAATTCCCGTCAGAAACAATCCGGCGACGACGGGGAGACGGAGGGCCTGCATGTGACAATGGGGGATGGTTGATGGGGTCGCAGGGACCCGGCGGGACGTGGTTCGCGGGTGCTGCGAAGGGTGCGTTTTGGGCGCCCGTATCTCAATCGGCTGCCGCCACTTTTTTCGAGGGAAAAAGCGGCGACGGGCGGGGCCTTAGCCAAGACTATTCAGCCCGTTGGGGGCAACGGGTTCCGACCTTCATTGAATCGATCCGGTTTAGATCAGCTCGGCCGCGGGTGGGCGGGGCAGGACGATGCGGATGCGCGTGCCGACCCCCACTTGCGAAGCGATCCAGAAGCGTCCGCCAAACTGTTTGGTGACGAACACCGCCTTGGTCAGGCCAAAGCCGCCACCCATCGTGCGCACGTCGCTGACATTGCGGGCGCGGCGGCCGAACTGCACCACGGTGGTGATTTCGTCGGGCGGGATGCCGCGCCCGGTGTCTTCGATCAAGAGCCGCAACTCCTCCGGTGATTCGTGCGCCGCGAAAGTGACGTGCCCGCCCGGCGGCGTGTACTTGCGTGCATTCGCCACAAGATCTCGCATGACATCCTTGAACACGGGCGGCATCCAAAGCCGGTCGCCGTCAATGCTCTCGATCTTGAAGTCAATATAGTAGTCCCCCGGTTGCTGCACGGCGGCATTATAGATGAAGCGAAACCGTCCGTGGCTGTTGCGCGCGATGGCGGCGAAGACGCTCTCGAAATCGTCGCGCAACGTCGCCGGGGAAAATTCCACCCAGCGATCCCGCTGCTGGGCGCGGGCCAGCAATTCGCGCGCGCGCACCTGCAAGATGCTGAAGACCGACTGGAGGTTCGCCTGTGACTCGACGACTTCCGGATTGGAACGGGCGTCCGGATGGCGATTGAGGACGGCCTCGATTTCCAGTCGGATGGCGGCGGTATGTTCGTCCATCGCGCGCGCGCCGGCGAGGCTCGCTTTCGGATCAGACAGTTCACCAATGAGCCGGTCGCAGGTCGCGAGACCGCGGGTCAGCAGCGCGTCGTTGTTGGCGACCTGCAAGCCGATCAAACTGAGTTCGCCGCGCAGCACGTTGAAGATGTTCAGCAGCGAATGCATTTCGAGCAGCGACTGCTCACTGGGCTTGAGCGGCGGCAAGTCGACAATCTCGATTTCGCGCATGGTCATGGGTGCGATGTAATCCGCCGGTCCGGTGGACGGAAAGAAAAAATCATGTGCCCGGTCAGGCCGGGGAGGGTGCCGCCGGCTGATTCGCCATGCGGCTCGAGGGAGGGGCGCTTGCCAGGCGCCCGCCGCCCACGCGCAGGCCCATCGCTCACTTCGTCTTCGGCACGAACGGCCGCACGTGCGCGACCAGCAACTTGTAGCCCTCGTCATTGAAGTGCAGCATGTCGGGCACGAATACGTCCGGGCGCACGTTGCCGTGCGGATCGAGTGAGAGCCGGCGGGTGTCGATGTAGGTTAAGCCGCGACCGGCCTTGCAGTACGCGGCGATGAGATCGTTGAGTTGGTTGCCCGCCGCTATCTGCTCGATGCGTTTGATCGTGGGCGAGAGGCTGATGTAGTGGATGGGGAGGTCGGGGAACTGGCCGCGCACCTTCGCGACGAACGCCTTGAAGTCGGCAAACACCTCCGCCACGGACCAGCCGGCGTTGAGGTCGTTGCCGCCGGCGCGCAGGAATAGGGCGCTCGGCTGGTACGGGAAAATCATCCGCTCAGCGTAATGGGTGCAGTCCTTGATCTGGTTGCCGCCAAAGCCGCGGTTCAGGACTTTCGTCCCGGGAAAATCGGCCGCCAGCGATTTCCAGCGAACAATCGTGGACGAGCCCACGAACAGCACCGCGCCCTTGGTGGGCGGATTCGCCTGGTCCGCCGCCTCGAACGCGGCGACCGCTTTTTCCCATTTCGCGTAGTCGTGCTGCGTCGGTTTCGGACCCGGCCACCTGGGTGCCGGGGCCTGGGCGAGGAGCGCGAGCGGCAATAAGATGAGGGCGGCGAGCGAGGGCAGATATCGGGTGGGCAACATGGTCGAGTGGGATTGAAGGAGTACCATTCAGATGGTCGGATTCGGAATCGAGACTGAAACGCCGGCCACCGAAATTCGAGGCTTTGCAGCGGGCCGGACTTCGAGAATCGTCGGGCTCGTCATGAAGTCCCTGCTCCTGCCGGTGTCTCGCCTCTTGCTGTTCGGTCCGGGCGCTTTGCTCTGCGCCCAGCCGGAACTCAAGCTGCCCCCCGGGGAACCGCTGCTGCCGGTGTCGGCGTTGCCGGCTTACGAAAAGGAGATCGATCACGCGGGATTGATCCGCGGCTGGAACAAGGCCTCCCTCGCGCGCGGCCGGGAGATTTTCCAGCAGATCTGCCAGAGTTGCCACGGGGACTTGAATGTCCCGGGTTCCCTGCCCACCTCGCTGCGTTTTGGCCAGGGGGTTTTCCAACACGGCAATGATCCCTACACGATGTACCAAACCCTGACGCGCGGCTGGCGGATGATGGTGCCGCAGGTGGAACTCGTCCCCCAGGAAAAATACGACGTCATCCATTACCTCCGGGAAAATTTTCTCCGCGAACACAACCCCGGGCAATGGTTCGAGGTGAGCAACGGCTATCTGGCCGGGCTGCCCAAGGGATCGAGCAACGGCCCCGCGCCCGTCAAACGTGAACCCTGGCGGGAAATGAACTACGGCGATCTCCTGATCGGCACCTTTGAAATGACGGATCCCGCCGATCGCGCCGCCAAGCCACCCGCCGGCAGCCAGCCGGACTACGTGCCCCCCGACGCCAACCTCGCCTACAAGGGCATCGCGGTCCGGCTCGATGCCGGCGAGGGCGGTATCGCCCGCGGCAATACCTGGCTGGCGTTCGAACACGACACCCTGCGCGTGGCGGGGGCGTGGACCGGCGCGGGGTTCATCGACTGGCACGGCATCAACTTCGACGGCCGGCATGGCATG
The DNA here is from genome assembly GCA_005792355.1 of Opitutaceae bacterium. Classification (GTDB taxonomy): domain Bacteria; phylum Verrucomicrobiota; class Verrucomicrobiia; order Opitutales; family Opitutaceae; genus ER46. Next base: position 48,164 of record SXSC01000245.1, read on the forward strand.
CGGCCGCGGACCATCGGCGATCTCCTGCTGGAGACCGCCGACGTCCCGGGCTGGGCCAACCCCGCGACGGGCGACTTTGTCGATCCGCGGATCCGCGGGCTCGACGGGCGGCCCTACGGACCGCTGCCACGCGCGTGGGGAAAATACCGCGGGCTCTACCGGGCGGGAGCGCGCACCGTGATTTCCTACACGGTGGCGGACGTGTCGATCCTGGAAAGCTACGACCTTGAGCCGGGAAGCCCGCCCGTTATTGTGCGCACGTTGAACATTGGGAAGTCGTCGCGCGATCTGGCCTTCCGCGCCGGGAATGCCGTGACGAGTTTCACAATTCGCGGCGCGGCGGGCGTGAGCCAGCGCACGGCCGACGGATTTGCGGTCGTGCGGATTCCGGCGACGGCGACGCCGCTGAACCTCGCCCTGGTTTACGGTCGCGCGGCCGCCCCGGAAAAAACGGCCGGGCTCGCGCCGCTCGATCTCCGGCAATTTACACGCGGGGGCCCGGCCCAGTGGCCGACGACGTTCGAGACGGCGGTGATCCGCGGGGCGCCGACCGGGGCATTCGCGGTGGACAGCTATTCGCTGCCGGCGCGCGCGACGAATCCGGGGAAAAACTGGATGCGCACCACGGGGATCGATTTTCTTCCCGGCACGGATGCGGCGGTGGTGTGCACGTGGGACGGCGATGTGTTTCGGATCGAGGGGATTGGCGGCGACCAGGCCACGGTCACGTGGAAGCGGATCGCGGCGGGGCTGTTTCAGCCGGCGGGAATCAAGGTGGTCAACGGCGCGGTCATGGTTTCGTGCCGCGATCAGATCGTCCGGCTGCGTGATCTCAACGGCGATGGTGAGATCGATTTTTATGAGTGCTTCAACAGCGACCATCAGGTGACGGAACACTTCCACGAATTTGCGATGGGCCTGCAGGCCGATGTGGCGGGAAACCTCTATTACGCGAAGAGCGCCCGGCATGCGCGCCCGCCCCTGGTGCCGCAACATGGCACGCTGCTCAAGGTGGCCGCCGACGGTGCGACGACGGAGATCCTCGCTAACGGTTTCCGCGCGGCCAACGGCGTCTGCCTCAATCCGGACGGAAGCTTCATCGTGACCGATCAGGAAGGCCACTGGACGCCGATGAACCGGATCAATTGGGTCAAACCGGGGCGCGTGCGATTCTACGGCAACATGTGGAGCTACGGCGCACCGCCGGACACCTCCGATGCCGCGATGGAGCAACCGCTCACCTGGGTGGACAAGATGTTTGATCGTTCGCCGGCGGAACTGCTCTGGGTGGAGAGCGAAAGTTGGGGCGCGTTGCACGGTAAGCTGATCAACCTGTCGTATGGCACGGGGCGGATCGAAATCGTGCCCCACGAATTCCTGGGCGGGACGGTGCAGGGCGGGATCTGCGCGCTGCCGATTGCGGATCTGCCGACTGGTCTGATCCGCGGGCGATTCCACTCCGGGAATGGGCATCTTTATCTGGCTGGAATGTCGGCCTGGGCCACCAATCAACTGGATCAACCCGGTGGAATTTACCGGATTCGGGCCACGGGCAAACCGGCCGGGGTGCCGACCGGTCTGCGAGCCCACCGCCAGGGCATCGATTTGGTTTTCTCCGATCCGCTTGACGCGCGGGCGGCGGGCAATGCCGCGAATTTCAAGGTCACGACGTGGTCACTGCTGCGGAGTGAGAAATACGGATCGGCGCGGCACAACGTGAAGGAGCTGAAGATTGCGGGCGCAACCCTGGCGGAGGATCGCCTGAAACTGCGCCTGTTGCTGCCGGAGATCGAACCGGTGCAGCAGATGGAGATCCGCTACGAACTCAAAGGGGCGGACGGGGCGACGGTGAAAGGCACGCTGGAGAACACCATCCACGTGCTGGGCGAGGCGGCCAGAATCGAGTGACGGTCCGAGTCGCCGGCGAGCGCGATTTCCCCCCCCGCCAGGCACCGGGCGGAATTAGGCTCTCTTTTTCACGGATTGTCCCGCACCTTGCGGGATGGAAAAACGCCCGTTCGATCAACTCGGCCTCTCGCCGGACCTGCTGAAAGCTGTTGCCAAGATGGGCTTCGAGGAAGCTTCGCCCATCCAGACCGCGGTCATCCCGACCATTCTCTCCGGGCGCGATGTTGTCGGCCAGTCCTCCACCGGATCGGGCAAGACGGCGGCATTTGCCATCCCGGCCATTGAAAAGGTCGACCCGAAAATCCGCGGCGTGCAGGTGCTCATCCTGTGTCCCACGCGGGAACTCGCGGTGCAGGTTGCGGAGGAATTCGGCAAGCTCGCCCTCTTCAAGCGCGGGGTGTCCGGCGTGCCGATTTACGGCGGGCAGAGTTACGAGCGGCAGTTTCGCGCGCTCGCGGCGGGCGTGCAGATCGTGATCGGCACGCCGGGCCGCGTGATGGACCACATGGAGCGCGGCACGCTCCAGCTCGATCAGCTCAAGCTCGTGATCCTCGACGAAACCGACCGCATGCTCGACATGGGTTTCCGCGACGACATCGAGCACATCCTGAAATCCGTGCCGACGGAGCGGCAGCTCCTGTTTTTCTCCGCCACGATTCCGCGCGGGATTCAGGATATGATCAGCCGTTACTCGAAGGATCCGGAGTGGATTCGGATCGAGTCGGTGGCGCAGAATGCCCCGCAGGTGGAGCAGACGTACTTCGAGGTCGACCGCCGCTCCAAGATCGAGGCGCTCACGCGGTTGATCGACGTGAATGATTTTCGCTACGGGATCGTTTTTTGCAGCACGAAGATCATGGTCGACGATCTCGACGAACACCTGCACTCGCGCGGCTACATGACGGACCGGTTGCACGGCGACATCACCCAAGCGCAGCGCGACCGCGTGATGCAGAAGTTCCGCGAGCGGAAATTTGAATTTCTTGTGGCAACGGACGTCGCGGCCCGCGGACTCGATATCGACGATCTGGAGGTCGTGTTCAACTTTGACCTGCCGAACGACGCGGAGGACTACACGCACCGCATCGGTCGCACCGGGCGGGCGGGCCGGAAAGGGCAGGCGTTCACCTTCGTGAGCGGGCAGGAAATCTACAAACTGCAGAGCATGGTGCGCTGGGCGAAGCTCGACATCCGGCGCGGCAAGATCCCTTCGCTGGATGAGGTCGAGGAGGCGCGCACGAGTGTGTTCTTCGAAAAAATCCGCACGACGCTGGAGGAAAAGAAGTTCAAGCCACACGACCGCATGATCGACCGGCTGCTCGATCAGGGGTACCCGAGTACGGACATCTGTTCGGCCCTGATCCACATGCTGCAGGGCGCTGGCCCCGCGACTGGAGGCCCGGCGGCGAAACCGTCGCCGGCGAAACCGGCCCAGCCATCAGTCGATGCGCCGAAGCCGGCGCCCGCGTGGGCGAAAGCCGCGGCATCGCGGCCAGAGGGAGGCGGGCTGCCGTCCGCGAAGCCGAAGCAAAAATTCGAAGTCGCGCGACCTGACTCCCACCCGGCTCCGGCGAGCAGCCCCGCGTCGGTTGAAGCCGAACAGAATGCCTTTTTGCCGCAGCCGGCGCCGAAGCGCTCCGTCCCCAAGCCCCACTTTGAACGTCCGGCCCGCACCGGGCACGAGCCGGGCATGGCCACGATTTTCCTCAACGTGGGTCGCAAGCAGCTCATCACCCCCGCGGATGTGGTCGGGAAGATCGCCGGAGTCACGCGGCTGCCGGCCTCGATTGTCGGGGCACTCGATATTCACCAACGCCACACGCTCGTGGACGTGGCGAAGGAGCACGCGGACCTGGTCGTGAGCAAGCTGGCCGGGATCCGGGTGAAGGGGGTGGCCTTGGAGCCGGCGATCGCCGGAGCGGAGACGAAGGGGGAGTAGGGCGGCACGAGAAAGATGCGGCAGGGACCGACTTCGGCTTGCTCAGCTGTCTTGGTTGGGGATGGGGGAAAACCACCAATCTTTTTGCCCCCACGCCCTCCCACGCCTTTCAGTTCTTCACCATCGCCCGCATCGCGGCGATGTGCGCGGGCGTGCTGCCGCAACAGCCGCCGACAATCCGGGCGCCGGCGGCGAGCAGTCGCGGGGCGGCGGCGGCGAATTCCGCGGCCGATTCAGCGTAGGAAATTTTTCCGTCGCGTAACACGGGCGAGCCGGCGTTGGGCTGCACGATGACCGGAGTGGCGCCGGCGGCGTCGACCAACTCGGCCGTGAGCCGCGTATAGTCGTCGAGGGAGAGTTCCGTCCCGCAGTTGGCACCGACGACGTCGGCACCGGCGGCGAGCGCGGCGGCGATTGCGACGGGTACGCTGGTGCCCATCATGGTGCGGAATCCGGTCGGAGATTTCTGAAACGCATAGGTGGCCAAGACGACGAGTGCTCCGGCGGCGCGCGCCGCCCGGACGGCCAGGCCGAGCTCCTCGGGATCGGACATGGTCTCGACCAAAATCGCCTCGGCGCCACCCTCGAGCAGCGCGGCGGCTTGGGCCGCGAAAGCCCGGGTGACATCCTCGGCGGGCGTGTCGCCGAGCGGTTCGAGGAGACCGCCAAACGGGCCGAGGTCGCCGAGCACCCAGGCGCGATCGCCGGCGATTTCGCGCGCGAGCCGGGCCCCGGCGACGTTGAGCTCGTGCATCCGGGTGGCGGCGTCGTGGTTACTCAGCACAAAGGTGGTCCCGCCAAAGGTATTCGTGGTGAGCAGGTCGGCGCCGGCGGCGAGATAACGGCGATGGAGTTCGCGCACGCGGTCCGGCTGCTCCGTATTCCAGAATTCACCACACGCCCCGGGGAGGAGGCCCAGCGATTGGAGTTGGGTGCCGGTGGCGCCGTCGCCGAGCAGGGGGCGGCGGGCGAGTTCGTCGAGCAATGCGAGCTTCATGGAAGGAGAATGGCCAGATGCCTGGAGTGTCCGGGCGCAGGTTCAGCCGCCAGCGCGGCCGGAAAAATCGCGGAGGGCGTCGAGCATCGCGACGATGTTCTCCACCGGCGTGCGCGCCTGGATGTTGTGAATTGTATTGAAGACAAATCCGCCGCCCGGCGCGAAGATGCGCAGCCGCTCGAGCACCTGCGCGTGCACTTCCGCCGGCGACCCAAAGGGCAGCGTGTGCTGCGTGTCGACCCCGCCGCCCCAGAACACGAGTTGTTCGCCGAACTCGGCCTTGAGCTGGCGCGGGTCCATGCCCGTGGCGGAACATTGCACCGGATTGAGGATGTCGAAGCCGCACGCAAGGAAGTCGGGGATGAGCGGCCGGACGGCGCCGCAGGAGTGCTTGAAAGTCTTCCAGGTCGTGTGCCGGTGCACCCAGTCGTTCACGCGGCGGTAGTACGGCGCGTAGAGATCGTTGAAGGTGGCGCGCGAACAGAATTGCGAACTCTGCGTGCCGAAGTCGGTGCCGCAGATGAAGAGGATGTCCACCGCATCGCCGGCGAGGCGGGCAAAGGTCGCGAGGTTTTGCAGCGCGACGTCGCATTGCCGGGAAAAAATGGCGTGGATGTAATCGGGCCGTTCCAGCAGTGAAACGTACCACTCGCTCACGTCGCGGATCCCGCGCGGGTGCTTGAGAAAGGCCGCGGGGACGAGCGCGATGTCACCGAAGCCCGTGCCGCCGAGGCTCGCCTGAATGGCCCGCGGGCTGCCGCGCACGCGGGCGACCTCGCGCTCCCAGTGGGTGACATCCGCCGGTGCGAGCAGCTTGAATTCCTCGCAGTTGTCGGCGGGATCGAGGCGACTCTCATCCAGCGGTGGCTGCCGGATGATCGCATCGAAAAAGTATCCGCCGGCCGGCAGATGTCCGCTGGGCGGAACGGTGGTGTCGCCCTCGGGAAAAAGGTAGACGTCGCCCGCCGGTTCCTCGCGCGGTTGGAAGCCCTCGGGCACCAGGACGACCTGGCCCCACGGGGTGCGCCACTCGTGCCAGCCCTCGTTGGGAAAACCGAACATCGTGCCGCGGCCGCTGATGCCCGCGACGTCGACGCCGATTGCGTCCAGCAGATCGGGTTCGACTTCACCGAGCATCTGATATGGCTCCGACACCTTGACCGGGTGCTCCGCCAGGCCGAAGTGCCGGCGCAGCGCAGCGACACAGGTCACGTGCAGGCCGGTGACGCCTGTGCTGCCAAAATCAACCGGCACCGGCCCGGGTTGGTGAGCGAGGGAGCGGCGGACCTTTTCGCGGGAGGTCATGGGCTGGCGGGCCGGCGGGTGGGGCCGGAAGATGCGGCGCGGTTACGCGGCGGCACCGACCATCTGCCGGGCGAGTTCGACGGCGGAACCGGCGTCGGCGGCGAAACCGTCGGCGCCGATTTCGTTGGCGAAATCCTGGGTGACGGGTGCCCCGCCGATTACAATTTTGGTGCCGGCCAGTCCCGCGGCCTTGAGGGCGAGGACGGCGTCCTTCATCGCGGGCATCGTGGTGGTGAGCAGCGCCGAAATGCCCACGAGATGGGCCTGATGCTCGCGCGCGGCGGCGACGTAGCGATCAGCGCTGACGTTGGTGCCGAGATCGATCACGTTGAAATTGGCGCCGCGCCACATCATCGCCACGAGGTTCTTGCCGATGTCGTGAAGGTCGCCCTGGGCGGTGCCGATGATGGCGGTGTATTTCGGTTTGATGCCGGCGGCGACGAGCAGCGGTTCGAGGAGCTTCAGCGCCTCCTTCATCGCGCGGGCGGCGATGAGCATCTCGGGCACGAAAATCTCATTGCGCCGGAATTTCTCGCCGACGATCGCCATGCCCGGCACGAGACCCTGTTCGACGATGTTCTGGGGCGGAGTGCCGGCGGCAAGGAACTCCTGGGTGAGTCGGACGGTCTCGGTGCGCTTGCCGGCGGCCACGGCCTGGGTGAGTTCGGTGAAGGAAGGCATGGGCCGAGCTTGGAAATCGGCAGGGACAATTCAAACCAGAACGCCCAAGCCCGCATTTCGAGCGATGGGATCCAAAATCGCGGCTCGAGAATTGAATCGCCGGCGGGTTGATTCCCCGTGGCTTGCCACGTTTCGGCCTGCGATTTTATGCCGCGTGCCGTATTATGCCGCGTCGGCGGTGGGTTCTCCTCTGAGACGGCCAGCGGAGACGCGGCATAATAATCCGGCGGGGCGGTCACAGGTCGCGCAGGAATCTGAGGAGACGGTCGGTGGGTTGGAAGCGGCGGAGTTTCGCGTTCGTCGGCTGCGTGCGCTGCAGGATTTGCTCCTTCATGGTGAGGTCTGCGTGCAGATAGATTTGAGTGGTTTCGACCGATTCGTGACCGAGCCAGATCGCAATGAGCGCGCGATCGACTCCGGCTTGGAGCATTTCCATGGCGGCGGTATGGATCACGTCGTGCCCGGACTTGCCTGCACGAACGCGCAGACTTCCCTCGACCCAATCGAGATCGTCCAACCGCAAATGGCACACCTCGGACGAACGCAGGCCGAGGTGCGTCAACAACACCAACACCGCATAATCCCGTTGGCCCAGCGCCGTGGTGCGATCACAGTGCGCCAGCAACGTGGCCATGCCGCCGGCGGGTAGAGTCGCGGGCAAGCTGGCGAGCGCCCAAACCGGTAGCCGTGGTACTGCCGCGGTCAAATCAACCGTGAGCTCGCCCCGCGCCTGCAGAAAGCGAAAGAAGCTTCGTAGAGCGGTGGTCAGCGCGTGCGCGTTGGGAGTGCGACCATGAGCGCGCAGATGCTCGCGCACAAACGCGACCACTTGTGCCATCCGCCAGCGGCCCGGGCGGCAGGCTCCGCGGCCTGCGACCTCCGTGACAAACGCACGGGCGAAGCGCTGGTACGCGTGTGTCGCGCCGCGCTGTTCCCGGGGGATTTTATCTTGATAAAACCGGGAACGGAACAGCTCCCCGGGTTCTGCGCGGCGCGACACAACCTTCGCCGAGCCTATGGTGGGCAGCCTCCGCAGGCTTATTGCATCTTTTTTTGCTGGCGAGAGCCAGCATCTGGATTCGGCCTGCCAGCCGTAGGCTTGGCGGAGGCTGGCGGAGAGGGTGCGATTTTAACAAGAACATCAGGGGCGCTAATTTCGTCTTTCGATTCACCTGCACGGCAATGCCTGCACGTCGATTCTCCTCGTAGGATTGGCTTTCATGGGTGGAGGGCAAGCGACGGACGAATTTCACCTTCGACATGCCCGATTCGGCTTGAAGGCCAGCGGCATCGAGGAATGCGCGCCCGTTCGGCGCAAAGGTGGAACCAATTCGTGCCGGCGGATTTCAGCCGATGAATCTCTCGCCGTGAACCGGCGCCTAAAATGGACACTTCATCCACCGTTAGAGGTGAGACCTGACGCGGAAGTTGTTTGGCCCGGGACCCGGCGCAATGCCTGCCACTGCGAAAGGCGGTTTCGCCGAGACCTTCGACGAATCACCGCTGCCGGGACTCGACTCGGAAGCACTGGACTTCAAGGTTGCTTCCGTGTCGTTCCCGGATCGGGGCAAGCTGGGCAAGGCCGAATGGCAGACCCTGCGATTGCTGGAGCCCCAGGGGCGAAGACTGGTGCCGACCGTCGGCGGTCTGCTTTGGTTCGGGAAGAACCCGGAGGCACGCTCCCCGGACGCGTGGATTCAATGCGGCCGGTTGCCGCGCTCGCTTTCCAGCACGGCATCCAACTCTGCACTTCAGATTCCCACCTTCGTCACGAGGCAGGATTGACCCTCTGCTGAATCTTGTCTGTGCCCTCTCCGGTACCCCCTCTCCGGAAAGGAAAACAGCTGATAACGAGCGAAAACCGGAGGCGGACTGTCGGTGGAATGTGCTAGTTTGGTCTCAATGCCAAATTCGTTGAATCCTCCGTCCGCGTATCGAGTCGGATTCCGGCCGAGAACCGAATCTGATGTTTTATGCGAGGATCGTTGGATTGCCTGTTCGCCCCATTGCCCCCTGGACCACCTATGACCAAAATTGCCATCACCGACTACACCTTCCCCGATCTCAGCATCGAGGAGGCCATTCTGCGATCCGAGGGGATCGAGGTTGTTTCCTTCAAGGAAAAGCGCCCGCCCGCTGAACTCATAGGGCTCGTGCGGGATGCCGATGCAGTGATCGCTCAGTTCGCGCCGGTGAATGCGGAGGTCGTTGCCGCCATGTCCAAAGCGAAAGCCATCGTGCGCTACGGCATCGGCTACGACAATGTGGACTGCGCCGCCGCTCGCGAGCGTGGCATCCCGGTGTGCAACATCCCGGACTACTGCATCGACGAAGTCGCGGATCACACGCTGGCCTTCATTCTCGCCAGCACACGCCAGGTGGTGCCCAATGCCCTGCACCTGCGCGCGGGCAAGTGGGGGCTCGCCACACCGCTGAGCGCAATGGCATCGCTGAAGCATTTCACCGTCGGCATTGTGGGTTTCGGACGCATCGGTCGGGAGGTCGTGAAGCGTCTGCTCGCGTTCAAGGCTCGTGTGCTCGTGTTTGATCCCGTCGTCGCGGCGGAGGAAATCACCAAAGCAGGCGCGGTGGCGGCCGCATCGTTTGATGAGTTGCTCGCGCAGAGCGACATCGTCTCGCCGCATTGCCCATCCACACCGAAGACGAAGCAGCTCTTCAACGCCGCAGCCTTCGCGAAGATGAAAGCTGGCTCCATCTTCATCAACGTGGGCCGCGGCGACCTCGCCGACAGTGCCGCCGTCACCGAAGCGCTTCAATCCGGTCATCTCGCCGGTGCCGCGCTCGATGTTTTCGATCCCGAGCCGATTCCGGCGGACCATCCCATCCGCACGATGCCAAACGTCATCCTCGCGGCTCATATCGCCTCTGCGAGTCCGCCCGCGGTTAAGACGCTGCGCGAAACAGCAGCCCGCATCGCGCTGATGGCCGTGCGCGGCGAAAAGCTGCCGAACATCGTCAACCAAGTGGTGGCAAAGCGATGAGTACTATCATGCCCCCTGCGGCGGCCACTCGGGTCTCGGTTGCCGAATTGAATCGTTTTGCGACGTCGGCTTTCTGCCGTGTCGGACTGACCGAAGCCGACGCGGCAGCCGCGGCGGATGTGCTGGTGACCACCGACGCATGGGGTGTCTTCACGCACGGCACAAAGAACCTGCGGAACTACGTGCGGCGTCTCAAGGCCGGCGGGTTGCGCCCGAACGGCCGGCCTTTTGTGGCGGCCGCAGGACCGGCCTGGGCAATGGTGGATGGTGACGCCGCCGTGGGAATGATCACCTCAATCTTCGCCATGCAGACCGCGATCGCGAAGGCACGTGAATCCGGGATCGCCTATGTCGGCGTTCGCAACAGCTCCCACTACGGTGCGGCGGGTTTTTACGCCTGGCTGGCGGCGCGGGAAGGATTGATCGGCTTGAGCATGGCCAACGACATACCGTCCGTTGCCGCACCTGGTTCGCGGGGTGCGATTACCGGCAGCAATCCAATTTCCTACGCTGTTCCAGCGGGGCGGCACCGGGCAATTCTGCTCGATATGTCGGTTGCGACGGTGGCAGGCGGAAAGGTTTACGCAGCCCGGACGCGCGGGGAAAGCATCCCGGCCAACTGGCTGATTGGTGCCGACGGGAGGCCTACGACCGATCCCAGTGGTTATCCCCAAGTGGGGGCCCTGCAGCCAGCGGCGGGACACAAGGGCTACGGCATCGCGCTGCTGATCGAGGCGCTTGCCGGGGCACTGAGCGGAGCGGCGGTGACTTGGCAGGTGGGCAATTGGCTGTGGGACGATGGTACGAAACCCACTGGCCATGGCGCGGCCTTCATCGCGATCAACGTGCCGGCAATGATGGCGGCGGGCGAATTCACTCGGCGCATCGAGGCGCTGGTCGACGAAATCCACCGGGCACCGCGGGCCGATAACGTGGACCGACTATACGTGCCAGGTGAAATGGAGTGGGAACGCCATGACCGGGCGATGCGGGAGGGAATATCCCTGCCCTCGGACGTGGTCGCAAGCCTGCGCGAGGCGGCGGAACTTTCCGGCGCTCCGTTGCCGGACTTCCCGCGATGACCGCCTCGGCACAGAAACCGTCAGGCCCTTTGACCATGTTCTCCCTCAAGCAAAAAGTCGCAGTCGTCACCGGCGCGGGTTCAGGAATCGGCGCGGCCATCGCGGAGTGCTTCGCCCAGGCAGGGGCATTGGTCTACGTCGCCGACTGCAACGTGGCCGCCGGACTGGATACAGTCGGAAGAATTGTCCACGCCGGCGGCCAGGCAAAACTCGCCACGATCGACATTACCAAGGAGGCTGACTGCCAGGCGATCATCCGTCGGGTGCTCGCGGAGAACGAGAATCGGTGCGACGTGCTGGTGAACAACGCGGGCATCGGCCATGTGGGGACGATCCTCTCCACGGAACCGTCCGACTTGGAACGGCTCTGGCAGGTCAATCTTCGCGGGGCCTATTTCCTCAGCCGGGCGGTCCTGCCGGCGATGATCGCGCGTCGCGCCGGCTCGATCATCAACCTGGCGTCGGTGGCTGGAGTCATGGGGATGGAGTCACGATTTGCCTATACGGTGACCAAGCATGCGATCGTCGGGATGACCCGGGCGATGGCGATGGACCACGGTCCGACCGGCGTGCGGATCAACTGCATCTGCCCGGGGCGGACCCAGACCCCCTTTGTCGACGCACGGTTGCGCGAATATCCCAATCCCGACGATTACCGAAAACAGATGGAAGCGCCGCACGCCCTGAAGCGGATGGCGCAACCGATGGAGATTGCGTCCGCCGCCTTGTATCTGGCGAGCGATGAGTCCGCCTTCGTCACCGGCAGCGCCATGATTGTGGACGGAGGTTACACCGCCGGGAAATAGCCGGGCCACCACTCCCAGGATTTCACCATGAAAATCATCCGATATCAGGACCCGAAGGGCGCCGTACTTTATGCGGCCCAGCAACCCGATGGAGCGGCGCTGGAAATCGCCGGAGACATCTTCGGGCAGTTTGAAACCTCGAGCCGAAAGGCGAACGTCGCCAAGCTGCTCGCCCCGGTCGAGCCGGTGAATCTGCTGTGCATCGGCCTCAACTACCGCCGGCACGCGGCCGAGGGCAATGCGCCGGTGCCCGAGCGCCCGGTGCTGTTTATGAAGGCAACGACCGCGGTGCAGCATCCTGGCGACCCCATCGTGCTTCCCCGCCACTTGCGGAGCAACGAGGTCGACTACGAATGCGAACTCGCGGTCGTGATCGGCAAGCGCTGCAAGAATGTCACCCGCGAGCGCGCGCTTGACTACGTGCTCGGCTACACGTGCGCGAACGATGTGAGCGCGCGCGACTGGCAGATCAAGTGGGGCGGCAGCCAGTGGTGCCGCGGCAAGACGTTCGATACCTTCGCGCCGCTCGGACCCTGCCTGGTATTGAAGGACGAGATTCCCGATCCGGCTGCGTTGAAGATTCGCACTATCCTGAATGGCGCGGTCATGCAGGACTGGCGGTGCGACGATTTCATTTTCGACGTGCCGGCAGTCATCGCGTTTCTCAGTGGAAGCACGACGCTCCTGCCGGGCACGGTGATTCTCACGGGCACTCCGCACGGCGTTGGCTTTGCTCGCAAGCCGCCGGTGTTTCTCCAACCGGGTGACACGGTGACGGTTGAAATCGATCGCATCGGCGCCCTGACCAACCCGGTGGTGGCGGAGGAAATCTAAAGTGGCGACGTGCCTGATCACCGGTGGGGCGGGCAATCTGGCCTCGCAATTGAGCTGGTCGCTGGCCGGGCGGTACGATCGTGTCGTTCTCTTCGACGTTGCCCCGGCTCCGGTGGCCGCGATCGCGCCGGGCGCGGTGTTCGAGCGCGGGGATCTGCTCGACCGGGCAGGGCTTGATTCACTCTTTGTCCGCCATCGTCCCGCGGCAGTGATTCACCTCGCCTCGCTGCTGTCCGGAAGCTGCGAGGATGATCGGGAACGGGGCTGGGCCGTGAACATGGACGGGACTTTCGCCCTGTTTGAGGCGGCCCTGCGCGGAGGCGCCCCCATGGTGGTTCTCGCGAGTTCCGTGGCCGCGTACGGCGGAACGCTGCCGGAAACCCTGCGCGAAGACACCCCGCAATGGCCGGATGGACTTTACGGCGTGACAAAAATGGCGGCCGAGCGACTTGGCGTCTATTATCACCGGCGGCACGGCTTGGATTTCCGTTGCCTGCGCCTGCCCATCACGGTCTCACGTTTCGCGCCGGCCGGGGCGGCCAGCGCCCTCGCGTCGCATGCGTTCATCGAGGCGGTGCAGCGGGGCCAGTATACCTTTTGCGTCCGACCGGATATCCGGCTGGCGCTGATCTACGTGCGCGACGTGTTGCAGGCGTTTCTGGGGTTGCTCGCGGCCCCGTCGACGGGCCTCGGCCGCCGGGTATACAGCGTGGCGGGCGTGGCGGCGACGCTGGGTGAGGTCGCGGACGCGATCCGCCGGCGTCTGCCAGAGGCGAAGCTGCGCTTTGACCCGGATCCCGCCGCATCTGCCCTGCTCGCAAGCTGGCCGGGAAGGATCGACGATTCCGCCGCCCGCCGCGACTGGGGTTGGCAGCCGGGATTTGATCTTGAACGCATGGCGGATGATTTTCTGCAGGTGCTCCGCGTGGAGACCGGCGCGAACGCCCGATGAACGACGTTTGCAAAAACAGCCGTCTGCGGATGCACGCCAACTATGAGCGGCTGGCCGACCTGACTTGCGACAGTCATCTTCGCGGGCGCACTCCCGCCGGCATCGGGGCTCGCGAGGTGGCCCTCGCCCGACTCTACAGCCATGCGTTTCGCGGGCAGGTGATCGGGGCCTTCCACGCCACGCGGCGAGCTTTGGGTGCGGTCCAACCCGTGGACCGCCTGGCCGCCGCCCATTTGTTGCGGGCAGACGAGTTGCTGGCGGATCTGGCCAACCGGGCAATGGACACCGTGGGTCATGACGTTCGCGCCCTCATCTCGACGCTTCACCACTACTGCACGCACGTCGCCCGAACGGCTGATGCGCTCGACACCGCGTGCGCGTGCGAAAGCTCGTCCGGGCTGCCGCGCATCCGGGATTTGTTCGTGCGGCAGATGGAGGCCATCACGGCCGGCAATGGGCTCCACCTCACCCGTGACACCGCCGCGCCGGAGCAGGGCAGCTTCGTGGTGCCGAACCTGGGCATCACCATCGTGCCATTGGTCTACGGTGACCATCACTCGTGGAACCTGGCCTGGCTGGACGGTGCCCGTTCGGACGTGCCGTACCACCTCCACCGCGAAGGCGTGGAGATCCACCTCGGCTATTCACCGCTGCACGGCTACGCGGTGCTCGGCGACGCCAAGGCCGAAGTGACCGAAGGCTACGCGATGCCGATTCCGCCCAAGACGCGACACGGCTACACCAACATCGGCAACCAGACGCACCACCTCCCGTTCATCTTCGGTTCGCTGACGTGCGGCGGCTGGGGTGTATTCTTGGATGTCGAGCCGCAGCCCCGCGCACTCGACGAGCTCTCCACTGCACCGGTCCAGAGCCAAAGGTTCAACGGTACCGTGCTGCTTGAACGCGAAATAGAGAAAGCGGCCGGTCGATATTCCAGCGTGCGCTATCCGATCATCCCGGCGGAGAGAACCGACCGCGATGGCGTGGGCGGACTGGAACTCTCGGTCACGCGGGTCACCGGACACGGCATCACACTGCGCGCTGAATCGTTCTGCGCGGTATCGGTGGTCCGCGGAGGCGGCGTGCTGGAAATGGCCGGAGAGAAGATCACCATCGCGGCGCACGATCATTTCGGCATCCCCGCCGGACTCATCGCGACGCTGACCGAAACTGGAAGCGATCCGCTGGTGCTGCTCGACGCCGTGCTGCGCCCGACCGGGCGGCCGCAAAACCTGTCGCCCGCGGTGGGCGGTCTTCGGCGGATCACCTGAGGAACCGGCCATGCGTTTTCTGGGCATCGACATCGGTTCTTCCTTCATCAAGGGCGCGGTCCTCGACCGCGATGCCCTGACTCTGCGGCGTATCGAGCGCGTGCCCTTCCCGGAACCGGTGGGCGGGCTCGACCCGAAGTTCCGCGAATTCGATCCTGGCGAGATCGTGGTGGCGACCCGCGCCTTGCTCGAACGCCTGCTGGTGTGCGCGCCGGATGCCGCGGGCGTGCTCATGTGCAGCCAGCTGCATGGCTTCGTGCTCGCGGGGGACGACGGACGCCCGGCATCGAACTTCATCAACTGGCAGGACCAGCGCGCCTTGATGCCCATGCCGGGCGGAGAGCGAAGCTATTTCGACGAAATCAACAGCCGGATCACCCGCGAGGAGCGCCGCGAGCTCGGCAACGAACCGCTGCCCGGGGTGCCGCTCAGTTTCCTGTTCTGGCTCGCCCGAAACCAGGCGATGCCGCAGCCGCCAGCCATCGCGGCGGCTCTGCCGTATTTCGTCGTGGCGAACCTCTGTGGCTGCGCGCCGAAGTCCGATGTGACCAACGCCTATGGGCACGGTGCGCTGAACATCGAAACGCTCAACTGGCATCAGGCGGTCATCGCAAAGCTCGGTCTGGCTGGGGTGCGCTGGCCGGAGATCGTGGCGCAGGGGACCGTCGTTGGTGAATGGCGCGTGGGCACCAGCACCCTGCCGTTCTTTGCGCCGGTGGGCGATTACCATTGCTCGCAAGTGGGCGCGCTCCTCGACGAAGGCGAACTGTCGGTGAACATCTCGACCGGCTCGGCGGTGATCCGGCTCGCGGACGGTTGCGAGTCCGGCAATTTCCAGACCCGCCCGTGGTTTGATGGCCGATATCTCAAGACGATTACGCACATTCCTGCCGGGCGCGCGTTGAATGCCTTGGTGCGCCTGCTCGGTGAACTCGCCGAAAGCCAGGGCGTGAAACCAAGCGATCCGTGGGGATTCATCCTGGCCGAGGCAGAACGCGTGAAGACGACCGATCTCCAAATGAATCCAGCCTTCTATTTCAGTTCGATGGGAGATCGTGGCGCCATCACCAACCTCCGGGAGGAAAATATGACCATCGGACACCTTTTTCACGCGGCGTTCTCGGGCATGGCCGACAACTATGAGCGGTGTGCGTTGCGGATTTCACCCGGGCGTGACTGGCAACGGTTGGTGTTTTCCGGTGGGGTGGCTTTGAAGACCGCGCTGCTGCGGCGGATGATCTGCGAGCGATTGGGCGGCGCACACCGGCTCGCTCCGTCCGATGAGGACACGCTTTACGGGCTCCTCGTGCTTTCCCTGGCGTTCAACGGCCCCACGCGTTCGGTGCGGGAGGCGGTCGCGTTGGCCAAGCAGCAGGGGCTTAACTAATCCGGCCATGGCGCGATTCTCCCGACTCCACGTTCTCAACCGTCTGCACGAGGAAGCACTCGTGCCCCTCTTCCATCACAGCGAGGCGGAGGTGGCGTGCCGGGTTGTCGCCGCCGTTGCCGCCGGGGGAGCGACGGTGTTCGAGTTCACCAATCGCGGCGACCACGCCATCGCTGTGTTCGAGGCGCTGGCCCGGCACTGTCAGCAGCATTTGCCGAACGTCATCCTCGGCGCCGGCTCGATCGGTGACGACGCGACGGCCGCTTTGTTCGCGGCCCACGGAGCGAACTTCATCGTCGGCCCGTCCTTCAACGAGCGCGTGGCGCGCTTCTGCAACCGGCGCAAGATTGCCTAC
This sequence comes from Opitutaceae bacterium, assembly GCA_005792355.1. Lineage (GTDB taxonomy): Bacteria > Verrucomicrobiota > Verrucomicrobiia > Opitutales > Opitutaceae > ER46. The sequence goes on from SXSC01000245.1 coordinate 64,686, forward strand.
CTTCCTGGCTGTCAGACCGCGACTGAGATCGCGGCTGCCGAGGAACTGGGGGTCGAGATCGTGAAACTTTTTCCCGCCGAGGCGGCGGGTGGCCCGGGCTTCGTCAGGCAGATTCTCGGCCCGTCACCGTGGACCCGGCTGCTTCCCACCGGCCTGAGCGATGTTTCGCGCGGGGGACTGAAGGCGTGGTTCGACGCCGGGGTGTGCGGCGTCGGGATCGGGCGCGAACTCATCAGGCACGATTCCGTCAGGACGCGCGACTATGAGGCCATCACGCATCGAACGGCGGAGATTCTGCAGTGGGTCCGCGAGGCGCGGGGTCCCGCCGGAAACAATCAACCGGGAGTTGCCCTATGAACACATCCGCTGAAGCGTTTCTCACCGATTGGAAGGCGAGCCTGCCGAAGTTGCGGGCCGAGGCCCCCGACGTGACGCGGGCGTTTGGGGGACTGCATGTGGCGGTGATGAAGGACGGCAAGCTGGCGGCGCGTGACAAAGAGCTGATCGCGCTGGCGGTCGGCCTGGCGCAGGGCTGTACGGAGTGCATCTTTCTCCACGCGGAAGGCGCTCTCAAAGCAGGCGCCAGCCGCGAGCAGGTGCTCGAGGCCGCGGGCGTGGCGGTGATGATGGCCGGCGGGCCGGCGTTTGTGCATCTGCCTCAGGTGCTCGAGGCGGTGGAACAGGCGAAGAGCCCTTGAGCGAGACTTACGCTCCACCATTCCCTTCCCCGGCCCCCATGAAAACCAGCCTCCTCCTGATCTTCGCCGCCGCCGCCGCCAGCGCCCGCGCGCAATTGCCGGCGGAGCACGTCCACGACCTCTCGCTGCCCGTTTCGCCGGCATGGCCCTGTGTCTGGCCGCTGGGCATGATGCAGCACATCACCATTCCGCGCTTCACC
>SXSC01000246.1 GCA_005792355.1 Opitutaceae bacterium
GGCGGTGGCGGCGGCGCCGGCGGGGCTCGCGGCCGCGGTGGCCGGGGCGGCGCTGACCGGGGCGTCGGCGACGGGTGTGCTGGCGACGATTTTTATGAGCGTAACAAAATTACAAATGGGTGCGGCCGCTGCGCTGATCGTCGCGGGAGTGGGCGGTTATCTGGTGCAGGCCGAAATGATGAGTGACACGCGGGCGGAAATCGCGGCACGGCAGCAGCAGCACCTGGTGATGGCGCAGTGGCGGGCGGAGAACGAGCGGCTGGCGCGGTCGGCGGCCGAAGCCGCGGATCTGCGGCGGGACGATGCGCAGCTGGCGCAATTACGCGACGACGCGACGGCGCTGCAGGCGAAGTGGCGGGCGACGGCCGCGGCGGAAAGAGCCAAAGCCGCGGCGGCGCTCCCGCCGTTGACGGGGCCGATCGTTGACGCGGCGAAACTGGATATCCAACCGCGGCCAAGAATCCAAGCGCGGCCGGAGTATCCGGCGGCACTGAGGAAGGCCGGAATAGGTGGTAGCGTCGTGGTCGGTTTTGTCATCGCTGCGGACGGGGCGGTGAGAAACGCGACGGCGGTCAGGTCCAGCGGGGGCAAAGTGGAGTCCGGGGACTTTGTCGTCCAGGGTGAAGGCGGGGCGTCTGATCCCAAATCCGTTCAAGCCAATCTTGCCGAGCTTGAAGCCGCGGCGGTCAACGCCGTGGAGAAGTGGCTTTATGCCCCCGGGGAAAAGAGTGGTCAAAAGGTGAACGTTCGCGTGCAAGTACCGATTGTCTTCACTTTGTCCGATGGTGCGAAAGGACCCGCCCCCACGCTGTGGTTTTGACCTATGAAAACACGTATTGGTTGGTTGCTGCCGGTTGGCCTCGTCGCGATCATGGTCCTGCTGCTGGCGTGGCAACATCTGCAGCTCGGGCCGTTGGCTGCGGAACTCGAAGTGCTGCGTGATCAGGAGCGCGAGTTCGGCCGGCTGCGGGCGGAACGCGGCCGGTTGGCGGCGGAGCAGATCCAGGCCGACGAACTGCAGCGGCTGCGCTCCGATCGGGCGGCCATCGGCCGGATGCGCGGAGAAGTTGAAAGTCTGCGGCAGGGAACGGCGGATCGGGAGCACCGGACGACGGCCAAGCCGCCGGGACGGTTTGGGGTGGGAGTGCCGATGCCGGCATCCGAATGGAGGAATGAAGGCGCGGCCACGCCGGCGGCGGCGCTGGAGACCGTGCTGTGGGCGGCGGCGGGGGGCGAGGTGGACGTATTGGCACAGCGGATTCGTTTTGACCCCGCGGCCAGGACGGCGGCGCTGGAACTGCTGCAGAGTCTCTCGCCCGAGTCACGCGCGCGGCATGGGAGCCCGGAACAGCTGCTGGCGTTTCTCAGCATCAAGGACATTCCCATCGGGGCGGCGACCGTCACGGGCTGGCGTCAGACGTCGGCCACCCAGCATCCTGTCAGTCTGTCGCTGGCCTCCGGGCCGGACCGGATAAAGCCGGTGGCGCTGGTCTTCGTGCGCGACGGCGAGGAATGGAAGTTGCGTGCGACCGAGGGGGCGGTGGCGAAGTACGCTGCGGCGTTGCGCGGGCCGCCGGCGGGCGGAGGGAAGTAGGACTACCCTTTCACCGGCCGCAGGGCCGCGCGATCGGCGGGGAGCGCGTCGGGTTTGGGGGCGGGCGCGGTCACGCGGCCGGTCGCGGCCCATTCAGTGCCGCGCAGCAGGGTGAGTTGAAAGCCGAGACCGTTGATGGCGTCGACCGCATGGCCGAGCGCGGTGTGAAACACCCGGCCCTGGCCATACGGAATCGCCATCAGCATGGGCTCGTGCTCCTTCGTGCGTTCGCAGTACGCGGCGGCCAGCACGGAGACGTTTTTCGCCGGACCGCGCAGGCTCTCATAAAGTTCGTCCTTCGCGTGCATCCATTTCGCCGGCAGACCGCGCAGGATCGGGTGGCCGGGTTCCTGCGCCACGACGACGAACTCAAGTTGGGGTCCGTGCGACCCGCCGCGACCGGCGGTCAGGTCATGGATCCATTTGCCGTCCCGCAGGCGCAGATAGGGGCCGGACTTTTCATCGCGCTGGCCCCAGCCGCCGACCCCGATCATCTCGTTGTATTCAGGCCACTCGGGAAACGCGTTGTTGGCGGCGTGATAGGAGACGAAGCCGCCGCCGCCCCGCACGTACGCGACGAATGCGTTGCGGACCGCCTCGGGCCAGCGCTCGCCGTTGTAGTTGGAGATGACCACGGCGTAGTTGGAGAACTTCGGGTGCCACTTCGCCCAGAGAGCGGGGGATTTGGCGGCGTGTTCGGCCTCGGCGGCGGCGTGCTTTTTCAGATTCTCCGGGTGCGCGGCCTTCTGGGCGGGGGTGGCATCCTTGGCCATGCGCGGTGCCGGGGGCTTGCCGGCCGGAGTGGTTGAGACCTCGACGGCGAAGCGGCCCGACTCCTCAAGGATGCGTTTGAGGAGCGGAGTGGTCGTCGCCCACTGATGGTTGTTCTGGCCGTCGACGATGAGGACTTTGATCTGCGCCTCGGTGCGGATCGCGGTGCTGAGGATGAGCGCGCCGGCGAACAGCAGGCGCGGCAGGGAAACGGAGTGGCGGTGCGATTTCATAACGAGAGACGGAAAGATTGACCCGGTGGAGCGGCGCGGGGCGAGCGGGAAACGTAGGGTTTGCACTGCTGGGACGATGGCCCAGCCTGCACCCAGTTCCCGATGTCATTCTCCTCATCCGAAGGTTCCGCCAGCGAGCAGATCGGAGCATTTCAATTTGCGATTCTGGTGCTGTCCGCGCTGGCGTTGGGTGCGATTGCCGCGGATTCCCTTTTCACGTTGCCCGGGGAGATTTCACGGCTCCTGCAGTGGATCGACTTGGTGGCGTGCGGAGCGTTCTTCGTCGATTTCGTCATCCGTTTCCGCGCGGCGGAGTCCAAGCTGGCCTTCATGAAGTGGGGATGGATCGACCTGCTCGCCAGTGTGCCCAACATCCAGGCGCTGCGCATTGGGCGGCTCGTGTGGGTGCTGCGCGTGCTGCGGTTGCTGCGCGGCGTGCGTTCGCTGCACCGGCTCCTGGCGCTGCTGTTCGTGAATAGCCGGCGGGGAGGTGTCGCGTCGGTGGGAATAATCATGTTCCTGCTGGTCGTTCTTTCCTCGGCGGGCATTCTGGCGGTCGAGCGAGGGGACGGCGCCAACATCCGGACCGCGGAGGATGCAGTGTGGTGGAGCGTGACCACGGTGACGACGGTCGGCTACGGCGATCGCTATCCGGTCACTCCGGCGGGGCGGATGATTGCCGGGGTTTTGATGTTTGCCGGGGTGGGTCTCTTCGGGGCGCTGAGCGGCCTCGTGGCGTCGCTGTTCCTCGGCCAGCGCGCGGAGCAGGACGAGATGTTGGCGGAGATCAAGGCGCTGCGGGCGGAGCTGGGGCAAATGCGGGCGGGCGCGGCGCCGAGGCAGCGAACAGAGAAAAGTGAAACGCCGACGGGTGGAAGTTGAGGCATCGCCCGAAATGAAGGACCTCCCACAGATTCAGAAAGGCCACAGATGCTAAATCAGAAGGCCGGCCATCGGCGGTCTCTTTGATTCTGCGGGAGGACAAAACTAGAGCCCGACGCAAAACACCCGATCCTCGCAGGTGGCCGAACGAGCGCGCCGGCACCGGCGCGAGGCTCAGGGCAGGTAGTAGACTTCTGTGGTGTCGGCCCAGATTTTTCCGGCGGCGGCGGCATCCGGCAGCGGCTGCTGGCACGGATCGGTTTCCTTCCACCAGCGCCGGGTCTCGGGATCGTCTCCCATTTTCTTCATGTCGGCGGCGAAGTCGGTGCCGGTGTATTCCAGGTACGCGAAGAGATAGAGCTTTCCCTCGATCTCACGGAGGTGGATCGAAAAATTCTGGATGTGGCTCGCCTTGATCTGGCGGTTGACGGCGGGCCACGCGTTGGCGTGAAGCTCTTTGTAATAGGCGGCTTTCTCGGGCTTGAGCCCGGTCACCCAGGCGAAGCGTTGCGGAGCACGGGTTGGCGCGGTGGAGTTCATGGCGGTGGAGGACGGGGCGGGTGCGGTGGCGCAGCCGGCCAGCGTGAGGGAGGCGAGGAGGAGGACGAGGAATTTTCTCATGGTTTAAGATCGGACGACAGGCCCGGTTCCTGCGGCGTACGGTAGACGCCGGCTGCGAGGCGCACGGGATGAACGAAGTGTTGGCGCAGGTGGGGAATGTGCTCGAGAAAAACGACGGGCAGGTCGAGCGCCACGTGATTGAAGAGCACGAGGTGCTGGTGGATCTGGCCCATGTCACCGACGTGCGGCACGACGGGCACGCCGAATTTCTTCGCGAGGAGGCTGATGGCGAGAAACTCACTCACGCCGGCGACGCGCACGGCGTCAACCTGGAGGAAACCGGCGCAGCGGGACTGAAGATAATTCTTAAACACCACGCGGTTGGGCACGTGTTCGCCCAGCGCGAGTTTCACGGGGGCGATGGCCCGCGCGAGGGTCACATGCGCGCTCACGTCGTCGGGGTGCGTCGGTTCCTCGATCCAGAACGGATCAATTTCGGCGAGCCGGGGGCAGATCGCGAGGGCCTGGGGCAGGGTCCACTGCTGATTGGCGTCGACCATGACGCGGGCGGCGGGTCCGGCGATCTCCCGCACGATCCGGGCGCGGCGGAGGTCGCGTTCGGGATCGCGCGAGCCGACCTTGAGTTTCATGGCAGTGAAGCCGGCGGCGACGGCGCGGCGGCAGTTTTCCCGCACCAGATCGTCGGAGTAATTGAACCAGCCGACCGAGGTGTCGTATCCGGGATAGCCTGACTTCAGGATGGGAGTGCGGGTCGCGCGGGTGGTCGAGGCCGTCCCGAGGAGGGCGAGGGCGTCGGCGGCGGTGAGTTCATCCTCGAGGTAGGAGAGATCGAGGGTGGCGACGATCTCTCCGGGGGTGAGGTCGAGGAGGAGTTGCCAGAGCGGGACGCCGCGCGACTTGGCCCAGAGATCCCAGCAGGCGTTGGTGACGGCGGCGAGGGCGAGGTGGACGACGCCCTTGTGCGGGCCGAGCCAGCGAAACTGCTGTTCGTCGGCCATCGCCTGCTGGAGCGCGCCGAAGCCGGCCATGATCTCCTCGATGTCGCGGCCGACGAGGCGGCGGGCATAAAACTCGGCGGCGGCGCAGACGAGCTGGTTGCCCTCGCCGAGGGTGAACGCGAGGCCGGTGCCGGTGCGGCCGGAGTCGTCGTGCAAGAGGGCGACGGCGTAGGAGTAGATCGGGTCCTGGTGGATGGCGTCGCTGCCGTGGCCGGAGCCGATGGGAAAGCGGGCGTCGCGGGTGGAGATGGATTTGATCATGACAGTTCAGCCGGAAGGAATAGCGTGGCGCCAACCAAGCGATGTTTTTGCCGGCGAGCAACAATTGGCGGATTTCGGGTAGCACGAGGTGCGCGTCAGGGCGGTCGGAGTCTTCGCGCCAACCCGACCAGACGGAGCTCTCGTTCGGGACGACGATGGTGAGCGCGTGCGCCTCACCGACGCCGGCACCGGCCGAAGCCTTCTATTTCGCCGCCTGCTTCGCCTTTTTCGCGCGCGCCGCGTTGGCCTCCGAGGGATAGAGCGTCTGCGGGTTTGCGACTTCGCCCGCCGGGCGGCGCGCGGTGGGATTGTTACCACCGATCTCGGCATCCATTTTCGCCGCGAGTGCCTGAAGCCGGGCGACGATCTCGGGATGCTGGTCGGCCAAGTTGGTGCGCTCGCCGATTTCCTGATCGAGGTTGTACAGCCGTGGTGACTTGCCGGCATCGGCGGACACCGCATCCTTGCCCATCGTTTCCCGCTGCGCGGCGAGGGCGAGCTTCCATGGTCCCTGCCGCACCGCCTGCAGGTTGTACCCTGCAAAATAATAGTGCGCTTCGCGCGGCGACTGCTCTGACCGGCCGAACAACAGCGGCGAGAGGTCGCGGCCATCGATCACCGGGACCGCCGGCACCGTGCCGCCGGCGAGCGCGACTGCCGTCGGCAGGAGATCGATCGTTCCGGCCACGGCGTCGCACACGCTGCCGGGTGCGATCTTGCCCGGCCACCAGGCGATCGTGGGTTCGCGCATTCCGCCCTCCCAGGTGCTGCCTTTGCCGCCGCGCAGCGGACCCGCGCTGCCCCCATCGGCGCCCTTGATCAGCCACGGGCCGTTGTCGCTCGTGAAGACGACGAGGGTGCGCTGGTCGAGTTTCAGCTCGCGCAAGGTGTCGAGGACGCGGCCCACACTCCAATCCACCTCTTCCACCCAGTCGCCGAAACGGCCGTTGGCCGACTTGCCACTGAACGCCGCCCCCGGATGAATCGGTGCGTGCACCGCCGTGTGCGGCAGGTAGAGCAGGAAGGGTTTGTCCTTTGATTCCCGGATGAAACGGACCGCCTCGTCGGTGTACCGCTCGACAATGCGGCTCTGCGCCTCGTCCGTCAGCAACTCGGCGACCTGGTCGTCACGCACCAGCGGCACCACCCGCCCGCCGGTCTGGGTCGATGTGCGCTGCATGTCGTTCGAATACGGAATCCCGAGGTAGTGATCGAAGCCCTGTCGGGTCGGCAAAAATTCGGGTTGATCGCCGACGTGCCACTTGCCGATGCACATCGTGGCATAGCCGCGCTCCTTCAGCCGCTCCGCGATGGTGAATTCCGCGGGATTCAGCCCGTTTTTGCTCCCGGGCGGGTACACGCCTGGCACTGAAACACGCACGCCGTAGCAACCGGTGAGCAACTGCGCCCGCGACACCGAGCACACCGGCGCCGCGTAAAAACTCGTGAGTTTCATCCCCTCGCGCGCCATGCGATCGAGGTTCGGGGTCTTCTGCTTCGTCGCGCCAAACGGGCCGATGTCGCCGTAGCCCATGTCGTCGATGAAGAGGATCACGATGTTCGGTCGGGCGAGGGACGTTGGGGCGCCGGCGGCGCGGAGCGCGGAGAATGCGGCCAGCAGCAGGGCGAGGCAGAGTGCGGGGAGGGAGTTCATATTATGGGAAAGGGAGGGGAGTCTCATCGGAAGATTACATACAGCACGGCGAAGACCACGAGCACCACGACGGTGAGCACGCGGTAGTTGCCGAGACCGTGGCCGCCGGCCTCGCCGCGGAGCGGTTCGCGCCAGTCCTCCCAGACGAGGATGCGAGCCTCCGCCTTGAGCGGCTCGGGGAAAAGGAAAGTCGTCGCGACCATGATGACCACGCAGGCCACGAACAGCAAAAAGGCGATGAGCATGAAGTCGCCGCGGTAGATATTATTCCAGTCGAGGTAAAAGGTGATGAAGCCGAGGAGCATGCCGGCGAGCAGGGTGATGAGGGCGGACTTGCCGGAGGCGCGTTTCCAGAACACGCCCAGCAGGAAGACGCAGGTGATCGGCGGGGCGACGTAGGAGATCAGTTTGTTGATGCCCTCGAAAATAGTCGTGTAGTGGCCGAAGATCGGCGAGCAGACGATGGCGAGAATCGTGCCGGCCACCGTGGTGATCTTGCCGATGCGCACGAGGCGATGGTCGCTGATGGCGGGGTTGTGGCGCTTGAAGAGATCGTAGGCGACGAGGGTGGCGGTGGAGTTGAGGGCGGCGGAGCACGTCTGCATCGCGGCGGCGAGCATGGCGGCGGCGACCAGGCCCTTCAGCCCGACCGGCAGCAGATGGGTGACCATGAACGTGTAGGCGTCGGCGGCGGTTTGCGGCGCGGCGCCGCCGAAGGCGTTTTTCTGCACGAGGGCGACGCAGATGACGCCGGGCAGGACGAAGAAGAAGACGGGCCAGATCTTGAGGAAGGCGCAGAAGAGCGGCCCGAGGCGGGCGTGGCGCTCGTCTTTGGCCGCGAGCACGCGTTGCACGATCGTCTGGTCGCAGCACCAATACCAGATGCCGAGCACCGGATAGCCCAGCAGCATCGAATACCACACGAGGCCGGAGGGGTCGCTGGGCGGCCGGGCCATGTGGAGAAAGTTGGCCGTGCCCCACGTGACGTTGCTGCCGGGCACCGCGGCGAGCGGATGCGGGTGGGTGGCGAGGGTCTGGGCGAGGGCGGACCAGCCGCCAATCTTGATATAGCCGACCGTGGTGATCACCACGGCGCCGACGAGCAGAAGGACGGTCTGCACACTCTCGGTCCAGACCACGGCGAGCAGGCCACCGACCATCGTGTAGATGCCGGTGAGGACGCCGAGGACGATGATGAAGAGCATCAGCGCATCGATGCCCAGGATGGTGGCGCCGGGGGCGAGGCCAAGGATGCCGCGCAGCACCCAGGCGGCGGTGTAGAGCGCCACGCCCATGTGGATGACGATGGCGGAGAACAGCGACACGATCGAGAGCACGTCGCGGCAGCCGCGGTTGAAGCGGCGCTCGAGGAAATCGGGCAAGGTGGCGACTTTCGAGCGCAGGTAGAGCGGCGCGAAGAAGAGTGAGAGCAGGACGAGGGTGAAGCCGGCCATCCACTCGAAGTTTCCGAAGACGAGGCCGAATTTGTAGGCGGCCTCGGCGAGGCTCACGAGGTGGACGGTCGAGATGTTGGCGGCGAACATCGCGAGCCCGATGACGGGCCAGCCGAGCGTGTTGCCCGCGAGAAAGTAGTGCCCGCCCTCGCCGCCGGTCGCGCCCTTCCGTTGCAGGAAGCCGGCGGCGACGCCGAGGCCGACGACGGCGAGGAGATAGACGGCGATGATGGCCCAGTCGAGTTGAGTCATGCCAGTGGTCATAGGGAGGAAGCGGGTTTCGGGCGGGAGACTTGGGAGCGGAGTTGCCGCGAACGAACCTGCGTGAGCGGCCTGGGCGGAGCGATATTGTAACGTCCCTGTCGTTCACAAAACGACGGTGTAGGATTTTACACGAGGGCGGCGAACTGGCGGACGCGGGGTTCGGCCTTGGACTGGTCCATGTCAGCCGCAGGGCGATTGCTAGGAAACTGGAATTTGAGGGGGTTGGGTCGGGTGGGGGTTAGGGAGAGGGGCGGAGGCAAAACCAAATGAGGCAACAAGGTCGTGTCGCGGATCGCGGATCCGGCGCCGAAAATCGGCCTCGGCCGCGTTGGGCGGTTGGGAGCTTATGCCAAATCCGCGCTCCGCGACATGACCCCGTCGGTTGCTCTCCCTCGTAAACACGCCGTTGAAGACCCGCTCAACGCGCGGGCTGCTTCATGAACGCCACAGCAGAGTCGAGCGCGCTGAGGGTGGAGTCGTAGACGGGGCCGATCCAGGGACTGACCCCGATGGATCGGCCCAATAGAGATAGCGATACCGGGGTTGTTGGCGTCCGGCGGCGTTTCCCCGAGCAGCTCGGGCACGAGGGAGAGACCGTCGATGTCCTTCGGACTGACTGCGCCGGCCAATTCGGCACAGGTGGGCAGCAGATCGGGAAAGTAACCGAGGTGATCGCTCACGCGGCCGGGAGCAATCTTTCCGGGCCAACAGGCGAGGGCGGGCACGCGCAGGCGCAGTGTTTCGGCGGCTCCTGCGCCCAACGCGATCGTTCCAAAAAACAGCAGCCGGCCGAGCCGGACGAACGGGGTCATCGTGGGCGAAATCCTCGGCGGTGCCGGTTGTCAGGGAATCTTGTCCAGCGGAAAGGGCGACTTGTTTTCGCGCACCCAGGTGCGCAGGAGACCGCGGTGTTCAGCGAGTACGGTCTGGTAGCCGGGGTGCCGCACGAGATTCTTCATTTGCCCGGAGTCGGTGCGGATATCGAAAAGCTGCTCGGGATTTGTTCCGGCCGAATAGATGATGTACGTGAAGCCCGGCGTGCGCACGAGATGGCCGTGGGCGAGGGGCGTGCCGGGGAGCAGACTCTTGTAGTCCACTTCGCTCACGACCACAAAGTTTTGGGCGTCATCCGCGGGCGCGGCTGGCGACGGCGCGGTGAAGGGACGCAGGCTCCGGCCGGTCAACCCGGCTGGCACTTTCGCACCGGCGAAATCGCAGAACGTCGGCAGCAGATCGAGGCCCATCGAGACGAGACGGGCATGGTCCACGCGGCCGGACGCCGTGTGGCCCGGCCAGCTCACGATCATTGGAATGCGCACGGCCTCCTCGTAGAGCACCATCTTCTGGTTCCAGCGATGCGCGCCGTTTCCGTCACCATGGTCAGAGGTGTAGACGATCAAAGTCTGCTCGAGCTGGCCGTTTTGCTTCAACGCTCCGACGACGCGGCCCACTTGCTCGTCCATCTTTTCGATGAAGCGCGCGTAGGCCCATCGATACTGCCGCCACTCGGTCTCGCCCCACTGCTGCGTGGGGTGCGCACGCTCCGGCTGGGAGTTGCGGCGGAGTCCAACGATCTCCGGCTCGTCCGCCGGAATCGCAAAATTGGCGGGCAACGGGGGGCAGTCGGCGAGCGGAGGATTGAGGGAGACGTCGCCGTTGCCCAGCTTGTCGTTGAGGCCGCTGCGCATCCGCGCCCACTCGCAGATGTCGTGGGGATTGAGCAATGAAACGACGGCAAAGAAGGGCGCGTCTGACTTGGCCCCGAGAAACTCGATGGCTTTCGTCGCGGTGAGTTCGTCGCGCCGGCCATCCACGAGCGTGTCGAAGCCATGCCAGAGATTTTGCGGGCTGGAGCTGACGCCTCCGACGTGCCACTTGCCGAAATACCCCGTGCGATAGCCCGCCTCCTTCATGAGCATTCCGAGCGACGTGCCCGTATGGCGCGCTTGGTCATCCACGCGTTTGCCGGATTTCTTGCCCTTCGCCTTCGGGGTGCCGGCGGCGTCCGACTCCTCGTCGGCGACTTTCAACTGATGCGGTAGCCGCCCGGTCATCAGACTCGCGCGCGAGGACATGCACACGGGATAGGCGCAATAAGTGTTCGGGAAGCGAACCCCTCGGGCCGCGATGCCATCCAGCGTCGGCGTACTGACGTGGGGATAGCCCGCTCCGCTCATCGTGTCCGCGAAGTGCTGGTCGGAAATGATCAGCAGAATGTTGGGGCGAGCTTCCGCCGCGGCAGCGCCAGGTGCGGTGGCGAGCGCGACGGCGAGCGCGGACCAAAGAAGACGAAACGACATGTTGGAGCAGGTGCGAGCGTCACAGTTTCACCGTCAGCGAGAACGTGAAATTGATTGGCTGGGCGAGCCGCAGCGAAAAGTTATTGGGCACGGCCTCGCGGGCGGGCGACGTGTAGTCGCCGTCGCGGGGCCGAAGCGCGGTACCGAGAAACGTCACGGAGCGCTGGTTCAGGAGATTGTTGATCACGAGTTGGGCCTGCAACGGGCGCTCGCGGAACTTCCAGGAGTAGCCCAGCGTGCCGACGACGGTGGACTGGGCCTTCGGCGTGTAAACCAGCGTGTAGGCGGTGCGCGCGGGGTCGTCGATCGCGGCCGTGGGGTTGGCTGGATTGCGGATCGTGTCGTTGGCGCGGTTGCCGATGATGCGCCGCCCATAGTAGCGGGCGCCCAGGCCGACGCGCAGGCCCTTCAGGCGCGAGGATTGAATCGTGTAGTCGGCAAACAGTTTCGCGAGCGGCTGGTCTTGATCGAGGACCTTGCCGGAGAGGAGGCCGTTGCGGAACTGATAGATGGTGTTGTAGGCGTTCGCGGCGGCCTGCGCGTCGGGGGAAATCAAGGACGCCGGCACTGACGCGTCCACGGTCGCGAAGTTCGTCGCCGGGTTGATGACCACGTTGGCGTCCTGCGCGATCTGGCGGAATACCTCGCCGTTGGCGTCGATGTATTTCCGGGTGTCGGAGTTGGCGTCCTCCTCGTAAACTTTCGGCAGGGAGAAATTGGCCGTCAGGCGAAAGCCCTTCGTGAGGTTGGCCGTGGCCTCGAACTCGAAGCCCGTGCCGGTCTGCGTACGGATGTCGTAGTACTGCGGGAGCAGGTTCTGGCCGCGGCGGTTGAACGCGATCGTGCTGCCTTGCGGGGTGGCATTGTAGAGCGTATTGATCGGCACGCCGTTGAGCTGGCCGCCGCGGTTGATCTCCTGGTTTTGGTAGTAGATGAAATTCAGGTTCAGCCGGTCGCCGAACAACTCCAGGCGCAGTCCATAGTCGGTGCCCTTGGCGACCGTGGGTGGCAGGAGCGTGCCGTCGAGGCGCACGGCGTAGGCGCGTTGGACGTTAAAGGTCTCGGCGTAGTTGACGTAGGGGCTGAGCCACCGGGTCACGTGGAAGACCAAGCCGGCGGACTTGGTCGATTGGCGGCCGCCGAGATCGGGGGACTGGTAGTCGTCCTGAAAGCGGTCGTTGGCGTATTGCGGCTGGCGAATGTTGGCGGTGCGCGGGCGGGTGGTGGCGGCGCGGGCGGGGCCGGTCGCGCGGCCGCTGGCATCCTTGGGCACGTAGGTGAGCGTGGACCAATCGGGCGGCGGCGCGGGGCGGAAGATCGGCTGCGTGGGATCGGCATTCGAGGGGTAGTCGCCGCGGTTCACCTGCGTCATGGAGCTGGCCTGGTATTTGTCGCCGCGCACGGCCGCCAGCAGGACGAGGCGGTCTTTCCAGAACTTGGCGTTCAGCGAGGCGAGCGCGTAATCGTAGCGCGAGTCGTTGATCGTTTCGGTGTCGCGCGTGCTGTCGATCACCCAGCGGGGTTGGATCTGCACCGGGGCCGAGCCGGGATTGACATGGGTGATCGGGGTAAGGCTGAGGTCCATGATCGGGCGGCTGCTTTCATTCCAGTAGCGACGGACCTTGATCGATTGCGCGGGCTGGATCCAGAGCGACTGGTCGGCACCCTGGGCCATCGACAGGAAGCGATACGATATCGTGTAGTGGTTCTGGTTGCTGCCGCCCATGGCGTTGACGGTGAAACGGCCGAATGGCACGGTCTTCGAGTAGGCGGCGGCGGCGCGCAGGTTTTCCCAGTTGTAATTCCGGAAGCCGCGGAAGAAGAAGCCGTCGCCGTAGGGCTGGAGGAAATGATTGTTCGGCGAGCCGTCGGGCAGCACGCGGTTGATGTCGATGTAGGCATCCTCCGTGCCGCGGTTCTGCTCGCCGTTCACGAAGTTGGCGCTGCGGCTGACATCGGCGGCGGCTTGAAAATAGAAATTGCCGAAGCGCTGGTCGAGGGTGGCCTGCAGGTTCTTGAACCGCGACGAGAGCAGCGGTGCGTCCGGGGAGATCGTGAAATCGTCGCCGGGGACGCGGAAGGCGGAATTTGCGATGGCGTTGTCGAAGCGGGCGGCGGGTAGCCCGACGGCGTGCTGGAACGTCACGCCGGCGGTATTGTAGGCGGGACCGCCGCTCGCGCCGTAGGTGAAGCCGGCGATGGGCGTCGTGGCAGTTTCGCCGCCTGCGCGCGTCATGGGCTCGCCTTGGAGATTCGCGATGGCGGACACGCCGTTGTAGGGATCGAACACGAAGTAGTTCGCGGCGCGGCGATTCACGCCGGCCGCCGTGGCCGCGGTGAGTTCGGCGGCGGTCGCGGTGCGCAGGGCCACCGGCGAGGAATAGGTGAGGCGGCCGTTCCAGCCGGAGAGGTTGTCGTTCAGCGTCGTCAGACCCACTTGTTTTTTGATTTCGAGATACTCGCCCTCGACGCGGATTTCCGTGTGGCGGAAAGGCTTGAAGGTCGTCGTCAAAAACGCGCCTTTGCGCTTGTCGAAATCTTTTTGCCGCCAGCCGTTGCCATCGCCCCAGACGGCGGCCGCGCGCAGCGCGACTTTGTCGCCGAGCGGGCGGTTTACATCGAGGGTCGTGCGGTAGGTGCTCCACGAGCCGAAGTTGGCCTGCACGGTCTGGAACGCGCGGTCGGTGCGCGCGCGCTTCGTGGTGGAGGAACTCACGCCGCCGAGCGTGCCGTTGCCGAAGAGGATCGAGTTCGGGCCACGACCGAAATCGAAGCGCTCGAGGGCGTACGTGTCGTTTTCGCCATACTGAGGAAAAAAATTCCGCTGCTGCGTGCCGGCGGAGACCGCGACACCGCGGGTGGCGTAGGAGGTCGAGAAGGTGAAGAAATTATTGGTGCCGGTGTTGGCGTTGAACATCGAGGAAGTAGACCAGTCCACGGCTTGCATGAGATCGGTGATGCCCAGCGCGTCGATGAACTCGCGGGTCATCACGGAGTATGCGGCGGGCGTGTCGCGCAGGTCGGTGGCGAGGCGGCCGCCGGCGAGTGAGCTGCTCGCGGCGAAACCGGAGTCTTTTTCGGTGTTCACGATGAAGGGCGAGAGTTCAAGGACCTCGCCCGTGGAGGGCGCGGGCGCTTCGGCGGCTCGGACGGACAGGACTAAGACCGGCGCGGTCAGGATGATCGCGATGCGGCGAATCACGGTGCGGAGGCGGGGAGGTAGTCTATTCATTGGATGAAATTAGGGGAGGGGATGGTACGGTGGTGCAGTGTGTGGCAAAGATGGTCCAAAGGGCGCAAATGTCCACGCAAGCCCGGAGAGGGTTTCACTGTTAAGCATCGGAGGCCTGCGAACGCCGGGTCCACGGCATGGCAGGGTTTGGGCGAGAGGTGCCAACTCACTTTGGAGTAAGACCGAACCAACTCTTGTGACGGCGCTCGTCTTCCACTAATCCTGCAATCGTCCCCGGCAACCGCTTCTGGTTCATCGCCCCATGAAGACTAGATCCTCCGTCCGATCGACAACCGCGCGACTTTCGTCGCGCTCAATCCTCGCTGCTGGCCGCTTTGCTACTGCCGGTCTCCGCGCAAACCGTCGTCATCGCGGGCAAAGCCTACCGGATGAATAACCGCCTCGGCGAGGAAACCACCACCTGAACAACCACGCCGCCGCTGGCGTGAACGTCAACGCCGGCGCCGCCTCGCGCCCCTGTCGAATGCCTGTCCGCCAGAAAACGTCGATGTTCGCGCCGCCGCTCGCAGGTTCTTGGTGCACGGTGATCTTGAGTTGTTTCGTTGGAGATAAACAGGCGGTATCCGCGGGCTGATGGCAACCGTCAGGGTTTTCGGAGGCGGAGGAAGGGGCCCGGACGGACCCCGTCCGGATGGGCTCGAGGAGGACAACGGAGCAGAGCGATTCACGGCATGAATTCGACATCCGCGCGGCGGGATTCAGGCGTGACCTTGAGGTCGACGATTTTGCCGGCGACCACCCGGCCGGCGACGAGGGTCTGAAAAGGTGCGTGCAGTTTGAATACGCACTCCCAGGCCTTCGGCCAGGCCGGGAGCAGCAAGATGCGGCGGCCGGGAGTCTGCAGGAGCATTTCCTGGAGCCCGATCATCCCGCTGCCGCCCCAGTTGTGGTCGGGCACCCAATCGTGGCCGGGGCCCCAGAAAGTGGGAAAACGGCGCGGGCTGTTTTGCAGCTTGCGGGTGTTGTAGTCGGCGGCGGCCTCGGTGAGGCCCATGCGGGCGAAGAAGATGCCGTCCTGATGCCAGCTCTGGACCATGTTCTTCGGAAACTTGCCATGCTGCCACGTCGAGCGGAAGACGGTCAGGTCGTCGCGGCCGAGGGAGAAACGGTCAAAGGGGAAGAGCGGATAGAACTGCGGACACTCGACGTTTTGGTAACGCTTCCAACTCTCCGCGGGCAGCAAGATGCGGTCGCCGTTGGCTTCACCGTAGGTGTAGGGCGGCAGGCGCTGCAGCAAGCCCCGGTAGTAGGACTTTTCCGGCGGCGGCACGAGGCGATCGTCGAGGGCGAGGAGGGAGTCGAGGCAGGCCGAGAGGCCGGCGATGACATCGGTGGGATTGCGCGCGCCGCGGTAGGACTCGCAGGAAGTCGAAGGAAAAATGACGAGGCGACCGGCGGCATCGAGCGGTTGGCCGGAGCGGAGGCGCTCGCGGGCCTGGTAGTGTTCGTCGAAGAAACGCACCGCTTGATCGATAAACTGCAGGTAAGGCGCGAGGTCGCGGCCGAAGAACCGGTGGTGCTCCAGCATGAGGTAGGCGAATTCGAGCTGGGACTCCCAGTGGTACGAAACCGCCCCGTTGGCCTGCACGCCGTGCTCGACCACGCTGTCATAGCCCTGGGCGCCGTCGGCGCGCGGATCGCCGAACGGAATCACCTGACCGCGCTGGCGGCCCGTGGCGCCGGGTTCGCTCCAACCCCAGCCGGCGGCGATGGGCAGACCGAAGGTCTCCGAGTGCTCCGTGAAGAGGCAGCCGTCGTGTCCCCAGTATGCGCGCACGCGGGCCATGGCGCTCGGCAGGGCCCGGCGATAAAACTCCATTTGCGGCACGACGAGATCGACGTCGCCGGCCTTGAGCATGGGCCAGTGGAGCAGGCGCTGATTCTGCGCGGTGAAACTGCCGCCGCCCCAGGCGCGCCAGTCGGGACCATACGCCCGTTTCGCCTCCACGAGCGAAGGGTCGAAGGTGAAGTTGCCGCCGTTGAACTTTGTGGGGTATTCGCCGCGGGCGTTGCAGCCGAGTTGGTAGCGGAACAGTTGGTAGTTGCGGGCGATCTGCCAGGGGCGGTGTTTTTCCTCGGGCCGGTCCGGTGAGATGACAATGTGGCTGCGGCGCCAAAACTCCCGCCACCAGGCCTGGGTCGTCGCACGCGCCGCGTCGCGGGTCGGCCCGCGGGCGGCGACCTGCGCGGCGAGCGCCTTTTTCCAGGCGGCGGGGCTGGCGGATTGGGCGAGGTGAGTGATGACGGTCAGGTGGTGCTGGGTGGCCGCCCGCACCGAACGCAGGCGCCAGGCCTTGTAGGGAGTAAGCAGATACCGGCCCTCGCTGGTGCCGTCGGCCACAAAACCGTCGCCGAGCAACGCGCCGCCAAACGTGCGGCCCAGCTGCGGGTTGACGAGCTGGGATCTCACCGCCTCGAGCCCCTGCTGGCGCACGACGTAATCGAACAGCAGGCGGTCATCGCGGTTGCGGTGGTGGAAGACCACGGTGTCGCCCTCGTGACGGACTTCATCGCGATAGCGGATCACCTCGCCGGGGTACTGGTCCCAACTGAAGCAGCCGAAACGCGCCTTGCCGGGATCGTTTGGCAGCACCTCGTCGGTTTGCCGCCAGTTTTCGTAGGCGGCGTGAACGATGACGGGCTGCGGAGACTCGACCTCCACGTGCACGACGGAGCGATGCACTTCGGTCCACACGCGGAGGACGGTGCGATTGGAATTGTGAGCGAGGGGCGCTGGCCCAGGTGCCCCCGGCGGTTGGGCCGCCGCCGCTCCCTGGCCGGCCGTGATCTCGACGTATCCACCCCGCAATTTCAGTTCCTGGTGAAAAGAGGCGTCAGCGGTGAACGGGGTCGGTTCGAGCCGCACGCGGAGGCGGCCCAATTTGAGGTATTCGTTGTTTTCGTCGAAGGAGCCGCTGCGTTGCAGATAGCAGAGCAGTTCGCCGTTTTCGACCCAGACATTGAGGCCGAGGTCTCCGCCGCCGCAGGGCATGGACTCGCTGGAATTTTTGCTCTGGGAGGTCCAGACGACGTTGTACGGGTCGAGCCAGGCGAGATCGTCCGGCGGGGCCGCCGCGCCGGATGACAGGCCGGCCCAGAGGCCGGCGAGGAGGAGGAGCCGCTTCGCATTTGTAGCCGGCCTCGCTGTGGCCGGTGAATGCCGATCGAACCTCGGACCGGATCTGCCGGGGTCGGCGACCCCGGCTACAACGGGCCACGCGTCAGGCGTCATGGTGCGGCATCAGAACGTGAGCGAGTTGGTCCAGACGTACATGCGGGGCTGGCCGTAGAAGGCGACGGTGAGGTTGGCGGGGTTGGTGAAGCCGGAGCCGTTGTTGGGCTGGGTGCCGAGCACGTAGTGGTTGAAGATGTTCTCGACATTGACCTGGGTGACCCAGCCGAAGCGGCGGCCGAGCTTCCGACGGTAGGAAACGATGGCGTTGGCCTGCCAGGTGTCGGGCGAGCTGAAGAGCTCGCGGCCGCCGCCGGGCGTATTGAAGTAATACGAGCGGTATTTGAAGCCGAGGGCGACGGTGCCGCCGACGCCGAAACCCTTCAGCCAGTTGTCGCGGGTGAAGGTGTAGTTGTTGGTCAGCACGAAGCGGTATTGGGCGTACCCGATGGTGGACTCGCCCTGGCGGGCGACGATGGTCTCGCCCTTGGTGCCGTTGGGGTCCGACCATGAATACGGGATCTCCGCGGTGGGCAGGCCGGTGACACCGGTGAGGGCGGAGCCGTTGGGGCCGACGAAGTACTGCAGGACGCGGCGCAGGTTGCTGGTGAGGAGGCGGCCGTTGTCGTCGGCGGGCTGGGCCCAGTACGGGTTGGTGCGGTCGTTCATCATCGCGAGGGTGAGCGGTTCCCAGGCGCCCTGGTTCTGCAGGGTGGCCGGATCGGTCTGGCGGTTGAGCGTGGCGATGCTAGCGGTGATGACGGACGGGGTGGTCGGCACGAGGAAGGGAGTGCCGTTCTGGAAGGTGACGGCGCCGTTGCGGAGGAAAAACTGATCGTTCCAGAGGAGGGGGTATTTCTTGGCGGTGAGGTTGCGACCGTCGGCGGTGGTGGCGGCGAGGCGCATGCGCCAGTTGGGCGTGGGGCTGGCGGTGAAGATTAATTCGACGCCGCGGGTGGTGCGGTCGAGGTTGACCCACTGGTTCCTGCCGCCGGCGGGGCCGTTGTGCGCGCCGTTGAGGCCGTTGGGGTTGATGAGGTCGCGCACGGCGGTGCCTGCGTTGATCATCTCATCCTTGGAGTTGGTGGTGTAGACTTGGAGTGAGCCAGAAAGGCGGCCGTCGCGCGTATTGAACTTGAGGCCGGCCTCGTGGCCAGTGCCGCTCGACGGGCGCGGCGCGTTGCCGAGCGGATCGTTGGCGTTGACCAGCGCGGACTGGTACGTGCTGGAGAAACTGTAGAAGGCGCGCAGCCAATCGAGCGCGCCCACGTTGATCCCGAGGTTGTAGCTCTGGTTGCGCTTGGCGCTGTCGGACCAGGCCTCGGTCTGGCCGGCGGTGATATTGGGGGTGCGTCGGAAATTTTCATTGGACCGCAGCCCGACGAGGGTGATGAAGCGATCGTTGAACCAGCCGGTCTGGTTTGCGGCGTAGAAACCGGCCACGCGACTCTCCCATTGGTGGCCGAGGTGGTTGTTGCCGCTCACGCCGGGAAGTCCGGCCAGGCTGGCGAGGCCCAGCGGGTTGTTGGGTCGCACCCAGGCGGGGTCGCGCGGGTTGGTGACCATCCGCACGTAGTTCGCGCCGCCGACCGAAACTCGCGGCGAGAGCCAGCCCGGACGCTGATAAGGTCGCTCGACCGGGCTGCTGCCGACGGGCCACCACAGGGTCGGCATCGGAGTGCGTCCGAGGTTGGAGGGAATGGCGGGATTGTAGATCACGTTGAAATTCCCATCGGCCAGGTAGTAGCCGTAGCCGGTTGGGCCGGAGTCGGCCCATTCGATGTCGTAGCCGAGGAGCGTCTGGCTCCGGGCGCGACCGCGGAAGAATTCGTTGGCCAGCATGGCGGAACCGCGCACGGCCCAGCGGCGGGTGGGCTGCTCGGTGTCGGAGAGATTGGCGCCGTTGGCCCATTCAGTGAGCGGGTTGCCGTTGAGCAGCGGGGCGCTCAGGTTGGTGATGCCGCCGTTGGCGCGATCGGAGAGGTAGTCGTTGTAGAGGACGGTGAATTGCGACGAGAGCCACTTCGCCCAGACCGTCTCGGCGCCGAGCGAGAAGACCTTGTTCGTGACGTACTCGCTCGCGGCCCAGCCGGCCCACGAACTGAGGTTGTCCCAGTTCAAGCCGCCGTTGGCGATGGCGCCGCGCGGCCAGGGTTGGCCGGTGGCGGGGTTGATCGCGCCGGTGAGGCCGTTGCGCAGCATGTACGCGAGGCCGTAGTTGTGGCGCGGGTCCGTGGCCGCGTTGGTGAAGGCGATGTTTTCCTGGCCGGTGTTGATGATGCGTTCGTTGATGGTTTGCTGGGCCTGCAAACGCAGCACGGTGCGTAACGGCGTGATCCGGGCGGCGAGCTGACCGTAGAACCCCTTGGTGTCATAGCCGATGAAGACACGGCGGTAGCGCTGGGCGTCGCCGAGGAAGGAAAAGCGGAAGGCGAGGTTTTCGCCACCGAAGTTGTAGTCGAACTGGCCCTGCTTGGAGCCGTATTGGTCGATGCGCCAGCTGGCCGAGCCGTTGCGGCGGTTGAAGTTGGCGCGCTTCGACGTGGTGTTGATCGTGCCGCCGGCACCGCTCGAACCGTAGAGCAGACCCTGCGGTCCGCGCACGACCTCGGCGCGCTCCACGTCGAAGGTGCTGGAAACCCCGACGGCAGTGGAGCCGAGCGCACCGGTCGAGGTGAAGCCGTCGCGATGGATCGCGCCGCTGTTAACGCCGCGCACCCCGACGGTTGAGTTGCCGACGCGGTCGCCCGGCTGTTGCGAAAGCGCGTCGGAATCCGGCGCTTGGGCGCTCACCATGCCGGTGCCGGCACCGTAGCTGAGCATCATATCCTCGATCGAGGTGGCGCTGATGTCGCGCATGAACTCCTCGGTGAAAATGTCGGCGGAGACAGGGGTTTTGTTGAGCGCCGTGTTGAATTGCGTGAGCGAGTTGGAGTTGAGCGCGCCGTAGCTTTTGTCGGCCTCGGCCTTCACTTCGAAGGGATTCAGCGTGATGAGGTCATCGGCGGCCTGCTTCCCCGCCGTGGATGCCGGCGCGGGAGCGGGGGCGGTCTGGGCGCCGAGCGAGAGAGGGAGCACGAAGGCGCAGAGCAGGAGGGGCAGTCGGGAGGAGGTTCTCATCGGTGCAGTTGGGCTTGAGGGAAACGTTGGCTACGGGCGGCTTGAAATCACGAGCGAAATAGTGCCCGCGACGAAACCGGATTCCGGGTGGTTCGCCGAACTGCTCGGACTCACGCGGTGGGAATATGTCAGTAACCCAGCCGCACCGTGCCGTTCGCTTGGCCATTGACCGTGCCGTGCTCCAGCCATTCGAGCGAGGCGCGGAAGAGCAGCAGGTGGTTTCGCTCCCACAGCGCGTTGTTCGACGAGCGCGCGAGATCGACGAGGACTTTCTGACTGGCGCCAATATCAGTGGCTGGTAGGAAACTGGATTTTCAGGGGGCTCGGGTCCGGGAGGGGTTTTTCGAAACCGGAGTTCCGTGGATTTGCTGGCAGGAAACTGGATTTTGCTGGGGTTGGATCGGGTGGGGGTTACCCACCAACCGCGTGCCCCGTCGTATGCGGCGCATCTTTAGAACCTCGTGGTTACTTGGAGTGAAGTGGTGCGGGGCGCACCGCGAGCCTGGAAACCCTGCCAGTACATGATGTCTTGCACGTTTTGAACGCGCAGCACGATCGAGACACTCTTATTGAAGAGTCTCGTGCGGTAGGAGGCGCTCGCATCCTGGCGTAAAAAGCCGGGCACATTGGGCCGCTTGCCGTCGCGAAAGACCAGACTGTGAGTGACGGTGAAACCCTTCAGCATCTGGCCCGGTAGATCGTACTTTTGGAAGACGCTCCAGGATTCACGGCCTGGTCCCTGCGAAAGCGGTCCGCCAACGGAATTGGGGTTCGACCGGTTGGATAATACGAAGGCATGGAGGTTCGTGTAGGTAATGGCCACTTGGTGGCCCGGGAAGGGCCGCACCATAATGTCGGTCTCCCAACCACGCGTGCGGGCGGACACATCCTGAATGGAGCGGCCAGTCTGAATGCCGAGCCCGGCATCGAGGTAGTCTTGCTCGATCGCCGTACGAGTCTCGTTGAGTCGATCCACCTGGAAGGCAGTGGCATTGATTATAAGGCGGTTCTCCAAGAACGCGGCCTTGATGCCACCATCGATGCCTTCGCCGCTGATATGCTTGGAGAGCGGATCGCCGTAAATATCGACGCTGCCGACCGGTACGCCGGAAAAGGAGCGGCTCGTCGACGCAAAAACCGACAGATTGGTAGTGACGCGATAGGTTAGGCCGAACGTGGGAGAAACGGCATTCTCATCACTCACCGTATTCCGTGCGAGCACGTTGGTACTGAGGGGATTTTGGCTTGCGATCGTGCCCATGTCATGACGCATCCCGGCCATGAGAAACACCCGGCTATTGAACAGCGCGAAGACGTTGGTGAGGGAGTAAGCGTAACGTCTGACCTGGGATTTCACCCGGGCATTGGGTATGTTCCAGCGCCAATCATCGAGCATCTCGGTCCACCCGCCGGCCGTACCGGTACTGAACAGGTAGGGGGAGAGCGGGGCGGTATTAAATCGAAAGCGGATTTGGTCATAGTCGATGAACTCCGCCCCAAGGATCGATTGCTGTTCGATCCCAAAATATTTGAATCGACCCACCAGATCGGCCTGCGAGGTGAACGTCTTGAATGTGTCGTCATCGTCGGTTCCGAGGAGCGTGATGGTGTTGGGTACGTCGAGCCCATCAACTTTCCTCGTAGTCATCGCCCCGTTGACCCGGCGGTCGTACTTTTTGGATCGGGAGTAGTTGGCGGAAGCACGCAGAGAGAACATGGCATTGAAACGATGCTCCACCTGATTGCCGTTGCGGATAATCTGTTGGTCGCGGCGATTGTTGGGCCCAAAGGGATTAAAATCCCAGGGAATATAAACGCCGTGGACCCACAGGCCGTTGAGAATATTGTTACCACGGAAAGTTAAATAAGTGAGAGCGCTTGTGCCCCCCTGGCGCGGTGCGGGTAGCCCGGCCAGATAGTCGATGTATTCGACGTTGGTGGTCAGGCGGGTATTCTCCGTCAGCTTGTAGGACAACGCTCCGTAGAGGACGGTGCGGTTGTTCCAAGCATATTGCTGCCAGGCGTCACCCGACTGGCGAACCCAGACCAGGCGGGAAGCCAAGCGCTTGGTCAGCGGGATGGTGACATCCGCGTCTCCACGTCGCATGCCCCAGTTGTCACCGCGTAGGGTGATGGTGGCTGCCCGCTTGGTTCCTGGTATTTTGGAAATCGAGTTCATCATGCCACCGGCGTCCACGACGCCGGAGAGCAGCGAACTGGGCCCCTTCAGGACTTCGATGCGATCCATGGTGGCGGAATCGAAGAGCATGCTGGGAGACGGCTCACGAATGCCGTTACGATAGGGTCTATTCTGTCTGAAGCCGCGTACCTGGTAGCCATTGTTATCGTTGGTCTGGTCCTGATCGCCGACACTGGTAATGCCACTCATGTAGTCACTCGCATCGGTCATCGTGAGCGCGCCGATGTCGCTCATGAATTCGCTGGTCAGCACCTGGACCGAGCGAGGGAGGTCTTTCAGTTGCATATTGGTCCGAGTGCCGGAGAGCGTGTTGGTCGCCATCCAGCCGTCATTGGTGCCGGCGACGTTGAACTCGGACATGACGATGGGGTCTTCGGCGGCCGCAGGAGCGGCGGCGGGAGTCGCGGGCACTTGGCCGAAGGCGGCGCAGAGCAGGGAAAACGTAGCCAGCAAAGTGGCCACCAGACGCATACGTAGGGATTTCATTCGTAGGGATTTCATAGAGGAAATTGCGTCAAGGATAGGTCTGCTTGGCTTTCAGGCGAGGCCCATCGTGAGACCTCTGTTGCGGTGCGGGCCCACTGGTCGGTATCGCAACCGGTGGCTTTGAAGAAGCTCAGGCCGGTGACGCAGGGCGTCCACTCCTTGCCGGAGAACTTACTGAACGACCAGCAGATGAACGTGCCCCGGCGAAGGCTCTGCAGTTCGCGGACACGCGCCTCGCTGACGGTGGGCGGCGCGGGGTCGAGGCGCGCGGCGGTTCCGCCGGTCAAAACGGCGGCCACAACGGCGCAGAGGAGCGCGCGTGGTTTCATTCGCAATGGGTCCGACACCCCGGAGTTTGCTCCGGCTTGGTTAGAGTAGCTGCGAGCGCCAGCGAGCGGACGAGTGACCACTCGCTGGCGCTCGCGGCCACAGGAATCGGATGAGCTTTTGCTGGCATTGCGTGGGCCTGGTCAAATGCCCCGGGGGTCGCATCGGTGTCTTGTATCCCCGTTGGACTGACGAGCAGGAGCTCCGCTCCGCGCCGCAGAATCGACGGTGGTGCGATTTGCGCGCATCGGAGTCTTGCGGCGAGGAACACGGCACGGGTGGCGTTCGGTGGATTCTTCA
>SXSC01000247.1 GCA_005792355.1 Opitutaceae bacterium
GCGCCAAGAGCGAGATCTACGCGATCATGCAGCAACTCGCCCGTGACGGGGTTTGCGTGATCGTGGTGTCGAGCGAACTGCCGGAGGTCCTCGGCGTCGCCGATCGCATCGCCGTGATGCGCCAGGGCCGCCTCGCGGCCATCGTCAATCGCGAGGACGCCACCGAGGCCGGGCTGCTGAAACTCGCGTTGCCGCTGGAAACCGCGAAGGCCTCGTGAAACGAAGCGTAATCAGATTTTCTCCGTGTAGCTGCGAGCGTAAGCGAGTGGATTCTCCGCCCAACCACTCGCTCACGCTCGCGGCCACCAGCTGAATACACTCCTCGCCTTGAACCCCGCCCCTCCCCCTCCCACCCGCCCGCCGTCCGCGCTCGCCGACTTCTTCGACCGCGCGGGCATGCTGCTCGTGCTCGCGCTGCTCTTCACCGGCTGCTCGCTGTTCGTCGAGAATTTCTTCTCGCTCGCCAACATGCAGGGCCTGGCCCTCGCCGTCTCGATGACGGGCATGGTCGCGTGCACGATGTTGTTCTGCCTCGCGGCGGGGGATTTCGATCTGTCGATCGGCTCGGTCGTCGCCTGCGCCGGCGTCATCGCGGCCGTCGTCATGAATCAGTCCGGCAGCATCACCGCCGGCGTGATCGTCACACTCGCCTTCGGCGCGCTTGTCGGGGTCACGAATGGTTTCGTCGTCGCCCGGCTGCAGATCAACGCGCTCATCACGACTCTCGCGACGATGCAGATCGTCCGCGGACTCGGTTTCATCGTGTCCGGCGGCTCCGCGGTCGGCATCGGGCAGGAGGCGTTTTTCTCGCTGGGTAATTCGGCCCTGCTCGGCATCCCGACGCCCGTCTGGATCACCACGGCGTGTTTTGCGGTGTTTGGCTTCATGCTCAACCGCACCGTGTTTGGCCGTGACACCCTTGCGGTCGGCGGCAATCCCGAGGCGGCCCACCTCGCGGGCATCGCGGTGGCTCGCGTGAAGATCATCATCTTCACCGCGCAGGGCGTGATGGCGGCGTTCGCCGGAATCGTCCTCGCCTCCCGGGTGACCAGCGGCCAGCCCAACACCTCGCTCGGTTTCGAGTTGGAAGTGATTTCCGCCTGCGTGCTCGGCGGCGTGTCGCTCACCGGTGGCGTCGGCAGCATGGCCTTCGTCATCGCCGGCGTGCTCATCATGGGCATCGTCCAGAACGCGATGAATCTCCTGAACGTCGCCACGTTCTACCAATACGTCGCCCGCGGACTGATCCTGCTCGCCGCCGTGCTCTTCGACCGCTGGAAACGGCGAAAACAGTGAAACAGGAAACTTGGCACGAACCTGAAACTGCTCTGTGGCGCGACACGGTGCCGCGTTGGTGAATCCGCCTGCCCTGGGTAATCTCAGCGTGCTGGTCCGGTCGCAGCGGCGCCAAAGGCTTGGGGCGACTGAACTGAAGGCCGGCCATCTGCGGTCTTTCTGAATCTGCGGGGGGCAAAAACCAGGAGCCACTGGCATGGCTGCGCTGAAGCGTTGGCAAAGTCTGAATCCGCCTCGTCCCTCGGCTGCCCGACCGGCTGCTCCCGATCCGGGTTTTCCCGAAAGGTCGCGAGATGTCCCGCCGTGCGCACATCGAGCGTGTCGCCGGCCTGCACGACCGTCACGACGCCGCGCCAGGCCGGAAGCCGTTGCCTTCGTTTGCTTCGTTGCCTTCGGTGCAATTGATTGGAGCTCGAGTTTGGTTGCGGTTGCCACGCTGCGAAAAATGCGGGCTAATCCGCTTTGGGCGGAGCCCGCAGCGTCCGCCCCTCGTTCCACTGGCCCTCCACCATCAGCGTCGTCGCCTGCGCCGGCAGTCCGCGCTCGTTGCGCTCAACCATGCTGACGAGCGTATCCACCGCGAGCGCACCGATCATCCGACCGTTTTGGTAAACTCCGCTGCAGGCGTCGCCCGGGGCCGGACACGCCAGCAGCGCCAGCCCAAGGTCATCGGGCACGCGCAAGCCCGCGCGCTGCAACGGGCCCATGATCGCATCGGCCGCCGGCGTGATGATGACGTCCGGTTTTTCCCGTTTCAGCCAGGCCAGCAACGCCGCGGGATTCGCCCAATCCTCCACGTACTGCGGCGGCGCCAGTCGCAGCCCGGGCAACATGTCGTCCGCCACCAGAAAGCCGGCCTCCCACCGGCCCTGAAATCGCAATTGATGCACCCGGTGCAGCACGAGACCCGGCCGCCGGTAGCCGCGCCGATGACATTCCCGCACCGCCTGCAGCGCCGAAAAATAGTGATCGTTGCACACCGTCGTGATCGCGAGCGACGGCAGGGGCACGCTGAGGCACACCGTCGCAAAATAGTCCCAACGCAGCGCCGGGGGCGGGTCGCCCTCCGCCAGCGGGCTGATGAGCAGTGCCCGGATCCCACGCGCGTGGAGCATCTCGGAAAAGCGCTCGTTCGACATGCCATCGCGGTGCAGCCAGAATTCCTGCGGACGGTAGCCGCGTAACATGGCCCGCTCCCACGCCCCCTCGCGCATGTCCCGGATGGTCGGGGCCGTGTGCTCCCGCCAGCCGTTCGCGGTGCGCTGGGCACACACGAGCGCAAGGGGCGGCTTGTCCTTCAGCGGCCGGCCCTGCCGCCGATGCCGCATCAGCGTCGAAATATAGGGATTCGGATGGTAGCCGAGCTTGCGCGCCAGCGCCTGGATGCGTTCGCGGGTGGCCGGCGGGATGCGCGGGTTGTTCGCCAGACACAGGGAGACCGTGGCCTGGGTGACCCCGGCCTGCTCCGCGATCGTTTTCATGGTCACGGCAGCACTCATTGGTTAACGATGAAAGCAAAGCCGGGCTTCTGTCGAGCGGCGCAAAAGGAATGCTCGACGCCTTCGTGCCTACCGGGCACGACGGTACCCCGTACCCCAGCTCCTTTGCCCGCATCCACCAGAACCCTGACCAACCCATGAACTTCCGTCTCACCTGCCAAGCCCTTGCCGCCGGCGCCGCCTGTCTGGCCCTGACCCTCGGCTCCCTCCCCGCTCAAACGGCTCCGACAGCCGGCGCCTCCTCCGGCCCGTCCAAGGCGCAGGACGACGTCGTCAAGCTCTCTGAATTCAACGTCACCGCCAGCGAAGACCGCGGCTACATCGCGGCCGAGACCATGACCGGCAGCCGCGTGAAAACGAAGATCATCGACCTGCCATACACGGTCAACGTCCTCACCGCCGAGTTCTTCGAGGACTTCGGCATTTTCGAACTCTCCGACAACGTGATCCAGATCGGCGGCTTCACCGGCCTCGACGTCGGCGGTAATTTCAACCTCCGTGGGTTCGGCTCCACCTCCCAATTGCGCGACGGTTTTTTTCGTCTTGGCCGCTACGGCTCCAGCAACGTCGACCGCCTGGAAATCATCAAGGGCTCCAACGCCGCCATCTACGGGCGCACGTCCCCCGGGGGCATGTTGAACATGGTCTCCAAGCAGCCCAAGGCCCGCGAAAACCAGCGCCTCTCCTTCAACTACGGCGACGAGGGCACCCAACGTGTCACGCTCGAAACCACCGGCCCGCTCCTCCGCACCTCCCTCGGCATGACAAACTACGTGCTGACCGGCAGCCACTATCAGAAAGAGTTCGACATGGATTACGCCCGGAACCGCAACCAGGAATACTACCTGGCGGTGAGCCACGACTTCAAAGACGGCTCCAACCTCTTCCTCTCGCTCGAATATTTCCTCCAGGTGCGCCACGCACCCAACAGCTCCGCCCCGCTCATCACCGACCAGAAGGGCACCGCCTCCAACACGGATGATGTCGTTGTCGGTTACGCCAAGAATCTCGCCAGCTACAACGCCTTCGGCCCCATCAGCCAACTCGACCGCGGCAACACCGGCATCAATGCCGTCTACGACAAGAAACTCTCCGATGTCTGGAGCACCCGGATTGCCGCCAACCGTTACTGGGCCCGCCGCTGGGACTTCAACTCCAACACCGGCTGGGGTTCCTTCAATATCAACCCCGCCCCCGCCGCGAACGGCGTCATTCCGCCGATCACCAACGCCCGCGGCGCGACGCCGAACACCAGACGCATCATCGAAGATGGCGGCGGCTTCCAGGGCGACATGCTGGCCCACTACTGGACCAACGGCAAAAAGCTCGAACACCGCACCCTCGTCACCCTCGACATCAACGACTACTATCGCTGGGACCCGGCCCTCAACTACGCCGGCCCGACCAATCCCGATCTCGTGGCGTGGAACATCGCGCGCACCGTCACCCTCGACCAGAACTACAATCCGATCGGACCGATTCCCTACTTCCCCAAGCCGCTCGACCCGACGATCGGCGTAAAGACCGCCCACCAAAAACGCCGCACCACCGTCTTCGGCGGCCTCCTTCGACAGCAAACCTCCTTCCTGGATGGCCGCCTGCTGAGCTTCGTCGGCGCGCGCTACGACGCGGTCCGTTTCCGCGATACTGACTACATCGGTTTTGCCACGCCGGCCGGCTACGTCACGGGATCGTTGATCGACAAACATGTTTCATTCCTGAAACCAAACGTCGGCCTCAACTATAAAATCACGCCGAACTTTCGCGTCTACACCAGTTACAGCGAAAGCTACTTTGTGTCTCAAAACGACAACGCCGCGACCCACTTCGATCCTACCTTCAAGTCCGAAGTCGCCAACGGCTACGACTACGGGTTCAAGGGAACGGCCTTCAACGACCGCTTGAATTACACCGTCAGTGGCTACTACGCGATTCGCGAAAACGTGGTTGTGACCGAAATTGAGGAAACCCCGCTCGGCTCCGGCAACTTCATCCAAATCCAACGCCGCGACGGCAATCAGCTCGTGCGCGGCTACGAAATCGACGTCAACTGGCGCCTCACCGACGAGTATTCCGCCGGCGGCAGCTGGGGGCACGTTTACTCCATCTACACGGACTTCGGCAGCGCCTTCCCCGCCGCGATCGGCCGGCGCGTCAACGGCGTCTCCCCCCAAAATGGCAGCCTCTACTTGAAATACTCGCCGTCACGCGCCGCGCTGAAGGGCTTCTCCGCCAATATCGGCGTCTCCTATCTCTCACGCACGCCGACCGAGGCCCCCACTGCCGGCGACACCTACGTCACCACCCCCGGCACCGGCGCCCGCGTTGTCACCCGCACTACGGGGCAGTACGCCCTCGGCACGCCGTCGTTCAACCTCTGGAGCATCGGCCTGCGCTACCGACTCCCGGGCAGGGCGAGCTACGATCACACGTTGGCGCTGAACATTAACAATCTGTTCGACCGCGACTACCTCCGCGTCAATCGACTCATCGGGGAAAAACGCGCGATTTTGTTAACCTACACGCTGAACCGCCAGGGACCGCGCCGCTGAGTCCGCGGCGAGCCGTCTGAGCCAACGATTCAGTCCGAGGTGGAACCCGTTGTCCCCAACGGGCTGATCTGAGGGCGTGCAATCCAAAACCCGATGAGGACATCGGGTTCCACCTTTCAGTGGCTTCGCTCAGAGGTAAAACGCACCTCGAATGAATTGATCCGCCTGCGGAAGGCGGGGTGCCCTCACCTCGCGGACCACCCGCCTCGTCTCCACTTCAGCCCACCACCGGCCGCGTCCATGGCGCGCGATACGCCCGCGCCAACAGCTGCGTCGCCTCGCGGTCGCCCGTGACTTCCCGTTTCGCCGGATTGTAGCTTAGCGGACGCCCCACCTTCATCGCGACATTGGCCAGAATGCAGCTCGCCGTGGAAATGTGCCCCAGCTCCACATCCGCCACCGGCCGGCCGCGCTTCTCGATCGCCGCGAGGAAATCGAGCATGTGCCGGCGCGTCGCGGGCGCTGCGTTGAGTTCGTTGTCTTTCTCGGTCACATCCTCCGGGAATTTCTCCCGCTCAAACACGCACTCGAATCCCAGCGGTTTCGCGTTCTTGTCGAAGGGGATGAAATCCGCGCGTCGCGTGCTCGCCTTGAGCACGCCCTTCTCGCCATAGATGAAAAGTCCCCACGGATAGTCGGCGTCCGGCGGCGACCCCCACGTGCGGTGCTGCCAGACGGCGTTCAGCCCCTCGAACTCGAACGTCGCCGTCTGCGTGTCGGTGATGTTCGACTTGCCGTCCTTCTGCACATAGATGCCGCCCACCGAACTGATGCGCTTCGGCCAGCCCAGACCGAGCATCCACTGCGCCGTATCGAGCATGTGGACACACATGTCCCCCACGATGCCGTTGCCGTACTCCGTAAACGTCCGCCACCAGCGCTTGTGCGGCAGGCCGTCGTACGGGCGCAGCGGCGCCGGGCCGGTCCAGAGGTCGTAATCGAGAAACTCCGGCACGGGCGTCACCGGCGGGTTGCCGTTCGCCCGCATGTGGAAATAGCAGCACAATTCGACGTGCGCGATTTTGCCGAGCAGGCCCGCGTCGATCACCCGCTGCTTCGCGTCGACCAGATGCGGGGTGCTCTTCCGCTGCGTGCCGATTTGGACAACGCGCCGGTGCTTCCGCGCCGCCGCGAGAATCGCCTCGCCCTCGAGCACGTCGACGCTGATCGGCTTTTGCAGATAAACATCCGCGCCGGCCTCGATCGCCGCGATCGCCTGCAACGCGTGCCAGTGATCGGGCGACCCGATGAGCACGATGTCGCATTGCTCCTGCCGCAGCATCTCGCGGTAGTCCTTAAAGGTCCGGGGCGCCCGTTTCGACTTCTGGCGTTGCTGCGCAATCTCCACCGCCCCCGCGAGCATCTGCGTGTCGGGATCGCAGAGCGCGACGATCTCGACCGGGGCCACCTGTACCAACCGCCACAAGTCGCTCTTGCCGTACCACCCCGCCCCGATGAGCCCGACGCGCTTGGGCTTCTGGTTGACGAGATCGGCGCCATAGGTGCCGAGGGCCGACACGGCCAGACCCGCCGATGCGGTCTGGAGAAATCGGCGGCGATTGATGAAAAACGGAGGAAGCGACGGGCCGATAACCTGGGGGAGATGATGCATGATTTTTTGGGAACGGACGATTTTGGGGCGAAGGCAACGTGGCGGCGGCGCCGGGACGCCGCGCGGAGCGACGGCACAGGACGTATCGAAGTGAGTTCAAACTGCCTCCAACAGCAATCGAATCAATTTCGAATCAGCGAAAAAGCCGCGGCGTACCCGGCCGAAAAAAACGTCCGAAATGCTGAGCTCGCCGCCCGGTTTCCCAGATATGGATTTCAGGCTGACCGACGCGGAAGAACCGCCCGTTTCTAACCTTGTAAAATTAGGGAATTTACCCTAGATAGACCTTGTCTTTGACGCGCCAGTTAGGCCAAAAATAGCATTCACCCTGATATGGCCTTAAAACGACGGGTACTGTTGCATCCAAGAGATCGACCCTTTCGGGGCTTCACGATGGGGTTTGGACTGGTGATGTGTTCGCCGTTGTCTGCACGCGGGGTTCGCCATGTTTTTTCCGATTCACGAAGTGGCAGAGGCTCGGCTTCCATGAAAACAATGGGACCACACCACCCCCGGCGAGCCCCCGCCTTCGCGTTGGTGCGGTTGCTGGTTGGGTGTGCGCTCGGGTTGGGTGCGTTGGTCAACGTTGAAGCAGCGACCATCGTGTGGGCGAATGTCGGTACGGATTTTGCAACCGGTGGGAATTGGACGGGGGCCGTCGCTCCCACGGATAACACGACCACTGACATCGCCAGCTTTGACACTGCGGCGACAAACAACCCAACCATCGCGGCAAATCGCAGCGTGGCCGGGATTCTTTTCGCCAACACGGCCAATACCGGCGCCTTCACCTTTTCCGCGACGAACAGCTCAATCCTCACGCTCGGAGCGAGCGGCATTTCCCATCAGGACGATTCGACGCAGACGTTCGATCCGACGCTGGCACTGGCGCTTGGCGCCGCCGCCTCTTTTACCACCGGGAGCACGGGCGCGCTGGTGATTGGCAGCGCCGTCGCCAACGGCGGCAATCTGCTCACGCTCACCACCACCAGCACCGGAGCGGGCAGCATTTCCGGTGTGGTCAGCGGTACCGGCGGACTCACCAAGAGTGGCGCGAATACCTGGACCCTCTCCGGTGCGAACACCTACTCCGGCACGACCACGGTTTCCAGTGGCACGCTTCGCGCCACCACTAACGCCGCAGCCCTTGGCGCCGGCAACCTGGCGCTCACCGCCAACAGCACCACGCTGGAACTTGCCAACGACACCGGCCTCAATTTTGGCCGCAACACCACGGTGTCGGGCACCACACCCACGATCAACTTCGTCTCTGACCGGCTGACCGGCGGCGCTGGCGTCACCCATACGCTCGGCACGCTCAC
>SXSC01000248.1 GCA_005792355.1 Opitutaceae bacterium
GATCCAAGCGATCAAGTCGGACGCCCGCGGCTTCCGGCGGTTCGAAAACTACCGCGCCAGAATCCTCTTCTTCTGCGGCAAACTCGACCTGATGCCTCACGTTTCATCCCTCACGACCCACACCGGAGCGTGAAGAAGCCGCGGTGGGCCTGTTGCAGCCGGTGCTTCTCCGGCTCTTCCGGCGTATGCGGGTCGTACGGAAACTCCAGACCACAGAGGAAAACGTACAGAGGTTTGCCCAGTTCGCGCGCCAGATCGTATTCGATCTGCGTGTAGCTCCGGCGCGGCGCAGATGGATCGCGGGCGAGAGGCTCGGCGCCAAAGCACTCGCCCGCGAGATGGATGACGGCATCGCATGCGGCGATTTTCGCGCGCAGCATGTCGCGCACGATCCGGTGGTCGGGCGGAAAGTTGGTCTGTTCAACCGGTACGCATCCGAGCGTGAGCAGCCCTTCCTTCACCGTCTGCCGACAAGAACGGAGGTCGGAACTGGTGGCGCTGACAAAGATTTCGGGACGGCGGACGCTCATCGCAAAAAATTCGGGGAAGACCAATGGCGGCTGGTCGGGAGCACGGTGGTGGAAAGCGTGGCCAGTCCGCAAACCTGAAGCGTGTGAATCGAAACCGCCGGACCCGATTCGAACGGATCTGCTTCCAGCCTTCCGGCGAGCGTGCTCTGGGCGGCGTCATTCAATCTCCGCTGATGGAGGGCCCGCCGAAAAAGATGGCCGACGGGCCAGAAACCTCGGTCACGACCTGGAAATTTCCATCGACGTTTTCGCGCGCACGTCTTTGTAACGATGCCCTCCCATGCGTTTCCCCTGCCTCGCCTGCCTGGTCGCGTCGTCGTTGTTATTTTCGCCGGTCCGGTCGGCCGAGCCGCCGGCGGCGATCGATTGGACGGCGGTGGACCAGGAAGCGCTGCGGCATTTCCAGGCGCTCGTGCGGCTGGACACGAGCGATCCCCCGGGCAACGAACTGCCGGCGGTGGAATATCTCAAGGGCGTGCTCGCGGCGGAGGGCATCGAGACGAAGATCTTCGCGCTCGATCCGAAGCGGCCCAACCTCGTCGCGCGGATCCGCGGCAACGGCACGCGGCGTCCGCTGCTCATCATGGGGCACACCGATGTCGTCAATGTGGACCCGAAGAAATGGAAACATCCGCCCTTCTCGGCGGCGCGGGAAGGCGGCCACATCTACGGCCGCGGCACCGTGGACGACAAAGACAACGTGGCGGTTTCTCTCATGACGATGCTGCTGCTGAAGCGGAGCGGGGTGCCGCTGGAGCGCGACGTCATCTTCCTCGCGGAGGCGGGAGAGGAAGGCGCGGTGCAGTTTGGGATTGAGTTCATGGTGCGCGAGCACCTGGCCGAGATCGATGCGGAGTTCTGTCTGGCCGAGGGAGGGAGTATCGTGCGCAGCGGCGGCAAGGTCCAATATGGCAGCGTGCAGACGACGGAGAAAATTCCGAATCGCATCCGGGTGATCGCCCGCGGCGTGGCCGGCCACGGCTCGGTGCCGTTGCGCTCCAACGCGGTGGTCCATCTCGCCCGCGCGATTGCGAACATCGCCGACTGGCAGACCCCGATGCGTCTGAACGAGACGACGCGGGCCTTCTTCGAACGACTCGCGACGATCAGTCCGCCGGAGGAGGCGGCCCGCTACCGGGCGATCCTGCGGGGGGATGAATCGGGTTCGGCCCAGGAGTATCTTGCCGAAAACCAGCCGCGTTATTACTCGACCCTGCGCACTTCCATCTCGCCCAACATGATCAGTGGCGGCTATCGCGTGAACGTCATCCCCTCCGAGGTGGAGGCGACGTTGGACATTCGCGCACTGCCCGACGAGGACATGACGCGCTTCCTCGCGCAGCTGCGCCAGGTGATCAACGACCCGGCGATTGAGCTGGAGCGGGCGCCGGGGCACAGCCGGCCGGGCGCGCCGCCGTCGAGCCTCAGCACGGAGGCGTTCGAGGTGATCGAGTCGGCGATCAAGCGGCACTACGGTGTCATCACGCTGCCGACGATGAGCACGGGCGCCACGGATATGGCGTATCTGCGCGCCGCCGGGGTGCAGTGTTTCGGTATCGGGCCGATGATCGACAGCGAGGACGGCCCCAAAGGCTTTGGCGCCCACAGCGATCAGGAGCGCATCCTGGAGGAAGCGCTCTACAAATTCGTCCGCTTCAACTGGGATGTGGTGCTCCTGCTCGCCGGAAAAAAGTCTCCGAACTAGCCCGCCTGGCCGTCAAAACCCGCGTCGTCGATTTGCGCCGCACTTCCTTCGTAAGGGAAGCCGCGCGGATTCAGCAGCGGGCGCGCGGGGGCGAAACCGTTGTCGTCCGGCTGGGTGCGATTGCGCCAAATGAGTTGCCAACGGGCGGCGCGCCGGATCTGTTTCGCGCGGATGTCCGGATGGTTGAAGTACGAAGGAAGAAATTCGTCATGAGCCGAAAGAAAAATCGTCCGCTGCCGCCGCGCACCCTGGGAACGAACCGCGCCGGGCGACTGCAATCAGCCGGGCCCTGGCTCGCGCTGCAGTACGGTCGGCCGCCCGCCCGCATCGCGAAGAGTTATCGCCAGCGCTTCGGCGTGGATTGGCCGAGCGCAATCTCGGAACTGACCGCGCTCGGAATCGTGTTTGACGTGAAATGGCGCGAGCAGCTTGCCCGCACGCTGGAGGGCGGCCAGCTCGCGAACGCCCGCCGCCGGGCGGAACGAAGCGGAGTGGCGGCCGGCGTGGATGGGGTGGAGTCCGATGAAAATTTCGCCTTCATCGCCGGCTACACCGAGGGCGGAGCGCCGTTTGGGGTGACTTGGGAGGAGTGTGAGAAATCCCCGCCCGGCCCGTCGCCCGATCCCTCGCCGGACGGGGCGCACAAGAAATCGCGCGACGCAGAGGACTGGCCGTTTTGATGCGTTCGTGGCGGCGGGACTGTCCGTCGGGGTCATGACGGAATGGCGCTTAAGTAATGCCGAGGAATCTCTTGCTGAGGCGCTTGCGGCGTTGCGTGTCTGGCAGGGTCGCGAAGAGCACGCCGCGGCTTACCTGCTGCTTCGCTTTGAGCGAGACGAGGTCTGCGCCGTGCGCCAGTTGGCGATGGCTGCGGCGAGCAACACGGATTGCGCCCGCGAGACGGCGAGGCTCACGGTCTTTCCCTGGACCTTGCGGGTCCAATTTCGGCGATGGGCGCTGGGGCAGGATGGCAAAGGAATCGGTGGCAGAGGAATAAATCCGCCGACCTTTCATTCCCTTGCCACCCATTCCTCTGCCAAAAGTCCTCGACGACTTCGAAATCTGCCATGGTAACAGCTATCGCCGCCCGGAATAAAACTTAAGCGCCATTCGGGGTCATGACGCGAAGCGCGCGGTTACGTCATGGTTTAGGTTCTTCGGAGTCGGGTGAGCAGTGTCCGCAAAAAGGCGCAGCCCACATTTTTCGCTCGGCGGCGGTCGTACCCGGCCTCCGGCTGGCAAGCCAAAGAAGGGGCAATCTGTGTTCACCACGGAGGCCACGAATACCCGGGGCAGGCGAGCTCCACCAGGCTTCGATGGTTTACTCTCAGGGACGGATCAGGGTCTGCCATTCGTGACCGAAGAAAAATGGTCGGGGCGACAGGATTCGAA
>SXSC01000249.1 GCA_005792355.1 Opitutaceae bacterium
CGCCGGCGCACGCGAACCGAAATTGCCCCTCCGCTTCACCCGCCGGGTGAAGCTCCACCACCTGCGTTGTCTGGCTTGTCATGACTCGTTCTCAATGAGTTGCGCACCTCCAGCCAAGTCTTAACTGCGGGCGATAGGATAAACCCCTCCTGGATCTGAGCCCCCTGAAGATCGAGTTTCCTGCCAATAATCACCCTGAAGTTCCCCCTTCGCCCGTCATCCGATGAACCACCCCATTTCGCTCCGCTGGCTCGCGCTTGGGCTTTGCCTGCTCCCGGCTGCGCCCCTCGGCGCTCGCGCCAACGCTGCGGATCTGGCCGCTCCACCCGCTCGCGCAACCGGCACCATCGAGGGCCGCGTGCTCAACGGCCGCAGCGGCGAATTCGTGGAGAACGCCCGTATCACGATCGAAGGCACCACGCTTGAGACTTTCACCGACGCGGCTGGCAATTACCGGCTCGGCTCGGTGCCGGCGGGCACCGTGCGGTTGAGGGGGTTTTTCACCGGGCTGCCGCCGCAGGTGAACGAGGTGCAGGTCGGGCCGGCGGCGACGGTGACGCACGATCTCACGCTGACCGAGGTGGCACCGCGCGGAACTCCCGGGCGTGACGAGACGGTCAGGCTGGCGGAGTTTGTCGTGGGGGTCTCCCGCGAAATGGACGCTGCGGCCATTGCAATCAACGAGCAGCGTTTCGCCGCCAACATCAAGCAGGTTGTGTCCACCGGGGAGTTCGGGCACGTGGCCGAGGGCAACGTCGGCGAATTCCTGAAGTTCCTGCCTGGTGTCACGGTGGAGTACGGCGGCGGCTATGCCCGCGGCATCTCGATCGATGGCGTGCCCTCCGCCCACGTGCCGATCACCGTCGACGGCTTCAGCCTCGCGAGCACCGGCGGCGACAACAACACCGGGCGTTCGGTGCAGGTCGACATGGCGTCGATCAACAACATCGCCCGCCTCGAGGTCTCGTTCTCGCCAACGCCGGAGTCGCAGGGTGCGGCGCTGGCCGGATCGGTCAACATGGTGCCGCGGAGTTCGTTTGAGCGCGTGAAGCCGCTCCTCAACCTCACCGCGGCGCTGGCGATGCGGGACAACGCCCGGCACTTCAACCGGACGCCGGGCCCGCGCGAGCAGCCGACGCGCAAGGTGCATCCGAGTTTCGATTTTTCCTACGTGCGGCCGGTGAACCGGCGTTTCGGCTTCACGATCGCGGGCGGCACGGCGCGGCAGTACACGGCGGAGGATTTCAACCAGAACACCTGGCGAGGGGGCACTGCGGCCACCACGGGCGCCGCCTTTCCCCACACCACCCCGGATCGACCGTACCTCTCCACCTACGCCGTGCGGGATGCGCCCAAGGATACCATCCGCCGTTCCTTCGGCTTTACGGCCGACTACAAGCTCACACGCGAAGACCGCCTCGCATTCTCGTTTCAGTTCTTCTCCTTCAACGCCGACACGACGAACCGGCTGCTGACATTCAATGTGAACCGGGTGCTGCCGGGAAATTTTGGCCCGACGCTCACACGCGGCGACCTCGGCGCCGGGGATCTGCAACTGGCGGCGGGGGGCCGCGATCGCATCAATCGCACCTGGATGCCCACCCTGGTCTGGAGGCACGACGGCGCCGTGTGGAAGATGGAGGCGGGTCTGGGCCACTCCCAGGGCACCAACCGCGTACGGGACATCGACAAGGGTTTCTTCAACAACACGCAGGTCCGGCGCACCGGCCTGACCGTGGCTTTCGAAGACGTGCAGTACCTCCGCCCCGGGCGGATCACCGTGTCGGACGCAGCTGGCGCGCGGGTCGATCCGTACAGCCTCAGCTCGTACGCGCTGGTTTCATCCAACAGCATTCAGAACGACATCACGGATCTCAAGCGGAGCGCCTACGCCAGCGTCCGGCGCGACTTCGCCGCCGCAGTGCCTGTCACCGTCAAGGCCGGTGTGGACTTCCGTCAGTGGACCCGCGATCTCCGCGGGGGTACGCGGCTGTATTCCTTCGTCGGCGCGGATGGCCGGGCGAGCACGGTTCCCGCCGGCGGGGATGACGGGGCGGCACCGTATCTCGACCCAAGTTTCTCGCAGCGGGTGATGCCGTTTGGCCACCCGGCGGCCCAGTGGCCGAGCAACGCGCAACTCTGGGCGCTGGCCCAGGCGCGGCCGAATTACTACACCACCAACGCCGACACGTGGTACCGCTCGGCGGTGGGGCTCTCGAAGTATGCCGCGGAGCTCATCTCCGCGGCGTATGTGCGGGGCGACGTGCAATTTTTCCAGCGCCGACTCAAGCTGGTGGGCGGGCTGCGGGCCGAACAAACCAACATCGACGCCGAGGGCCCGCTCACGGATTTGACCCGCAACTACCGCCGCGACGCTGGCGGCCGCGTGGTCTTGGGCACCAACGGCCGGCCGCTGACGATCCTGCCCGCCACCGACGCACTCGGCGTTTCCCAGCTGACGTATCTCGATCGCGGCCTGCGGGCGGAGAAGGAGTACCTCCGGTTGTTCCCCAGCCTGAACGCGAGTTTCAATCTCCGCGAAAACCTGATCGCCCGCGCGGCCTATTACGAGTCCGTCGGCCGGCCCGACTTCAACCAGTACGCGGGCGGCTTGACCCTGCCGGACACGGAGTCGCCGCCCGGCACCAACAACCGGATCAGCGTCAGCAATATCGGCATCAAGGCCTGGTCGGCCCGCACGGTGAAGGTGCGGCTCGAGCACTATTTCGAGGGCGTCGGCCATTTCTCGGTCGGCGCCTTCCGGCGGCAGTTCGGGAATTTCTTCGGCAGCACCATCTTCCCCGCGACGTCGGATTTTCTCGCGCTGTACAATGTGGATCCCGCGATCTACGGCGCCTACGAGGTGGCGTCGCAATATAACATCGCGGCGCCGGTGCGGATGGAGGGATGGAACATCGACTACAAGCAGGCGCTCACGTTTCTCCCGGCGTGGGCCCGCGGCGTGCAGGTCTTTGCCAACGCGAGCACGCAACGCGCCCTGGGCGACGACAACGGCAATTTCGCCGGGTTTGTGCCGCGCAGCGCGAGCTGGGGCGTGAGCCTCACCCGTCCGCGCTACAACGCGCGCTTGAATTGGAACTACCGTGGCCGCCAGCGCGCGGGCCGGGTGGCGACGGGCTTCAGCGTCGCGCCCGACGCCTTCAATTGGGAAGTTGATCGCCTCTACCTCGACGTGTCGGCCGAGTTCAACCTTCGGCGGCGGTTCGCCCTGTTCGCCAACGTGCGCAACGCGACCGGGGTGTACGACGACACCGAGGTTTACGGCGAGGTCACGCCTGCCTATGCGCGGCTCCGCCAGCGCACCGACATCGGCGCCCTGTGGACCCTTGGGATCAAGGGGAGCTTTTGAATCGCCGGGGTTGACGGCCCTCACTTCAAGGGCACCAGGCGTTTCCCTTTTTCTGCCCATCCTGTTTCTGCCGTCATCCGTGAAAGTCGCGAGCCCAGCGGAGCGCGGCGCAGAACACGTGCCTCCTCCGCCATCATTCACCCTCCATCATTTTACCTCCCTCCCCACACCCAAGGCAGAGGTAAAATGATGTTTCCGACCGTTCCCCCGGGTGTAGCGCGTCACGATCATCTCGGAAGATTGTTTCAGGATAAATCCGGCGGCCTGGTTTGCGGGAGTTGATGGTCTGGTGGCCGGTCCCAGCCACCGATTGAAATATATGACCTCCCACAGATTCAGAAAGGCCACAGATGCAATCCCCGGAATCCGGCCATCTGTGGTCTTTCTGAATCTGCGGGAGGCCAAAACCAGGAACCAGGACCAATCCCATGGCAAAGGAATCGGTGGCAGGGGAATAATTCCCCAAACCGCCAATCATCTTGGCAAAAAGATGGCGGGTAAAAGATGCCGGCATCGCGCTTGGATTTTTTACCCCACATGTTTTTGCCTCCATGCTGGTCGGCGGAGAGTGCGGATGCGCGACGTCGTCGCGCGGCAGACGAGAAACCACGCATGGACAGAGATTGGAGAACGCAGTCGTGTCGCGGGATCGCCGCAGTTCATTCGCCCCCCCTCCCGGATCCGATCCCCCTGAAAATCCAGTCTCCTTCCAGCCCAATCACGGACGGACCGGCAAGGCGAACGCCGTGTAGCTGCCGCCCGATTTCGTGCCGAGTTTTCCGCCACCGCAGGCGATGACCACGAATTGCCGGCCGCCGACTTCGTAGGTCGCCGGCGTCGCGTAGCCGGCGGCGGGCAGCACGGTTTCCCAAAGGATCTCGCCGGTCGCGGCGGAGAATGCGCGGAATTTTTCGTCCCTCGTCGCCGCGATAAAGAGCACGCCGCCGGCCGTCACCACCGGGCCGCCGTAATTTGCGGTGCCGGTCGGTGTTTCGCCCGGTGCGGTAAGCTCCGGCGATTCGCCAAGGGGACGTTTCCAGAGGTAGTCGCCGGTGTTGAGATCGATGGCGTTGAGCGTGCCCCAGGGTGGGCGAATCGCCGGGTAGCCGTCGGGATCGAAGAATCGGTTGTGGCCGGTCATGACGTAGGGGCTGGACAGCTTGGCGCTGGCGTCGGCGTTTGCGGTATCGCTGGGCGCACGCGTCGCGGTGGCCTCGGCCGAGTCCGGCGCAATCAGGAAACTCACGAGCGCGTCGCGCGAGGCGGCGGACAGAAAGTTGAACCCAGGCATCATACCTTTACCTCTGCGCAGGCGTTCGCCGATTTCCTCGGGCTGCAATCGCGCGGAGATCGCGGCGAGACTGGGGATGCTCGCGACGGCGTTGCCTTCGCGGTTCGCGCCATGACACGCCGCGCAGAGCTGCGCATAGAGGGTCCTGGCGTCAGCGCTCAGCACCGCGGCCGGCACCATCTGCACCGTCCACACCATCTCGGTGCTGTTGACATAGAGGACGCCGCGCGGATCGACCGCGGGGCCGCCCCATTCCGCGCCGCCGTGGAAGCCGGGGAGAATCACCGTGCCGCGTTCGCTGGGCGGATCGTAGAGCTGGTGGGGCGTCGCGGCGCGCAGTTGCCGCAACACGGCTTCGCGTGCGGCCGGGGTGCGCGTCGTCACCTCGTCCTCGGTGAACCGCTGCCGCGCAAACGGCGCGGGCTTCGAGGGAATTGGCTGCGTTTTCGCCGCCACCTCGCCTGGGAGGTCCGACGGCGGCACCGGTTCCTCGCGCCACGGAAACAGCGACTCGCCCGTCTCGCGATCAAAGACCCACACCTGCCCCGTCTTCGTGACCTGCGCGACCGCGGCGATTTTTCTGCCCGCGCGCGTGACTTCGCAAAGCACCGGCGGCGCGGGCAGATCGTAGTCCCAGAGATCGTGGTGGACGAATTGAAAATGCCACCTGCGCTTTCCGGTCGCGGCGTCGAGCGCGATGAGACAATTGGCGAACAGGTTGTCGCCGATGCGGTCGCCACCCCAGAAGTCGAAGGCCGCCGAACCCGTCGGCACAAAGGCGAGTCCGCGTTCCGGGTCGACGACGAGACCCGCCCAGCAGTTGGCGCCGCCGTTCGTTTTCCACGAATCGGGTGACCACGTGTCGTAGCCATATTCTCCCGGGTGCGGGATGGTGTGAAAGATCCACCGGCGTTTGCCGGTGCGGACATCGTAGGCGCGGATGTGCCCCGGCGCAGCGGGCGCCGGCCCTTCACCCACGCGCATGCCGAGGATAATCAGGTCGCGGTAAATCGCGCCGGGGGCGTTGGCGGAAAGACTGAGCCCGCGTGTGTCGTGATCGAGATCGTCGAGCAAATCGACGCGACCACGGTCGCCAAACGCCGGGATCAACTTTCCCGTGGCCGGGTCGATGGCGTGCAGGATCGGTCCCGCCGTGAACAGCAGACGCCGCTCGGCACCCTCCCGCCACAGCGCGAGGCCGCGGCTGAACGAGCCCTGCCCGCCCTGATTGAGGCGATCGGGAGTGAAGCGCCACAACTCGCGCCCGGTCGCCGCGTCGAGGGCGAAGAGTGCGAGTTGCGCCGTGACGCCGTAGAGGATGCCGTCGACGATGAGGGGGTTGCAGGGCATCTCGGAACTCCGGCCCGGCGCGATGTCGCCGGTTTGAAACTCCCACGCTGGCGCGAGCCGGGCGACGTCGGCCGTCGTGATTTGCTGCGCCGCCGAGTAGTGCGCCGCACCCTCGCCGAGGTAGGCGGGCCAGTCGCGATTGGACTGGGGCGCGGCGGCCGCGACCACCAGTGGAAGGGAAACGCCGAGGAGCGGCCAGCTGCGCCAGATCAGTTTTCTGTGCATAGTTTTGGGCAGGGGTTTATCCGGATATTTCATGGTCCGCCGCTGCGGAAAAGTTGGCTCCAGATTCTTAGGGCTCAATGGGTGTCTAACTCTCCGACGGTAGAGACCAACATGTTTTCCTTACTGCTTAACTGCACAACCAAACCATTCACACCACCGAGGCACAGAGCACACCGAGAAATCCGTGGTTCGCCTCTGTGCCCTCCGTGCCTCTGTGGTGAAATCTCCGGAATCGAAAGGCGGCGAAGCTGGTCTTTCTCGGCGCAGTCCGAGAAAAAGGCCGCGTCACGATTGCGGCCGGAAGATTGGGGCAGGAAAATTTGCTCGTGGAAAACCTTCAAACCAATACGTCGATGGCGGGAAGTCTTCCTGGCCAAATTTCTCCTGCCCAACTTCACGGTTCTGGGCGTCCCGCCTTCCATTGGTTGTTCTTTCTCCCGGCAGGTCATCGGTAGAACGGCTGCCACGTGAGCCAGCGCGGCCCGTAGTGGGGCGGTGCCGCTCCCGCTTCCAGCGCCCCGAGGTCGGGGGCCTTGCCGCTGAAGTCATCGTTGACGGTGCGAATGACTTCGCCGGCGTCGATCGCACGGCCACCGGGCTTGAGCTGGAAATTCAGATCCATGGCGTGATGGACCGCGTAAGGTTTGGCGGCGTTCGGCTGCGGTACATGGGTGAAGACGTC
This sequence comes from Opitutaceae bacterium, assembly GCA_005792355.1. Taxonomy (GTDB): domain Bacteria; phylum Verrucomicrobiota; class Verrucomicrobiia; order Opitutales; family Opitutaceae; genus ER46. The sequence goes on from SXSC01000249.1 coordinate 6,919, forward strand.
GAAGTCGATTTCACGGCTATGTTTCTCCTGCCCGGTGCCCGCCTGGAATTCGGCGAGCGTGGCGAAGGTTTTCCAGTCGCCGGACTTGGGCTCATAGATCGTCTGTCCGGCCGGCGGGGCAAACCAGACGTATTGCGCCTTGGCACCCTTGTTCGGTCGGTAGCCGTTGTAGTCGGATGAATTGATGCTGTGGGAATTGCCCACTCGCAGGATACCCCGTTCCGGATCATCGCGCCCCAGGATGAGGTTGTTGCGATAATGCACGTTCGCGGCGGTGCCGCCGGCCTGGTTTTCGCAGATGATCGTATTGTGATAGACGAACAAACCGGCGGGCTTGCCGCCGAACTTGAAGGCCACCCCGCGCGGGACATTATAGAGCGTGTTGCGGATGTAGTAGGCGGGACCGCCAAAGACCGGCTGGGCGCTCAGGCCGCCCATGCTCGCGTTGGTGCAACGGTTGTTAAAAATCCGAATATTATGCACGCCACCGTCCGGCTCGATGAAATCGTCGTTCATCATGTGCAGATCGTTGTTGTAAATGTCGATCGACGAGGCGCGTTGGTCTGGGTCTGACGGCGGCGTGCCATACGTGGAAATGCCGATGGCATCGTGGAAATAAGCGATGGCGTTGTGCGCAATGACGTGCCCCTGACCGTAGACCTTGACGGCGTAGTAACTGACCAGACGGTGGGACTTGTACAGCGGCTCCTGCCAGCTGGGGCTGCCGGGGGATCGCGCGCGCCCACCCCAACCGACGAGCCGGAAACGGTCGTCGCGGCCAATGAAGAGATTGTCGGCGATATAAAAATCCGAAGAGCCGGCGTACTCGGTCCAGACACCAAAGCCGATGTTTTCAAAGCGACAATTTTTCACCGTGAGACCGACCGCCCCGAGGACTTCCTTCTGGCCGGCAAAAATTGCGACGTCGGTGTTGCGGAAAGTGAGACCCTCGAAGAGGTGATGGCGCGAGGCCATCACGTCGAAGAGCCGGTGACAGCCGTCGCCGTCGAAGATCACTTCGCCGTCGCCGGCCGCCTTGAGTGTGATGGGTTTTTCCGCGGTGCCCTTGAGCGTGAGCGACATGGAGCCGTCGAAGGGCGTCATCATCGGGTCAACATAGTCCAGCCGCTCCACCCGATAGAGGCCGGCGTGGATGAGCAACGTGTCGCCGGGTTGCGCCCGACGCTCCCAGACCACCGACCAATCGCCCAGACCGGCGCCGTAGTACGCCTGCAGGATGCCGGTGAAGCTCGGCTCCTGCCGGGGGCCGTTGAAATCGGGAGGATAGACGTGCAGGGTGCGGCCACCGGCGTGGGCTTTCGGCTCGGTGCGGGTCTTCACCCGGACGACTTGCGTCGCCGGCCCCGCGACGCCGTCGGGGTCGCTCAGGACAAAGCTGCATTCGTATTCGGTTCCCGGTTGCACGTTGAGGATGCTGCCGGCGAAACCCTCGGGCACCGTGTAGTCGAGGTGTTCGCGATCACGATAAATCCTCTCGCCTCCGAGGCGGACGAGCGGGAGTGCGTCGCGCCATGGTGTGTCGCCGACCTTGCGGAATTTCACGGTGACGGTGGCGTTGCGATTCGCGTCGCCGGTGATGGGCCACTCGAAGCCCAGGTTGAGCAACGTGGGATGCTCGACGTGGAATTTGCCGGGCACCGTCGCGTTTTGAGCGGAGGCGCCGGCGATGGAGAGGAGGATGAGCGCGTGATATTTTAGGAGCATGGCGGGGCGGGGAATCTACTGGAGCGGGATTTCACCCGCACCGAGGCGGCGGTGGCGGAGGGAAAATCGGTGGGCATGGGCGTCGTGATTTCGCGGCGGGCAGACCGTAGCCGGACATTTCGCCTTATTCCGCGAGGTTGCGGACGGTGGCCCCGAGCGCAAGTGCTGCGCGCGGTGTCACGGGCGACCCTCGGCGTATCTGCCATCGGCACGGACGCTACCGGTCGGTTTCTCGCGGCCGACTTCGCTGGCGACGGTTGGCGGGATGATGTGCTGGCCGATCGCGAAGTGGCGGAGCGGGTCCGACTCACAGGGGCAATCGAGCGGTCCCGGCCGGGCCACGGCGCGCGCGGTTGGACTTTTTCGCAGAGCCCGTGCCCGCCGCCGTAGGCCCGGCGAAGGCGGAAGCCGTTGGGGTGTTCAGTCAGACGCAGATGAGCTTCGCTCCTGCAACGATGGAGGGTTCGCAACCGGGAAGCTGCTCAACGCGTATTCTCCATCAGTTGGCACGCGGCACTCGCGGGGCTATGGTTGGCGTGCATGGTTCACAAGGCAAACCTCGCGTATTCTGGCGTCATCGCGTCTCGATTGTGATCGTGCGGACGAAATTTATCCCATCCTCTTTATCCCATGACTCCACTTTCGGTGCTCATTATTGGTTGCGGCAGCATCGGCGAGCGCCATTTGCGCTGTTTCCAGAAAACCGGCCGCGCCCGGGTCACCGCCTGCGATACCAGCCCGGCCCTGCTCGCGACGCTCGCGAAAACCTATCAGGTCGCGACCGAAACCGATTGGGAACAGGCGCTGGCGCGAGCGGCCTTCGATGCAGTCGTGATTTGCACGCCCGCCCACCTGCATGTGCCCATGGCTATCCGCGTTTTGCAGCGCGGAGCCCACGTCCTCATCGAGAAGCCGCTCTCCCAATCCCTCGCCGGGATCGACGATCTGTTGCGGGCCCGCGACCTCGGCGGCCGGCAGGCGGCGGTGGCCTACGTGTTCCACGTTTACCCGCTGCTGAATCAGGTTCGCGACTTTTTGCGCAGCGACGAATTCGGCCCCGTTTTGCAGGCGACGTTTACCAGCGGCCAGCACTTCCCGCTCATGCGGCCCACCCACGCGGCCCACTATTCCGAGACCTATTACCGCGACCGCCGGACCGGTGGCGGGGCCATCCAGGATGCCCTGACCCACATGGCCAACTGGGTTGAAAGCGTCGTCGGCCCAACCGACAGCGTGCTGTGCGATTGTTCCCATCAGGCGCTGCCGCGCGTCACCGTCGAGGACACCGTGCATGTCAGCGCGCGCAACGGCGGCTGCCTGGTGAACTACTCCCTCAACCAGTTCCAGGCACCCAACGAGAGCACGGTGCAGTTCAACACCGCCACCGGCAGCGTCAAAGTCGAGTTGCACCACCGCCGCTGGGGCACGCTCCGTCTCGGTGACGCGGAGTGGACGTGGCGCGAATTTCCGCCGGCGGACCGAGACGCCCCTTTTATCGAGCAGGCCAACGCGTTTCTCGATCAGATCGAGGGCAAGCCCTCCCGCCTGTGCTCGCTCGAGGCCGCGGCCCAGACGCTCCGCTTCAATCTCGCCGCCCTCGCCTCCGCCGATTGCGGCGCCCGCGTGCACTGCGCGCAGGTCCTCGGCTGATTTTCCCTGCCATGAAAACCGCCTCCCGTTCCCGCCCGACCAAGAGCCGCCGCCCCGCGCGCACAACGGCCCGACGGGCCGCCCGCCCCACCGAGCGCGACATCGACATCGATGCGAACCGGCGCCTGCTGAACAACTATCGTTACGTCGAGCACGAGGCCATGGTCCAGCTGGCCGGCTGGCTGCCCCGCGCGGCGACCTTCGAACTCAAGTGCGAGATGGGCCGCTCGCTCTGGGAATACTCGCAGCACGTCAACTCGCTCTACCTCCGGCTGCGCGAGATCCAGTCCCCGGCGTTCCAGAAGCCCTCGGATGAGGGACTGGTCCGGTTGATGGCCGGGTTGCTCCACGCCTCCGACGAGTTTGCCTACGCCAGCGGCTTGTATCGCGTCGTGATCCCGAGCCTCATCGCCTCGCTCGAGACCCACGAGACCGCGACCTTCCCGAACAGCGACCAGCCCAGCGTGCATGTCATCGGTCACGTCCTCCTCGACCTGCGGGCCCAGCTGCGCCGGGTCGAGCCGATCCTGCGCCGCGCCGAGCGCGCCGGCCAGTTCACCGCCCGCACCCGGGCCTGGGAGCGCTACATCCGCGGTCTCCTGGCCGCCTGCGGCGGGGTCAGCGGCCGCGAGCGTCGTCACGCGGCCCCGGCCGGCCCGGCCTGCCGCGTCGTGTTCGTCGCCCCGCGCGAGGCGGCGCGCGACGGGCGTTTCACCAACCTCTTTGCCGACCAGGGCGCCATGCCACCCGAGGACAACTACGCCGAGCACACGGTGGAGGAGTTCGAGCGTTACTCGACCGAGATGCTGGCGGCCGAGACCGTCGCGCTCGTCCTCTTTGCCGTGCGAGGCATGCCGTGGGAATTCCAATACGACAGCGCGCGCCACCTCTACGACGAGGTACGCCACTGCCTCATGGGCTACGAGTGGATGCGCGCCCACGCGATGGACCCGTTCAAGTCGCCCCAATACCTGCACATCTACAAATGGCGCAGCCAGTTTCCGCCGGTGATGCAGTATTGCATGCTCACCATGGGCAACGAAGTCCACGCGTTCCCCTACCGGCACCGCCGGGTTGAGGCCCACCAGAAATCCGGCGACCAACTCAGCGAGCAGTTCGTCCGCTACGACATCGCCGACGAGACCCAGCACGTGCGCTTCGGCAAGCGCTGGCTGCCGGAGCTAATCAAGCACGTGGGCGAGAAGCGCTCCCTTGAGAAATATACGGCCGACGTGATCGCGGTATGGGAACGCGAATACCGCACCGGCAGGCTCACCATCAACGTCGAGTAGCGCCGTCGCGCCATGAGCCTCGTCCCAAAACCCCACGTCATCCGCCTCGCCATGCTCGGCAGCACGCCGGGCAACGGCCACCCCTACTCGTGGAGTGCGATGTTCAATGGCTACAACCGGGAGGCGATGACCAAGGAGTGTCCCTTCGCCGGCATCCCCGTCTATCTTAACAAGCAGCCCGCCGAGGGTTTCACGATTCCCGGGGCGAAAGTCACCCACATCCATTGCGAGGGCGGCGGCGGGTTCACCGCCGAGCACGTCGCCAAGTGCTCTCTCATCCCGCACGTGGTCGCCAAGGCCACCGATGTCATCGGCCAGGTCGATGCCGTCGTCATCGCGACCGACATCGGCGCCGAGCACGTCGCCCGCGCCCGGCCCTTCATCGAGGCCGGCCTCCCGGTCTTCATCGACAAGCCCCTCACCGACAACGCGCCCGATCTGCAGGTGTTCCGCGACTGGGTCGCGCAGGGCAAGGCCATCATGTCGTCGAGCAGCATGCGCTACGCGAAGGAATACCTGCCCTACCACATCTCGACCCGCGAGCTCGGCGACCTCCGCTATGTGAGCATCACGACGCCCAAGAGCTGGGAGACCTATGGCATTCACGCGCTCGAGGGCATGTATCCGATCCTCGGGCCCGGCTTCATCAGCGCGCGCAACACCGGCACCAAGGAGCGCAACCTCGTGCACCTGAAACACCGCAACGGCGCCGACGTGGTCGTCGTGGCCAATTACGACATGTTCGGCGGCTTCGGCTGCCTTCAGCTCATCGGCACTGCCGGCCACGTGAATCTCACGACCGGCGACACTTTCTTCTCCTTCAAATCCCAGCTCGAAGCCTTCATCGGCTACCTCCGCACCGGCGAGCGCCCGTTCCCCTTCGCGGAAACAGTCGAGCTCATGCAGCTCGTCATCGCCGGTATCCGTAGCCGCGACGAGGGCGGCCGCGAGGTGCTGCTGTCCGAAATCTGACCCCTGCTCCGCCCTGATCATCGCCCCCGGCGATCAACTCCCACCCGATGGAGACATCGATCGCGTGACACGCCTGGTGGAAATGGCGAACCGCGCCACTTACTGTGCCCGCGAACTTTTTCCATGTCCCTCTTCCCCGCCCGCCGCCTCGCGCTCGGCTGCACGACCTTCGGTCGCGAAATCCCCGAGGCGACCGCCTTCGCCCTGGTGGACTTCGCCGTCGCGCACGGCATCACGTTATTCGATACGGCGGAGGCCTACGGTGGCGGCCAGGCGCGGGCCTACCGCCGCGAGCGGCTCGGCCTCGACGACATCCGCGAAGTTTCCGGTGAGCTGCATTCCTCTGAAAAAATCATCGGCCGCTGGCTCACCTCGCGTGGCTGCCGCGATCAAATCACCCTCGTCACGAAGGTCACGCGCGACTTCAGCCGCGCGCACGTCCGTGCTGCGCTGGAGGCGAGCCTGGCGCGCCTGCAGACGGACCGCGTGGATCTTTATCTCTATCACAGCTACGATTCCACCACGCCTGCGGCCGAGACCGCCGCCGCGATGGATGCCGTGATCCGGGCCGGCCTGACCTGGGCCGGCGGTTGCATGATCGTCGGAAGGTGCTGCATTTCGCCGTCACCGAGGCGCCGTCGGCAACTTGGGCCGGGCAGCAAATCGTCAACGCCTTCCCGTTCGAGACGCCGCCCAAATACCTGCTGTGCGACCGCGATGGCGTCTACGGCGACGAGTTCACCAAGCGTGTGACGGCCCTTGGAATTGAGGAGAAGCCAACCGTGCCTCGAGCGCCGTGGCAAAATCCGTACGTCGAAAGACTCAGCGGGACTATCCGCCGAGAATGCCTCGATCAGGTCAACGTCATCGGCGAACGCCACCTTGAGAAGGTCCTCAAGGACTACTTCGACTACTATCACCGCGCTCGTCCACATCGTTCGTTGACGCAGGACTGCCCGGTTCCACGGTCAGTGCACGCTCCAGAACAAGGTTGCGGGTCCGCTTTCGGCGGTGGGCGCTGGGGCAGGATGGCAAAGGAATCGGTGGCAGAGGAATAAATCCGCCGACCTTTCATTCCCCTGCCACTCATTCCTTTGCCAAAAGTCCCCGTCGACCGCGAGAATTGCCA
>SXSC01000250.1 GCA_005792355.1 Opitutaceae bacterium
CATCGGGGTGTCCTGCCGCTTGGTGAGCGTGAGGCCGAGCAGGCGGGAGGCCGTCACGGCATCGTCGAAGAACAACTCGAAGAAATCGCCCAGCCGGAAGAGCAGCAACGTGTCGCGCGGCAGGCCGCGTTTCACCTCAAAGTACTGCTGCATCATCGGGGTGAGCTTCGCGTCGGGCGTCATCGGGATGGCAGATGCCAGAGACGCGGGGCACGCGAGGCAAGCCGGGGCTGAAAAAACGGGGTTGTGGGCGGGCTGTCGTCCGCCATGGTGCCGGACTTTGGTCGAACCGATGCCGACCCCGCGCGCCGGGCCGGTGGGCGCCTGGTGCGGCCTGGCGCTGTCGCCGGGTGCTCGGTTCGCGGCTGCGCCGCACGGAGCGGCTATTGCTCGATCTCCGCCGGTGAGACCTTTTGTTGGAAGGGACGGTGAAGCGGCGCGTCGATGAAACCGGGCGTGGCTTCCCCGATTGCGGTCATGCGCCGCACGAGGCTCTCGCGCATCCTGGCCACGACGGGCTGATGCGTGGATAGGCCAATCAGATTGTTCAATTCCCAGGGGTCCGCCTGGAGGTCGTAGAGAAAATCGTCGGAGTACGTCGTGGCGGCCGCCAGGGAAACCGGCGTGCCGTCGGGATTCTGCCCGGGGCAACGCACACTGTACTTCCAGCGCTGTGTTCGCACACAGCGGCCGGTTTGGCTCTCGCTGATCTGTGCGAAGATCTCTTGGGGCCAGTCGGGGGCCGGCTGGCCGCCGAGGAGTGGCAACAGGGAGCGTCCCGCCATCTCTGCGGGCACGGGCAGCCCGGCCGCATGCAAGAGGGTGGGAGGCAGGTCGACCAGACTCACCAATTGGCGCAGCGCCCCACCGCCATCAAAGCGCGGTCCGCAGAACGCCGTGGGCACGCGGAGCGAGGCATCGTGACACGAGCGTTTGTACTCCGCGTTGCGCGTCTTGAAGTGATTCCCGTGGTCGCACGTAAACAGGATGATGGTGTTGTCCAGTTGGTCGAGGGAACGCAGCGCGTCGATCAAGCGGCCGAGTGCTTCATCGAGCCGCTTGATCATCCCACAGTAACCGGGCCAGTGCTGAGGCGCGGTGCCGCCGAGCCGGGCCAGATCAGGCGGCAACCAACTGCCGGCGTAATCGGTTTCGTAGCCGGTCGGGGCCGGGTAGTCGTCACGGTGGTTTTGGTGGTGTGGTTCCAGAAACGACAAGAAGAGGAAGAAATTCTCCCGCGCGCGTGTGCAACCATCGACGAAGCGGATGGCGGCGTCGGCCTGCGCATCGACGCGGTAGCCGGGCAGTCGGTGTTCATTGCCGTCGTTGTCCCAGAGGCGGCAGTCGTAGGCATCGGAGACGAATTCGAGGAGGTTGGCCCCGAGCCAAGTTCGGTAACCGCCCTGGCCCTCCCGCGGCACGGCGCCGTAATAAGTGTGGGGCATGAGGTGCCATTTGCCGATGTAGCCGGTGTGGTAGCCGGCGTCGTTGAAGTGATGGGCGAGCGTGCGCAAGTGCGCGTGCGGGGCCAAGCCGTTGCGCCACACTCCGGTCTGGGTCGCGTAGAGTCCGGTCTGGAGACAGGAGCGCGCGGGGCCGCAGACGGGCTGGCAGGTGAAGCTGTGGGCAACATGGGTGCCCGCGCGCGCCATGCGGTCGAAGTTCGGCGTGAGCCCGAGCGGGCAACCGTGGACGCCGGTGGTGTCGTGCCGCTGTTGATCCGTAAAAAAGACGATGACGTTGGGGCGGTTGGTAGCCATGTGGACGACACTCTGAGACACCACGCCGGGCGATCCAAGCCCGCGCTCGTTGACCCGTTTACCCGCCCGGGCATTTCAAGTGCCGTTCGATCCCGGCGATCGCTTTAGGTCCGCCGCTTTTTCGCGGAGATGCGCGCCGGCGCTTTCGGTTTCACGCGCACCGATTCACCGCGCACCCAAGTCGCCCCGAGCAGCGTCGCGCGCGGGAAGGCCGGCACGCCGACTTCCCGGCCTTGCAGCATGCTGGTGAGCAGATCGACCGCGGCCTCGCCGGCGAAGTCGTTGTGCTGGTCCATCCCCGCCCAATCCAAGGTGTGGCGGTTTCTTTCCAGATGCACCAGACCGAGGTCGCGCGGCACGGCCAGCTTGAGGTTGGCCGCCCAGGTGCGCACCTCCGGATGCAGCGTGAGCACGACGTCGGGTTGATGCTGCTGAAACCAGCGGTCAAAGTGATTTTCAGAATCGGAAACGGCGGTCGTGAACGAGAGCGCCAGCACGCGTTGCGCCATCGGCAGCGCCTGCTGCGCGAGCCACATGGCGCAGGTGAAACGCCCGTCCGTGACGCGGTCGACCTCGCCGTTGAGGACGAGGCCGGGGCGCTGGTAGCCGAGTTTCCGAACCTCGCTCATGGCGTCGAGGACGAGGTTGTGGTGATCGACGCAGGTAAAAGACAACGCCGGATTGTGGGTCCTGACTCCGGTCACCACGCAGGCGAACTCCGACCATAGGCACGAGAATCGCTCGGGTATGCTGTCGAGATTGAAGCCGCCGATGATGATCGCACCGCGAATGCCGCGAGTGGTTAGAATCCGCCGCAGTCGTGCTCCGTCGAGAGCGGGATCGTGGAGCCAGAATTCGTCCGCCGTGTAGCCGAGGTATTCCGCGCGGCGGCGGCAGCCGGCCACCCAGGATGGGATGGTCGGATTGTCCCAGAACGCCCGGCGCTGCGGGTGGGCGTTGAGGAGCGCGATGGTGCGTTGGTAGCCGAATTTGCGCGACCTCCGCAATTGGCTCATCAATTCATCGAGCACGGGATTGCGGGTGTAGCCGAGCTCCTCGGCGACCTTCGTTACGCGCTTGATGGTGGCCGGGGAAATGCGGGGATCGTTGCGCAAGGCCAGTGAGACGGTGGCCTTGCAGACACCGGCACGGGCGGCCAGTTGAGCCATGGTGACGTGGGGCATGCGCGCGAGGAGGTCGGAGAGGAACGGTCAGAACGGCAAGCGGGTGCGTCAACGGTTTAACGCCGGGAGGCTTCCTCGCCCCCGCGGGCCGGGCATGCTGGTCCTGTGCGGGCCCCGCAATCGCAGTTCCCCATTCCGCGCCGCCTCGCGACGCCAGACCCAACCCTCAAACACCCTCTCCATGAATCTTCTCTCCGTCTGTTCCCGCGCTTTGTTCCGCGGCCGCATGTCGATCACCGCGGCCTGCCTACTCCTTGCTTTGACCGCGCCGCTGGTGACCGGCCAGGTGGTGCGTCCAGTCCCGGGGGAGACGCCGGCGGCGAAGTCGGTTGACGAAGTGGTCGAGCTCTCGCCGTTCGTGATTCAGGAATCGACGCAGACCGGCTGGGTGGCGACGCAGACGCTCGGGGGCTCGCGCATGAAGACGGATTTCAAGGATCTGGCGCAGCCGATGGAGGTGATGACGATGGATTTCATGCGCGACCTCGGGGCGAACAACTTCGAGCAGGCGCTGATCTATTCGACCAACATCGAGGGGCGCGACGATATAACCGATGGCGACGGGCTTGGGTTCGGGGTCTTCCAGCCGCGCAACACGACGCGCGTGCGTGGGCTCACTGGCGCCACCCTCTCGCGCAACTTCTTCGAGGCCCAGATGCCGACCGACAATTACAACCTCGACCGCATCACGATCGCCCGCGGGCCCAACGCGATCCTGTTCGGGCTCGGCAGCCCCTCGGGCATCGTCGACGTGAGCCTCCAGCGGGCGAACCTGCGCAAGCGCAGCGTGTCGACCGAACTGCAGTACAATTCAGAGGACTCGCGCCGCGCCTCGATCAACTTCAACCAGCCGATCCTGAACGACAAAGTCGCGCTCCGGGTGGCGCTGCTGTCGGAGGAGAACGTGACGAGCGTGAAGCCCAACCTCGATCGGCAGGACCGTTACTACGGGGTGCTGACGGCGAAGCCCTTCAAATACACGACGGTGTCGCTGCACGGGGAGAAGGTGGAGCGCTTCAGCAACCGGGCGCCGCGCATTACGCCGGTCGACTCCATCTCGGTTTGGGAGAATGCGAGCAAGTTTGCCGGCAGCCCCTACACGGTGGATCGCCCCCTCTTCGACAATCGCGCGACGGGCGCGGTCAACGCCGGCAACTTCACCCTCGGCAACCTGGCCAACCACCCGGTGTTCGCACGCCAGGGTAATCCGGCGGTGTGGCTCTTTGGCGCGGGCGCGCTCAACGGCAACGTGCAGGGCTGGAACAACGCGGTTGAAGCCCGCGAGCCGCAGAACATCCCCGCGGCGATTAATCCGTATCATTCCCTCGAGCGCCAGGCGTTCACCCTCGGCGACGAACGCGTGGCGTCGTTCTCCACCAACCTCTATGGCATGAGCCGGGGGCAGAAACTGCGCTCGGACCTGATGAACATCTTTCTGGAGCAACGCCTGGCGCCCGACCTCTTCCTGGAGGCGGCCTACAATCGGGAGGCCCTCGAGGAAATCACGGCCGACTCTGGCTTCGGTCCGAACCGGATCTACGTCGACGCCAACCGGTATCTGCCGGATGGGGTGGCCCTCAATCCCAACGCGGGCCGATACTACATCCAGGGCCGGGCCACGGGCCAGGAGTTCTGGGAGAACCGGGAAGACTGGCGGGCGACGCTGTCGTACGAGTACGACTTCGGGCGCAAGCACGCCGGCCATCGCGTATTGAAATGGCTGGGACGCAACCGGCTCGCCCTGCTCGCTGCCGAATCCGAGTACCGCCGGCGCGGCCACCAGTTGCAGCGCGGCCTGCTGGAGCAGTCGCCCACGTTGCCGGGCGTGACCTACACCAACGGTTCGGTTGGCTCGGCGGCGCGGACCGGCACGCAGAACTGGGCGACGGACGGCCGGCGCGACATCCACACGCGGCTGTATTTGAACCGGGACGACGGCAACACCGCTTTCCACCCCTTCGGGAACCTGTACGGCACCTGGCGCTTTACCGACGCCGCGGGGCAGCCGTTCGGGGCCTACCTCTACGATTCGCCTTACCGGAACGAGCAGGGCTGGAAGCTGGTGCGCACCGGCTCGGGGCCGGAGGGCACGCTGACCAATGTGCGGACGCAGATGTTCGCCTGGCAGAACTATCTCCTGAAGGACCGGCTCGTGCTGTTGTACGGCTACCGCAAGGACACCGCGAAGAGTGCGACGATCGACCCGCGTTTCCAGGTGCGCGACTGGAGCGGTCTTTACCCGTCGGCGGAGGTGGCTGAGTTCGGCCCCTGGGGCGCGACGCAGTCGGGCCTCACCCGCACGTACGGTGCGGTGTTGCACCTGACGAAATGGGCGTCGCTGACGTACAACAAATCGGATACGTTTCAGCCCAACATCGGGAAGTTCGACCCCTACGGGAAAGATTACCCCGGGGCGGTGGGGGAGGGCGACGACATCGGCGTGTCGCTCGGACTCTTCGACGGGAAGTTCGTCCTGCGGGCGAGCCGCTTCACCAACACGGCGGGGCCAACCCGCGCCGGCAACACCGGGTTCAACGATCCGATCCGCGACCAACTCTGGAACATCGAGAACAACATGCGGCTCTTCGATCCTTCGATGCCCACGATCAACCTGGGTAACGGCGGCTACCGCGATCGCGGCCGGGCGAATTACTGGGTGATGTTCGATGGCGAGGCTGAAGGCTACGAACTCGACGTGAGCTGGCTGCCGAACCGCAATTGGAGCTTCAAGGCCAATGCCGCCAAGCAGGAATCCACGGAGTCCAACATCGGCACCGAGTGGTTTGCGTGGACGGCCGCGCGCCTGCCGGTGTGGCAGGCGCTGCGAGTGCCGGAGGGCGGCAGGACCAATCCGCGGGACGTCGACGGCGACGGCAGCATCGGCACGTGGACGTGGGCGAACGCCCCCTACGACGGCAATCCGGCGAGCAAGACTTTCGAGCGGTATTACCAGGAGGACTACGGCGCTGCGGCGGAATTCATCCGGGCGGTCGACGGACGGGGGCGGGCCCAGGGCCGTAACCTGCGGTCGAACCTGATCGTGGCGTATAATTTCACCGAAGGCCGCCTGAAGGGGCTGAGCAGCAATCTCGCCTTCCGCTACCGTTCGGCCCCGAGCTTGAACTATGGGCTGAAGACCCTGCCGAATGGCACGGTGACTTTCGACCTCGCCAAGCCGATCGAAGGAAAGAAGGAGTTCTACACCGATCTCGGAGTCGCCTACCGCGGCAAGCTGCGCTGGATGAACAAGGCAAACTACCGCCTGCAGTTGAATGTGCGCAACCTGCTCGACGAGCACGACCTCGTGGCGAATCGCGCGCTAAGCAACGGCCAGTACGTCGCCTGGGCGCGGGTCGAGCCGCGGCTGTGGGTCTTCACGGTGGGCTTCGATCTGTAGTACCAATCACCGGCCATTCGCTATGGGTCGGATACCCCGAAGTTTACCCGCCGGAGGCGGCGCCAAAGGCGACCAGGGCTTGCCCGCCGGAGGTGGGTGAACTTCGGCTTGGTTGTAGCCGGCCTCGCTGAGGCCGGCCGGGGTCAGCGTACTTCGCCAAGCCTTCCACCTTCGCCAAGCCTTCGGCGGACAGGTCGAAGGCCAGGCCGCCCCCGGCTACACGGTCCGGCTTTCCGAAATGCCCCGGAGCTCGCTCCGGGGTTGTTTTCGGGACGTTCGTAAAGCCTGGGTGCATCCAGCGCGACTCAAGGGGGCAACGCGCCAGAGGACGCGCAAGCCCTCCTCCGGCGCGGCAATTCTCGTCAGCGCACCTCGTAGACTTCGACCAGCGCCACTCCCTGGCCGTCGTCGGCGGGGGAAATGAGCGCCGTGTAGGCTCCGGGCGGCAGCGTCACCAGCAAGGCCGCATCTGCGGACAGCGCGGGCAACGCAAACGCCCCGCTGCGCCGGGCGGCCTCACGCACGTCGAGGGCGTTGGGGGCGACGCTCCAGCCACGGTTCTCCCCGAGCACCGTGCCATCGTCCTGTACGAGCGTGAGGCGCGGCGCCGCCAGTGCGTCGCCGACGCCGAAGGCGCGCAACGCCGGGCCCACCGCCCGGATCAGCAATGTCATCGCGGCGTCGCCTCGCACGACGAAACCGGCGATGAGTTCGCCGCCGGCCCCGGTCACTCGCGCGCGGGCGGAGAGGTTGGCCAGCATACCGCCGCCGGCTCTCGTGTCGTAGATTTCGATCAGCAGGTTGCCGCGATCGGTCCCGCGGGCCGAGGTCGCGACCACCAGATGCGGCCCGGCGTCGACTGCGTGCACCAGCGCGGCGTCCCGGCTGCCTGGTGGCAGCGCAAAGGCCCCGGCCGCGGCGGCCGCGAGCCCCGTGCTCGCGGCTTCCCAGTCGTCGTTGGTGGCCAGCACCACCGCTCCGGGCCCCAGCAGTTCCAGCCGCGGATTCTCGACAAACCCGGACACGCCGAGCGGCGCGAGCCCAGGGCCGACCGCGCGCACGAGCATGGTGTCACCTGCTCCGCGCAGCACGAAGCCGCCAACCAGCGCGTCTTCGCCGGCCCCGGCCGTCGCTCGCACTGAGAGATTGGCCAGTTCGCCCGGCGCCGCTGTCGTCACTCCCAGCACCGCGGGCCGACTTTCGGCGCGCCCGCGGGCGTTGCTCACCACCACGCGGTAGGTTCCCGCCTGGACCGGCGCGATCGCCGCAAAGGTCAGCGCCGCCTGGGTCGCGCCCGGCAGCGGTGTGCCGTCACGGGTCCACTGATACGTCAGGCCGCCGCCGGTCGCGTGGATCTGCAGCGTCGCCGGCGCGCCCGCCGCCACCCTGACATTCCCCGGCTCCTGGCGGAGCTGCGGCGGCGCGATGGCCACCTCCGCCCGCTGTGGATCCGTCAGCAGCACCGCCGAAAGCACCGGTCGCTCGGCGCCGTCGCTTGGCCGGACCGTCGTGCGCCCACCCACCACCATCGAAGTGGATCCGCCCCCGTCGAGATTCAGGGCGCCGATGCTCCCGAGCGACCGCATCGCAGCGGCGAGTTCCGCCAGCGTGAAACCGGGTGCGGCCGGTGGGTTGTCGCCCTCGACTGCCAGCAGCAGCACGATGCCGCCGGCCGTGTAGCCGAGCGCCGTGCGGGCGCGCCGGGCGGTGTTGTTCACCTCGATCAGTTCCTCCGCGTCGGTCACGCGCACTGCTCCGTCCTTTACGAGCATCGGTGAGCCACCAATCGCGTCGGTCATCGTCCACGGCGCACCGCCCGCGGGAAACGCCACGGTCGGTACCGGCATCGGCGCCTCATTGAGGCGATTTGGGCTCGGGGCGGGATAGGCGTAGATGAGCGTGTTGCCTGGGCCGACATGGTAGATCCAGTCGACTGTCAGCCGCCCGTCGGCGGCCAGGCCGAATGCCGCCCGGGTGGGAAAGTAGCTCGTACTCGCGCCTTGGTAGGTACGGGACAGCGCCTTCACGTTGGCCGCGAGCACCGCGCCGGATTGCTGGATGAGGCTGAAGGACTGGGTGCCGCCGAAGTAGCCGCTGTTCACCGCGGCAAAGACGACCCCCGGCTCCTGCGCGGCCAGCTGCGACGGTGTGCGGGCCGTCGCCGCGAGCACCGGCTTGAACCGCACCGTCGGCGCCGTCGTGTCCCAGGCCAGGCAATACGCTCGCACCGGCGGGGTCGCGTTGGGCGCCTCCAGCACGAAGACCTGCAGGCCTTGCGCGGGAAGTCCGGCCGCGCGTTCCGTCGCCACCCGCCAGCCCGGGGGCAACGGGATCAGCGTCCGCACCGCCGGATCATCGGGTCCGGGCATCGGGGCGAGGCCGGTCTGCGCGGCCGCCACACCTGCCGCCAGCACTGCCACGAGTTGTGCCCAACGGATTCGGGTCGAGGAGTGGGGTGCCACCGGAGCCGGGATCGGAATGTGCGCGAATCTCACCATGGCGGGAACCAAAACGTGGCCGCCGGGGCAGTACAAGGAATACGTCCCAGCAGTTGGGTGGAATGCTTCGCCATTCAGTCGCGCTGCTCGCGCCCCGGGAACGGTCCACGGGATCACGCGATTGCGCGATGCCGCGCAGCAGGCGCAAGAATTCGGGCGCAGTGTAAGGGCTGCAACCCGCAACGGCGCGACCCTATAGGACCATCCCGCTAACGGGTACCGCTCAGACTCTTTGGCGCTCGACCCCGCGGCCTGCTTGACTCAGCGGCCAGTTCACATCGGCTTCCTGGTATGTTCTCCCAAAAAACACCCGCCGCCGTGCTCATCCTGGCCGGCCTCTTCGCCGTATTGACCCCCGCTACCGCCGCCGACAGCCCCTTCGAGGCGGCGTTTCGCACCTCGCTGCTCAAGAGCTTCAACGATGCCTCGGGCAAGCTCCTCTCGCTGGCGGAGGCGATCCCGGAGTCGAGCTACGGCTGGCGCCCGATGGAGGGTGTCAGTTCGGTGCAGGAGATCCTCATGCACGTGGCGGAAACCAACCTCGGTCTCGGCGCCCGGCTCGGCGGCAAGCCGCCGGCCGGCCTCGAGCGCAAGACGATCCGCGGCGCGATGAAAACCAAGGCCGACGCAATTAAGATCACCCAGCAGACGATGCAGTTTATCCGCGAGGTCTTGAACGCGGTTCCGGCGGCGGAGCTCATTCCCGAGGTCACCGTCTTCGGCAGCCCGGCCCCCAAGCTGCGGGTGGCGTTCCTCCCGGCGGACCATGCCCACGAGCACCTCGGTCAGTTGATTGCCTACGCCCGGATGAATCGGATTGTGCCGCCCTGGAGCAAGTAGCCGGAAACGAAGGGACCGGTTCGAACGGATCCGTGATCTGCAAACTGGTGCAGAGTGCCGATCGACCCGCCGTTGCAGAAAGGGGGGCAGAAAAAGATGTGCGGCAAGCCGTTTGAGTGTGAACTATCGATCCACACGTAGCCCGCTAGTGGCGCGACCAATAACTTTCGTGACGTGTAGCTGCGAGCGCCAGCGAGTGGACCACCGGCGCGCTCCACTCGCTGGCGCTCGCCGCTACTTGTCACGCTACTTTGCGGTCGGCACACTAGGGTTTGGCGGCGAAGGGGAGTTTGGCAGCGGGGTGGCGCGCGAGCAGGGCGCGAAGTTTAGCCACGACCTCGGGTTGCTGCGCGGCGACGTTTGTCGTTTCGCCCGGGTCGGCGACGTAGTCGTAGAGCTCGAGGTCGGCGGGCTCGGTGGAGGCGCGGACGGATTTCCATTCGACGAAGCGATAACGCTCGGTGCGGATGGCGCGGCCGAGCCACTCGCCCCTGCCGGGACGCGGGCGCGGGAAGGCGTGGTAGGCGTGGTCGCGGACTTTGGTCTTGGGATCGCGGAGGACGGGGAGCTGGCTGAGGCCGTCGATCGGCTGTGGGCCCGTGGGAGCGGGCAGTCCGGTGAGGGCGCAGAGCGTGGGGAAGATGTCCACCGTCTCGATCAGCGCGCGGGTGCGGGCACCGGCGGCGATGCCGGGGCCGGCGAAGATGAGCGGGATGTGGTTGGATTCCTCGTAGTTGGTGTGCTTGGTCCAGTCGCCGTGGGTGCCGAAGGAAAAACCGTTGTCGCCCCACAACACCACGAGCGTGTTGGTGGCGAGGCCGAGGCGGTCGAGTTCGGCAAGGACGACGCCGAGCTGGGCGTCCATGTAACTCGTGCTGGCGTAGTAGCCGTGAATGAGTTTCCGCTGCAGGTCGGGACTGACGGGCGGGGCGTCGGGGATGGGGTCGTATTGGTTGAGTTCGCCGATGCCCTTGACGGCGTAGGTGGGCGCGCCGGTGGGCAGGGTGGTGTGCCGGGCGAGTTGGAATTTGGCGGGGTCGTAGAGATCCCAATATTTCTTGGGCACGGTGAACGGCAGGTGGGGGCGGGCGAAGCCGACCGCGAGGAAGAACGGCGTGCCGCGCGCCTTGGCCGTGCGCAGGCGGTTGACGGTCTCGCGGGCGACGCGGCCGTCGGCGTAGGTTTCGTCGGGCAGGACAGGCGCCTCCCACGCGGCGCCGCGGTGTAGTTGTTTGGTGGGGACGTCGGATTTGATGTTGCCGAACAAGGCCTCTTCGCGCGTGACCTTGCCGCCGGTGCTTTCGGGCAGGGCGTATTCGATCACCTTGTCCTTGAAATGCGGCACGCCGAAGGAGTCGGGATCGCCGAGGTTGCCGTGGCCGACATGGAACACCTTGCCGAGCGACTCGGTGCGGTAGCCGTGGCGGGCGAAGTGCTGCGGAAGCGTGACGGCGTCGGGGAGGACCTGGCGGAGGTTGTTGCCGAGGCCGTAGAGGCCGGTGGAAGTAGAGCGGGAGCCGAGCATCAGGTTGAAGCGCGAGGGCGCGCACACGGCCTGGTTGCAATAGGCGAGATCGAATTGCACGCCGCGGGCGGCGAGGCGGTCGATGCTGGGGGTGCGGGCGAGCGCATCGCCATAGCTGCCGGAGAGCGGCTTGAGATCGTCGACAAGGATGAGGAGGACGTTGGGGCGCTGCTCCGCCGCGCTGAGCAGAGAGCAGGCAGAAAGGAGAAGGAGGGAGCGTGCGGTGGAGCGCACGATGCGCGGGGCAGAGGTCATGGTTTCTGTGGGGAGGGTTGTTTGGTGGAAGCGGGAGATTGGCGGCTGACGAACGTGGCGTGGATGCCGAGGTTGACGGCGGGGCGATCGGAGCCGGGCACGAAGGCGTGGCGTTCCTGAAAGACCGGATTGAGGCGCCAGGGCGGCTGCTGGCCGCCGAGTTTGCGCTGGGGATGCTCGAGCCCGCTTGATTCCTGCAGGTAGGCGAAGGTGGCGAGGACGACGCCGTTGCGCTCCATGATCTCGCACATGCCCTCGAGCGAACGCGGGTCGAACCAGGTGCGGCTGGCGAGGAAAGCGTGCAGTTCCCCCTCGGGCACCGGCTGCAGCGCGGCGGTGTTGAGGTACTCGAACGCGGTCTGGTCGGCGGGCCGGCGGAATTTTTCCGCGAAGGCGCGGCCCTTCGCGGTGGAGCCGAGCGTATCCTTGGCGGCCTGCTGGAAGGACCACACGAGCGAAAACTCGGTGACCACGAGCGAGCGATGGGGCAGGCTGGCGCGCATGAAGCCGGCCGCGTCGGCATATTGGGCGAGGTTGTGTTGGTGCAGGTGGTAATTGACGTGGGTGAGGTGCGGAGTCGACGCGAGCCAGGGCAGCAGGGCGCGCGTCGCCGGGCGCTCGCGGTTTTCCGGCCGGTCCATGCGGGTGAAACCGCCGCAGCTGACGGGCAAGGGAGCACCGTCGGGCGTTTTCAAGCTGGCGGCGTGGACGTGCGCGGCGAGGCGTTGGAGGAAGCGGACCATCGGGATGGTGCCATCGGGGCCGGGCAGGAGATCTTCGTCGGGGGTGTCGATAAAGACCTCGTTGATGAGGAGCAGCAGGTCGGGCCGGCCGACGTGCACGACGTCGAGTGCCCACACGAAGCAGGCCTTTTCGCGGGCGGAATCGGGGGCGGGGACACGGGTCTTGGAACCGCGGAAGTTCCATTTGTAGGAGAGCGCGACGCGGCGGCCGGAGGCGGCGGCGGCGCGGAAGGTGGCGAGCGCGGGATCGGTGGCGAGACGGCGCGGGCCGTCGATGAACTCGGTGGCGGGCAGGAAGCCGCGGATCCATTTCACGCCGGTGGCGTCGAGCGCGGGGAGGCGCGCGGCGTGCATGTTCTCGTTGAAGTTGGCCCCGAGGGTGAGGCGCGGCGCGTCGGCGGCGGTGGCCGAAGTCGCGAGGAGCGCGACGAGGGTCAGGGCGAGGGAGGTGAGGAAGGTGTGGGGGGTCATGGGGCTTTTTTCTTCTTCTTCGCCTTCGTGGAGCCCGCGGAGTCGATGAGAGACGGTGCGCCGTGGGGCTCGATTGCGAAGGCCTGTACGGGGTGGACGTGGGCGCGTTTGGCCCAGGCTTCCCACAAGCCGGCGAGTTCGGCGGCGAGGGCGGGTTGTTCGCGGGCAAGGTTGTGTTCCTCTGTGCGGTCGGCCTTCAGATTGTAGAGTTCCCATGCGCCCCGGAACTCGTAGCGCACCAGCTTCCAGTCGCCACGGCGGACGGCGGCGTTGCCCTCGTGCTCCCAGTAAAGAAGACGGGGAGAGGGGGAGAGAGGGAGAGAGGGAGACGGGGAAGACGAGGGAGACGGGGAAGACGTGAGAAGGGGCTTCAGGCTGACTCCCTCCATGGGCTGGATGGCCTTGCCGTTGAATGTGGCGGGGTAGTTCGCGCCGGCGAGGTCGACGCAGGTGGCCATCAGATCGATGAGGTGGCCGGGCTGGGTTTCCCATTGTCCGTGGCGGGCTGCGGGGATGCCGGCCGGCCAGTGGGCGATGAGCGGCGTGGCGATGCCGCCCTCGTGGTTGAAGTGTTTATAGCGGCGGAACGGCGTGTTCTCCAGCATGGCCCAGCACTCGCCGACGAAGACGGTGGAGCCGGGGCCGCCGGGATTCTGCCCAAGGAAGCGGCCAGGGACGCCGCTCTCAGCATTGCCGCCGTTGTCGCTAAGGAAGAAAATGAGGGTGCGGTCGAGCTCACCGCGCTCGCGCAAGCCGGAGACGAGGCGGCCGATCGCCTGGTCCATGCGGAAGAGCGTGGCGGCGTAGATGGCCATCATGTGATCGTAGCGGTCTTGGTCGGCGGCGTTGAGCGAATCCCAGGCCGGAACGTGGGCGGGCCGCGGAGCGAGCGACCACGCCGGGTCGACCAGCCCCAGGGCGACCTGGCGGCGGTAACGCTCCGCGCGGAGTTTGTCCCAGCCGGCTTTGAATTTGCCGCGGAAGCGGGCGATGTCCTCGGCCGGCGCCTGGAGCGGAAAATGTGGCGCGTTGTGGGCGAGGTAGAGGAAGAACGGTTTTTGCGCGGCACGGGCCTCATCGATGAACCGCAGGCCAAAGTCGGTCCACAGGTCGGTGGAGTACCACTGGGCCGGCACGCCGGCGGTGCCACCGGAGCCGACGGACACGCCGTTCAGGAAGAGGTTCGCGTTCTTGCCGCCGTCGGGAAAGAAGAAGCCGCCGGCGGCCGCGTTGAGGCTGCGATCGAAGCCGCGTTTCCAAGGTACGGTGCCGAGCCCCTGGCCGACGTGCCACTTTCCGGTCATGGCGGTGAAGTAGCCGGCGGGGCGCAGGACCTCGGCGATGGTGACGCAGGTGTCGGCCAACTGGCCCTGGTAGCCCGGAAGCACGGCGCCGTCGGGGCCCTTGCGCGGGCTCGTCATGTGGCCGATGCCGGCCTGGTGCGGGTAGAGGCCGGTGAGGAGCGAGGCGCGCGTGGGGCAGCAGCGGGCGGTGTTGGAGAATTGGGAGAAACGCAGGCCGTTCTTGGCGAGGGCGTCGAGGTGCGGGGTCGCGATCTCACCGCCGTAGCAGCCGCGGTCGGAGAAGCCCAGGTCGTCGGCGAGGATGATGACGACGTTGGGGCGTGGGGCGGAGCGCGGCTCCGCCGCGTAAAGCAGGGCGCAGGAGGAAAAGAGCAGGAGAGAGCGCGCGATGGAGCGAAGGGAACGAGACTTCATTGTGGAGGATAGTCGGAGGAACGCTCGAGCGAAGGAGGGTGGGGAAAATCAGAACGCGAGTTTGGCGGAGAGTGAGTGGCGGTTGAGATTGGTGGACCGGAATCGAGCAGGAATCACGGCTGAGCCGGCAGAAAGGTGCGCACGAAGAAATCCTCCAGGCGTTTCCGACCGTAGGGGGTGCGGAAGACGCCGTGGCCGGCGCCGGGGAGCACGAGGTATTCGAACGGCTTGGCGGCTTTGGCGAGAGCGTTGGCGACCTGGTAGGTGCTGGCGGGGTCGACGTTGCGGTCGAGTTCGCCGACGGCGAGGAAGAGCTTGGTTCAGGCTCCACGCGCGGTCATTCGCGCGGAAGCGTAAGATGCGGGTGTCGGGCGCAAGGCTGGTTTGTGAAATCTCGCCCAACTTTGCCTCTCTAATGGCAGCGGCAGCGCGAGTGAAATCGAATGCGGGCGCGCGCGTGGAGCGCTCGCTATCGACGACATAGAACTCCTCGCCGCCGGGGACATTGATGCGATACCAGAAACGCGAAGAGCGGTCGATCCACTGCGGGTCGACGGGGCCGGGTGGAGTTTGGGTGCGTCGGCCGCGCAGAGCGGGAGAGCGAAGAGGAGCGCCAGGGCGCGGACGGGCATTATTTCGATCAGGCAGGTTCGCATCGGGAAGTGTCAGGGGCGTTTGGACCATGGGGCAGCGAACTCCCATTTGAAACCAGCGTAGGCACGCAAGCGCGGGCCGCCGCGGTAGTCCTCGCGCAGACTGGTGCCGACGGCGGCATGAATGGCGAAGTTGGAGTTGAGTTTTCGTTTCGCGCCGACGCCCCACGCGAGGCGGTGGTGGCCGCCCGGTTCGTCGGCGCCGCGCCAGTAAATCTCCGCGAGGAGTTTCATGGCCGCACCTGCGGCCCATTCCTGGTCCAGCCCGGCGGCGGTTGTTGGAGCGGTGCCCGATTGAAATCGTCGCGTTGATCGGCGGCGAGCGAGGCAACCAGCAGAAGGGGGATGACCAGCAGAGCAGCGCGCAGGGTTTTCATCGAAGGATGAGACAGGGTCGACTAAATCGGCCAGGATTCAAGAGGGGCTGCAAGCGGGGGCTGCGGCCCATGACAACTCTGGTCTCAGCGGGCACCGGGCAGTCGGACACCGCGGACGGCGAGGAAGGCGGGCACGTCCATAACCATGATGCCGTAACCGTAGCCGGTCTCGTCGGTGGTCTTGGAGATCTGGAAAGCCATGTAACGTCCATCGGGCGAGATGACGCCCTGAGAGGCCTTGAAGGCGGGGTCGGCGTTGAAGTGGGTGAGGCGCTCGATCGCCCCGCTGCCGTCGAGGGCGAGGATGTAGAGATCGATGCCCGTGTAGTTTTTCTGGCCCTTGTAGTTGTGGGCGTGGCGGCTGCTCTCCACGAGGGTGTGGCGGCCGTCGGGGAAGATGCCCTCAGGCTCGCTGTAACGATCGGGCAGTTTTGAGTAGTCGGTGAGCTTCCGGGTGCGCAGATCAAAGCCGAAGGTCGATGACAGCGTATTGTCGCGCTTGGTGTAGAGGTTGATGATGAGTTCGTGCTCCGCGCCGGGACGGAAATCCTGCGCCTCGATCAAAGTCCCGGGCTCGGGGAGATCGGCCTCGCGCAGCACCGTACGGCGGTTGGAGAATTTCGGAGTGCCGCTGGTGTCGTATACGATCTCGGCCATGTCGAGGCCCTGGTTCACGGCCCAGGCGATCTGCAGCTGGGTGCGGGAAACGCTGGGGCCTTCCTTGCACTTGGCGCCGAGGGCGACGGGAGGTTTGCCGGAGCCGGGACGCAGGACCCAGAGTTCGGCGTTGGCCTCGTTGCGCGAGGGGCCGGGCTTGGTCGCGTCGAACGTGCGGGCGCCGGAGAGCAAGATGTCACCGTTGGCGAGGTAGAGGGCGCGGGTGTAGCCCTCGTGATGATAGTGGTGGGTCAGCGGCGTGAGTTCGCGCGTGGCGAGATCGACCTCGAAGATGTCGCCGACGGTCTTTTCCACGAAAACGATGCGTTTGCCATCGTGGGACCAATCCGGGCGCTCGCCGAAAGTGGTGACCGCGGTGATATAGGCGGGCAGCGGGTGCGGGTATTTGAGGTCTTTGATGCTGCGCGCGAAGAGCGGAGCCGCACAGACCGCGGCGAGGAGCGGAAGGCTGAGGCGGAGGAGGGGAGGGAGGAGTGAGTTCATTTGGCGGCGGGTTGGGACCGGGCGAAGGTGAGCACGGGGTGCGGGGTGTGCGCCTCCGTCATCAACGCGCGGAGCCGGGCGGCGACGACGGGCTGGGCCGCGGCGAGATTGCGGGACTCGGCGAGGTCGACGTCGAGGTCAAAGAGCTCGAAGCTTTCGGTGCCGGTCTTGATGTTGCGACGGACGGCCTTCCACCGGCCCTGCCGCACGGCCTGGCTGCCGCCCTGTTCGTAGAATTCCCAGTAGAGATAGGCATGCTGCCGTTGCGTGCCCTGGCCGAGCAGCGTCGGCAGGAAGGAGATGCCGTCGAGCCCGGTGGGCGGGGTGGCGCCGGCGGCGTCGCAGAACGTGGGATACAGGTCCCACATGGCGTTTACGTGGTGGCTGACGCTGCCGGCCCTGATGCGGCCGGGCCAGCGGACGATGAACGGGACCCGGATGCCGCCCTCGTAGAGATCGCGTTTGATGCCGCGCAGCGCGCCGTTGCTCCGGAAGAAGTCGAAGTTGCGGCCGCTGCCCTTGGAGCCGCCGTTGTCGCTGCCGAAGAGGACGAGGGTGTTGCCGGCGAGGCCGCGGGCCTCGAGCTTGGCGAGGATCTGGCCAACGGTTTCGTCCATGAGCTGAAGCATGCGCGCGTAGCCGCGGTCGGGTTTCGGCCAGTCGCGGTGGGCGAACTCGCCGTAGTCGGGCACCTCGTTGCCGTCGCCGGTGGCCTTGAAGGCCTCGCCGTTGTCGTGCGGGAGATTGAGGGCGAGGAAGAGAAAGAACGGCGTGCGGTGATCGCGATCGAGGTAGTCGAGGGCGTCGCGCGTGAGGGAGTGGGGCGCGTACGTCACCTTGTTTTTCGCGACGCCGGTGCCCTTGGGCATATCGTTGAAACCGAGGGTGCGATCGGTGACATTGCCGGGGAGAGCTACTTTCTGGCCGTTGCGATAAAGAAACTCCGGGAAGAAATTGTGCGCGTGCCACATGTTGACGTAGCCGTAGGCATAGTCGAAACCGTGGCGCTGCGGGTCGTCGGGCGGCGGCGGGTGACCGAGGCCCCACTTGCCGATGATCGCGGTGGCGTAGCCGGCCTGCTTCAGGGCTTCCGGCAACGTCGTGATTTTCGGATCCAGGAGTTGGGGCGGCTGGTTGCCACGGACCGAAGTGTGGCCGGTGTGGCGGCCCTCAAGAAAGGCGGCGCGCGACGGGGCGCAGACCGTGGTGCCGGAGTAGTGCTGCGTGAAACGCATGCCCTCGGCGGCGAGGCGGTCAAGGTGCGGAGTGGCGACGCGCTGCTGGCCATAACAGCTCAGGTCGCCGTAGCCGAGATCGTCGGCGAGGATGTAGAGGATGTTGGGGCGCGGCGGGCGCGGCTCCGCCGCGCGGAGGCGGGAGCAGGGAGAAAGGAGAAGAGAGAAGGCGGAAAGGAGAAGGAAGGGAAGTTTCATGGCTGGTGCGATCAAGGGGCGGTTGGCGTACCGGCGGCGGCGCGGGCGCGGCGCAGGAGTTCGTCGTGGAGCCGTTTGGACGAGGCTTTGAAGACCTTTTCGTTGGCCAGTTCGCGGGCGGCGGTGTTGGTGCCGTCAGGCGGGATGTCCTTGAGGCTCACGCCCCATTGGCCGAGCAGCACCCAGTAGGTGGCGGAGTCGGAGTGGTCGACGCTGTTGAAGACGAACTTGCCCTCGGCAAAGATCTTTCCGAGACGGCTGACCTTGAACTGGTCAAAGTAAGCCGCGCCCTTGGGGCTCCCGCTGACGATGCCGTGCTGGCCGATGGCGCCGCACTCGTGGTAGACGATTTTCCCCTCGCGGGCCCGGACCTTCAGGTAGGCGCAGGCGCGGGCGTCTTCGCGGCAGTTGGCGACGTTTTCCGGGTGCTCCGGGCTGCCCTGATGCAGCGGTGAGTCGGTCCAATGCGCGATAAAACGCAGCTTCTTCAGGAGTGCCTCCTGGCCGGTGCTGAGGCAGTGATGAACGAGAATGGCGGGCTCGGTGAGGGAGCCCCAGCAGAGGACGTTGATGATCGCGCCGGCGGGCTCGGCCCGCGCGACGTCGAGCAGCGCGCGAACGGTCGGATACGCGTCGAGCGTGGCGTAGGACTTCGCCGGGTCGTAGCGCTCGGCGGTTTTCTTGATCGAGGATTCGACGAAGCGCAGATCGGCGGGGTAGCCACCAAGGGTTTGGTTGAGCCGGGTAACTTCGGCGCGGTAGGCGTCGCCGAAGAAGCGGTTGGCCCAGGCGCCCTGGTCGGGGGTGGTGGCGTGCTCCTTGCGATGGGTGGAGGAGACGACGATTCCGCGGGTGTCGAATTCGTTCGCGAGGAGGAGATAGCCGGCCATCGCGGAGATGTCGTCGGGATCGTTGACATGGCCGCGCTGCTCGGAGCCCTTGAGCGTGCCGTCGCTCATGTCGGTGTAGATCCAGACGATGGGCTTGGGCGCGGCGGCGAAGGCCGAGGCCCCAGCAAGGAGGAGGAGAAAGGCCAAGGGCGCGCGGAGGAGGAGGGGCATAAGTGACGGCGAGTCAGAGCCTGCCGTCCGGGGGCGCCGTTTCAACCGGGAGGCTGCGCGACCGTTCAACGCTGCGCGAATTCTCGGCAGCGGAGCGGACGGCGAATCGGGAGCGAGCTAGAGCTCAAACAGAGGCCAAAGACCGCAGGTTGCACCTTCGAGTGTCCTTTAGAAATCGAGGGTGACGCGGAAACGGTAGGAGCGAGGCTCGAGGTATTTGTAGGCATTCGGGATGAGCGCGCCGTTGCCATTGCGGGCCAACACTTCGTAACTGCCGAGGCCGGGGATGTTGTCGGTGGCGCGAATGAACTTCAACGGGAGAGCCTTCAATTTGCTGTTGAAAAGGCTGTCCACATCGAGGTCGCAGACGATGGAGTCGAACCACCCCTTGTTCAGCTTGCGGCGGTAGGTAAGGCCGAGGCCGCCGTCCCAATACGCGTCGCCGTAGACAGGGGTTTGGACGAGGGATTTGCCGTCAGCCGAGGGCAAAACGAGATTCTGCGAGTGGGTTTTGCTGTTCCACGTGATCCGGGAGCGAAGGGCAAAGCCGCGCAGGGCGCCTTCCTTGAAACTATACCGCAGGGCGAGGTTGGTGTGGTGGGGGCGGTTGCCGAACTCTTCCTCGCGTTGGTGGGCGAGGGCTTCGAGGTTGAGTTGGGCGTTGCGCAGGACTTCGAGGTAACGCGCTTTCACGGTGCTCGGAGTGGTGACGCGACTGAAATCGTGGGTCGCGTGGGCGGCGGGGAGCGCGGTGCTGTTGTCGAGTGAGTTCACGAGCCCGATCATCTCGTCGAAGAAGGCCAGTTCCTTGGCGGCGTGGCCCGTCTTGTCCCGCTTCGTGTAGGAGTAGTTGGCCACCAGCGTGAGATTTCCGAGGGAGGCGTTGGCGCGGAACTCGTAGCCCTTGGAACCATCTGGCGCGCTGTTGGCATTTACCGTCGTGCTGGAAGGCGGGATGAGGGCGTTGGTGAGGCTGGCATAGCGGGCGGCGTCGATTTTCCCGGCGGCGCGGAGTGAATCGAGGATCGGGCCCATGGGACGATAAATGGCGTAGTTGCTGACGATCGTGGTGTTGGTCGCGCTGGCTTGTCCGGAAAACGTGGTGCGAACGGAATTGGTGCTGGTCGGAGCCAGCGGGTCGGCTCCGCGCGCGCCAGCCCCGATGACGGAGTTCCAGAAAGCGATGGTGGCGGTCTGATAGCCACCGCTGCGTTCGGCCTGGAAATGGGTCAGACGCAGATTGAGCCGGTCGGAGAACACGCTCCAGCGGATGCCGATGTCGCGGGAGGTGCTCTGGTCGGGAGCAGGTTGCACCGGGGCGATTTGGCCCGCCTCTGGAATGATATAATTCTCCTGATTATTGCCGACGTTGCTCGCGTAGCCGCCCGAAAGACTGAGATCGGGGGAAACGTGGAAAACCAAGCCGGCGCTGCGCGAATCGGGTTTGAAGGTCGCAAGGGACTCGGTGGTTGCGCGCACGGGCCGCAATGAGACGGGGTCGATGGTGTGGAGCACGCGCTCGAGTTGGGAGCGGTCCTGGCGGTAGCCATACGAGGTGACGAGCCGGCGCTTGAAGAAATAGCTCTGACCGTGGAGCGTGTAGTAGGAGCGATCGAGGTTGCGCCCGATAAAGGGTGTGTTCCCGGCGGTGTGTTGCGCCGGACTGAGGGTGTCGGGGATCCAGGCGGCCGACCATGACTGGCCGTTGGCGTCTTGGAACGGGGCGGTGGGTAGATTGATGCGGGCATGCGCCTGCGGATCGCCCAGCGCGAAATAGTTGCGCAGAAACAGGGGTTGTTGCTCGACGACCGCGTTGGTCACGGGATCGCGCCGGATGGCGGCAAGCCACTGTTTTTCATTGGTGCGGGTCTGCCGGTGGCTGTCCTTCTGCATGAAGGCGGAGAGGCTGTGCTCGGTGCCGGCGAAACTGATCCGGTAGGCCAACGTGGCGCCTCCAGCTTCGCGCCGGTTCGTCTCATAGTCGTTTTGCCAGCGGCTCTGGATGTACATTTTCCCCTGATACTCGGGAAACTGGCTGTTGGGCTCGCCGTAGAGGGCGAAACTCTGGTCCACGCGATTCATGGTCTGGCCAAACCGGTTGGTGTGGTTGCGGCCGTAGAACGCGCTGAGGAACAGGTCGCGCGCCAGGCGTTGTTCGAGGCTGACGCGGAAATCGCCGAACCGCTGGGTGCGGTAGGAATCGGGACCCGCCATCGCCGTGCGAATCGGATTCACGATGCCGTCTTGCTCGAGAAAGAG
Organism: Opitutaceae bacterium; assembly: GCA_005792355.1. GTDB lineage: Bacteria > Verrucomicrobiota > Verrucomicrobiia > Opitutales > Opitutaceae > ER46. The sequence continues at coordinate 21,336 of SXSC01000250.1, forward strand.
CGTGCCGATGCGGTCGTTACCCTCGGCGCCCCAACCGCGACTGGTCCCGAAGGCCGCACCGCGGGGATCGAACTGCGGAAGGTAGCGGGCGCTCGTGGTGTCTGGCGTTGTATTGAAGACCACGGGAGCCTGGTAAACATTCGTCGCGAGGCGGGTATTGCTGCGTTCGGTGGGGACGGTGTAGGGACCGCCCAAGCTGAAGTTGTTGGTTTCAGCGAGACCGGCCGTGGTGCGGGTGGGAGCGATCGTGAGGCCGGGAAAGCTGGCGGTCGTGGCTGGGTTACCGGTGGGCGCGGTGGGCTTCCCGGCGGCGAGCCAGGCCGAGAGATTGTCAAAGGGGCCGATGATGCGGTCGCCCTGGACTTTGTTTCGCCCTCTTTCCAGCGAAACGTTGATCGAGGTATTCTTGCCGGGTTTGATTTGGAGATTCCCGTATAGCCCCTGGCGATCGTTGAAATCGAAGTTGCGGCGACCGGTTCGCTCCTGATGCAGACCTTCGAGCCGGAGGGCGGCCCGGTCTTGCTTCAAAACGACGTTAGTGTCGAAGGTGCTGCGGAGGGAACCCTTGTTGTCAGTCTGGACCGAGATTCTCTTGGTATTTCGGGACAGATGAGCGCGGTCGCGGGTGACGTTGATGTTGCCGCCGGGGCCGCCGTTGCCGAAGAGAATGGCGTTGGACCCGAGGGAAAGATCGATGCGGCCGACATTGTAGGTGTCGTTGTTCCAGTCGAAATCGAGGAAATCGAGGGTCTTGGAACCGCCGAGACCGCGGATGCGGACGAGGGTGTTGTCGCGACCAAGTCCCTCGGTGGACGCGGTGAAAACATCGGCGTTGTTGCCATCCTCATGGTCGACCTGAACGTTGAGGGCGTAGTCGGCGAAGTTGGCGAGATCGGTGCCGTTGATGTCGTTGAGAAAGTCCTTGGTGAGGACGGCCACGGAGGAAGCGGTATCGCTGAGATCGGTGACGAGGCGACCGCCCGAGAGGCCCTTCTCCGAGGTGTAGCCGGTATCGTTCGAGGCATTCACCGTGAACACTTCGAGGGCGACGACGTCATCTTTGGCGACAGCGGCAGGCGGCGAAATTGGCAAGGTCGCAGCTGGGCCGCTTGGGGCCGACGCGGCGGTGCCGACCTGGATCGGCAGCAGTCCGGCGGCGAGGAACCGGATGAGGGCGAGGGGGGCGAGGCGACGGTGAAGTGGAATAGAATGCTCAGGTGAATTCATCGGGCGCTTGGAGTGCTGTGGTGGGTGAATCTCGACGCGACGGCGATCCCTTGAAGAAAGGAAGGAGGGAGCATCACCGAGTGAATTGCTGAACCTCGTCGGGACCGGGGGTGGCGTAGGCAGGGTCTTTGGCGCGGATGTAGACGGTGCCATCAGCGAGGAGGCGGACGTCGAGCGGGACGATGGTGGTGCCGCGCTGGTTGATGGTCTGGGCGGTCGCGGAGAGGTCCCGGGTTTCGATGCCGGCGCGGGGGAGGGGCGGGACGTTGGCGTTGAAGAAGGCGGTGCACCACCATTTGCCGTCGCGGGTCTGGAAGGGAGTTCCGTGGCCGAGGAAGCGGCCGGCGAATTGGCGGGGGCCGTAGGTGCCGTCGACCTTATCGGAGGTGCAGTAGTAGAGGTTGTAGGAGCCTTTGCGGCCTTGGTCGGTGGACCAGGCGGTGCCGAGGTGGACGTATTTGCTGCCGACCTTGATCATCGTGGCGCCCTCGTGGCCGATGAACTTGGTGGTGCGGCCGAGGGCGTTAGTGCGTTCACCGGAGGGGTCGATGCGTTTGGCGGCGGCGGTGAATCTGGCGAAGTCGGCGGAGAGAGGGCGGACGGTGGTGTTTTCCGCCAGGATCCACCAGGTGGCGCCGTCGTGGTAGAGGGACGGGTCGTGGTGGCCGGCGAAGTCGGTGCCCATCGGATGGGTCCACGGGCCCTTGGGTTCAGGACCAGCGGAGAGTGAGAGGTTGGACTTTTGCTTGGGACAGTGCAGGAGGGCCCAGCGCTTCATTGCGGGGACCCAGTGGATTTCGGGCGCCCAGATGCGTTGGCCTGGGTTTGCCTTGAAGGCGCTGTCCAGAGCGAGGGCGAAGATGACGCCGCGGTATTCCCAATCGACGAGGTCCTGGCTTCGCCAGAGTCGAACGGTGTCGCCGACGGCGGAAATTTCACCGAGGCCGACATTGTAGGGATCGGTTTGCTCGCGCGGGTCGTCCTGATTGATGGTGGTGCCCGTGAGGTAATAGTAGTCGTCCGGCCCGAGGGTGATGTAGGGATCGCGGATCCAGCCTTCCTTGACGTAGAGGGCGCGGTCGTGGGACTTGAGGCCGGCGGCGATGTCCGCGCGCGACATGGCGGGCAGGACGGGCGCGGCCTTGATAGTGGGGATCTTCAGGAATCCGGGATCGGTGGGATCGGAGGCCAGCGTGGCAGTGGCGGATCCGAGGCAGAGCGCCAGGACGAAGGGGTAATAGGGAATTTTCATGATGCTGAAATTCTGCGGGGTCGGAAGTGGACTGCCATCAAAACTCGAAGGTGGTGGAGAGGATGAACTCGCGGGGCATCTGCATGGAGAGCAGCCCGGGGGTGCCGTCGGTGGCGGCGCGGATGGGCACGAGGTTGTCGTTGGCCAGGGCGTTCTTGACGTTGAGCTGGACGAGCGCCGCGACGTTCCGGCCGAGTTTAAGGCGGTAGGCGAGTTTGGCGTCGACGGTGAGTTCTTCCGGGCCCCGGTAGGGCTGGTTGGGATCGAGCACCAGGGTGGGCGACCCGGCCAGCAGGCCGTATCCGATCACATTGGATGAACGCCAGCGGGCGCCGGCGCCGCACTCGAGGCCCTTGAGCCGGCTCGTGGAGAAGGTGTAGTTGGCGAAGGTGTTCACGCGCCATTCGCGCTGGTTGTCGCGGCGGCGGCCGTTGGAGGCGGCGAGCGGACCGTAGCGGCTCATCCAGAGATCGTATTCCTCTTCCACGGTGCGGCCGCCGAAGGGCACGATGACGCGGTCCCAGCCGCCGGCGACGGCCTGCCAGACGGGGAGGCGGAGCTGGGCCCATTCCTGCCACGCGTGCAGGAGGTTGGTGTCGATCGCCTTCTGCTGGCCGACGTTGAGAAGGATTCGCCAGTGGCGGGAGGGGCGCAGGACGAGTTCGGCGTCGAGGCCCTTGGACACGTAATCGCTGACGGACTTGTAGAGGTTGGTGCCGTTGCGCGCGAGATCGACGCCAGCGAGCGGGGTGGGGCGGCCGGCGCTCTGGTTGGCGGCGAGCACCGCCTGCTCCAGCTGCAGCAGGCCGTTGTTCACGTAGACCTGAATGTCGCTCGGGGTGCGGTTGTTGAGCTGGCTGTTCGTGAAGAAATTGAGGCTGAAGTGATACCGGCCCGCGCGATCCTCGAGGCGGAAGCCCCAGTCCTCGCTCTTGCCGATGCCGCCGGGGAGGATTTCGCCGAAGGGCCCGAGGGAGCCGTCTTCGTTCACCTTGAAGTTCTCGGATTGGTTGTAGCGCAGGCTGACCCACGAAATGGGTCGGACGACCATGCCCCAATTGGTGCGGCGGCCCTCGGCCCAGAAAGTGTACCTGCCGTGCGCGAGCCGGTCGTAGCGCGGGAAGAAACCGGTGCTGTCGATGCCGCGCGGGTTGGCGGTGGGGTTGTCCTTGAGGAATGGATCGCTGTTGCGTACGCGGGTGCGCACTACGCCGTAGAACGGCACGATGCGGTCGCCCCAGAACCGGCTGTGAATCGAGTATTGATCGGTGAGGGTGTTGGCGCGGCGGAAGATGGCGTCGCGGAAGCCGCCGTTGGGCGCGTCGAACATGTAAACGGATAGCTGCTTGCCGTCGCCGGGGTCGGCAAAGGTGGCGGTCTCGAGGACGTCGCCGGCGAAGGGGTTGGGGGCGCTGCGGTTGCTGCCGTCGAGGTAGTAACGCAGGCGGAACCGCTGCGGATCGTAGTTGTGGCGCAACGGTTCGTAGGTGCCGTCGGCGCGGCGGGTCCAGGAGGGGTTGCCGCCGATCACGCGATAGAACTGCTGGCTGATCTCCTCCTTGGTGACGTCGGACCACTGGGCGCCGAGCTGATGCCGGCCGAGCCAGCGCTGCCAGCCCGGGCGCGAGGCGAAGTCCAGTTCATAGGCCGCCTTGAAACGGAGCTGCTCGATGTCGTCGCGGCTGAGCTGGCCGATGGGCCGCTGCTCGATGTAGAGCTTGCCGGCGTTGGGGTTGGGAGTGAGGCGGCCGTTGTCGTTGATGTAGAGATTGGGGTCGGCCTTGATTTCGGCGGCGGCGATGGTGTTGGTGCTGCCGGTGTAGCCGCCATTGCGTTCGTCGACGCGCTCGTCGGCATAGGCGAGCTGCAGGTGGAGATTCCGCCCCACGCGCTGCTCGACGGAGGCTTGGCGGACGTAGCCGTGAATGTCGTTGCGGCGGACGAGGCCCCAGGTGTTGACGTCGCGGTAGTCGTAGAGGTCGGGCCGATCGAGGGAGCGCGGGAAGCGGTCGAAGGCGTTGTTGACCTGGGCGTTGGAGGGCGGCTTGGGGTCGACGGCGGTGCGGTAGAAGTAAACGCCCGGGGCCACGCCGGTGCCGCCGTAGGTGTAGACGGGAGCGGTGGTCTGGGCGAGGGTGCCGAGGAGGGGAAAGAGCGGGCTGGTGGCGGGGACGTTGGCGTTGACGCGGTTGTCGAAGAGCGGGCGATCGTCGGGCGTGCCTTCGCGGCCGTCGACGCCGCGCAGCCAGAGGGAGATCCAGTCGCGGGGCACGACGAGGCTGGCGCGGGAGGCGTCGCGGGCGATCCACTCGCTGTTGGCCCGCACGGAGGTGTGCCTGAACGGGTGATACGTGAGGGCGGCGTAGAGGCGGCGCTGGTCGTCGTAGGCGGGCCGGCGGAAGTGGCGCTGGTCGTCGACCAGGCCGGCGAGGCGGACGCCAAGTTTGCCGGGCAGCAGCACGCGGTTGAGGTTGAGCGAGGCGCGGCGGGAGCCGACATCGTCGGTGGCGAGGGTGAGGCTGCGGGAGTTGCGGAAGGCGGCGCCCTGCGGGGTGCTGTCAAAGCTGCCGCCAGCGTTGGCGAGGCCGAAGAGGATCGCGTTGGCGCCGGAGGCGATGGTGAGGCGCTCGGTGTTGTAGACGTCGGGCTGGATGTTGGTCTGGAAGAGCCCGCGCAGGGAGGAAGCGGTGCCGAGGCCGCGGATGCGGTTGTTGTTGCGGAGATCGGAGACCCCGGCGTTGTCGCTGCCCTGTGCGTCGGTGTATTCCAGCGACGTCTCGATGTTGGTGGAGTAGAGGAAGGCCTCCTCGATGTTGGTGGCGCCAAGATCACGGAGGAGCTCGCTCGTCATGACGGAAACCTGCGCGGAGACGTCGCGCAGGGGAGTGTTGAGGCTGCTGCCGGCGAGCGTGTGCGTGGCGATGTAGCCCTCGTCCTTTTCCTCGTGGACCACGAACGGCGAGAGGGCGACGGGGGAATCGGAGGTGACGGCGGGGGAAGGGGGAGTGATGGCCTGCGCCGGCAAAGCCGGGGGCATCGTGAGTAGCAGAGCAACGCCAACGCTGATGATGCCCACAGCGGCGCGGGGTGTCTTGCAGCAGAATTTCATGGAAGATAGAGAGGGTTCAGGAACTCGAGGTTGTAAAGACCCAGGGGCGACCGCGCACAAGCCGGCGCGCCAGCTCGGAGTCGAGACTTGGCCGTGGCGCCCGCCCGGCAAGGTCCCCGGCGGTGAACCGTTCATCTGCGGTGTATCGCCGGGGTTCGAGGGAACGCTCGCGGATGTGACAACTCAAGAGCGGTGGCGCGGCTCGTCCTCAAGTCGCGCCACGGGAGAGCGGCGAAACCTACGAGGGCGCGTTAGGTACCCAGCCTTCGCGCTGGGCTTCGGCGGGCACAGCAACGCGCCCCGCCCTTCATTCGCGATTGGTTCGATACCCCGAAGCTTGCTTCAGCTTGGTTGGGGTAGCCGCGAGCGGCAGCGAGTGGATAACGGACCACTCGCTGGCGCTCGCAGCTACCAGCATCGAAAAACCTGATGGCGGCATGATGGGTGGTCTGGTCAAAGGCCCCGCCGCTTGCGGCGGGGTTGTTTACTTCCATTTCAGTCCCTATGGAGCCGAGTCGATCGGTGCAACCCGACCACTCGTCGACCATTGCAGCCTCAGACATCCTGACCTGCACCTGAAGCGAAGAGGTGGAGAGAGGAACGAAAAAGAGACCTGAACCTGAGTTGGGCCGGTCCGGGATTGAAGGCGGGAACCAGCCGTGGCAAGGGAGACGAATGCCGCAAATTCAA
>SXSC01000251.1 GCA_005792355.1 Opitutaceae bacterium
CCGTATCCGATGATGGTGCGCGATTTTCACCGGGTGATCGGGCAGGAGGTCCGGGAGCAAATTCTGGCCCGCGAGGGCCGGTTGCCCGACGAGATGATTGCGTGTGTCGGCGGCGGTTCGAATGCCATCGGCTTTTTCTTTGATTTTCTGGAAGACGCGGCGGTGCGCCTGGTCGGAGTGGAGGCGGGTGGCCACGGCATCCGGCGCGGCGAGCACGCCGCCCGCTTTGAGGGCGGCAAGCTCGGGGTGTTGCAGGGGTGTAAGACCTACATTCTGCAGAACGACGATGGCCAGATTGAGCTCACGCACTCCGTGAGCGCTGGTCTCGACTATGCCGCGATCGGACCGGAGCACGCGTTTTACCGAGATCGGCGGCGAATCGACTATGCCTATGCGTGCGATCACGAGGTGATGGAGGCGTTTCAGCTCTGCTCCCGTCTCGAGGGAATCATTCCGGCGCTGGAAAGCACGCATGCGCTGGTCCACGGCCTGAAGCGGGCCCGACAGATGCGTCGCGACGAGATTCTGATCATCAATCTCTCGGGTCGCGGAGACAAGGATGTGCAGCAGGTGCAGGGGTTGTTGGGAGGAGGCAAGAAGTGACCGGGACCAGGAAGGCTCGGTGGGAAATTACCCGCTCAGGTTCTTGCCACTTGGCCCTCGGTCCCTGTTACTTCCTGCCAACATGAAAAGCATGACCGGATACGGGCGGGCGGCGGCGATGCTCGAAGGCTTCACGCTCACGGTGGTGGTGAGTTCGGTGAATCGAAAGTCGCTCGATCTCACAATCGGCCTGCCCGAGGAGTGGGAGTGCCTGGAGCCGCACGTCGGGGAACTCGCCCGGAAATTTGCGACGCGGGGCAAGGTGCACATCGACATCGAGGTGACGGGAGACCGTTCGGTGACGGAGGCGGCCTGGGACGAGGACGCGGCTTCGACGTCGCTCGATCGGCTGCAGGAATTTGCGGCGCGCGAAAACGTCGAGTTCCGGCCGACGACCGAGTTGCTCTGGCAGATCGTGAATTCGCAGCGCCGTTCGACAAATTTCCCCCCTCCGGAGGTGGCCAAACCGGTGCTGACGGAGACGCTCACGGGTGCCCTGCGCAGTTTTGCCGCGATGCGGGCCCGGGAGGGCGAGTCGCTGCTGGTCGATTTTATCCGGCGCAGCGAAATTCTGCACCGCCACGTCGAGGCCATCGCCGGGCGTGCTGCCCAGGTGCCGGCCAACTATCGCGAACTGCTGTTCAGGCGCCTGCGCGACGCCGGGCTGGAACTTGACGTGGGCGACGAGCGGGTGTTGCGCGAGATCGCGCTCTTCGCGGATCGGTGCGACACGACCGAGGAAATCACGCGACTACGCAGTCATTTCGAACAGTTCTCGGCCCTGTTGAAATCCGATGGTGAAATTGGGCGCAAATCGGAGTTCATCTTGCAGGAAATCGGACGGGAGGTGAACACGATCGGCAGCAAGGCCAACGACGTGACCATCGCCCGGGCGGTGATCGAACTGAAAAACGAATTGGAGCGCGTCCGCGAGCAGATGGCGAATGTGGAGTAGGGGACGCGACCGCGCGAGGCAGGTTGGGCTTGCGGCTACCTGGATGCTGGACCCTTGGCGCCGTTGGGCGCCGGCGGCGTCCGCAGCGACTGCCAGAGATAGAGGATTACGCCCACGCAGATTCCCGAATCAGCCACGTTGAACGTGGGGTAGATGTAGGTGCCGAAATGCAGGTCGATGAAGTCGATCACGTGCCGGTGCACCAGACGGTCAATGAGGTTGCCGACGATTCCACCGCAGAGCAGACCGAAGCTCACTTGCGAGAGGCGATCGCGGAGTCCGAGCGAGTGACGCCAGAAATAGATCGCCGCGAGCGTGCCGGCGGCAAGGAGAGCCAGCAGGACACTGCGCCCGGCAAACATGCTCCAGGCGGCACCCGTGTTCCCGACATGGATGATGTAGAAAAATCCCCGAATGACCTCGGTGTCATATCCGGAACCGTGCGCGTGCATCGGGTTGTATGGCACCCGGGCGACAATCCAGAGTTTGGTGGCCTGATCCAGGGCCAGGACGACCACGGCAATCGTCCAGAGCGTGCGATACGCCAGGAGACGCCGGATTGCCGGGACCCGGGGCAGGGCGGGCGGCGGCGCGGCCGGCGGCGCGCTGGGGCGGGAGGCGACCGGGTCGGGCGGCATGGACAGTCGGTCTGAGGGCCAAACTTCCGCGGTGAATTGCCCGTTATTCGCCGCCGCCGTCGTCGTCCATCATCTTGCCGCCACCTTCCTCGCCCAGTTCGCCGAAGAGCCCGGCTTGGGTGCGGGAGCGGTGGCGGTTGCGCTCAAGATTCTTCTGCGCTTCGGCGGAGTTGCGCGCGAAAGGCACGGCGAGCAGGCGATCCTTGGAAATTGGTTTCTGCGTAATCTCGCAAATCCCATACGTGCCATCGTGGACGCGCTTGATGGCCGCGTCGATTTCCGAGAGCGCTTCCTGTTCGCTGGCCACCATGCTCAGCGCAAAGTCGCGATCGAAGGTATCCGTGCCGGCGTCGGCCATGTGCTGGCCGTAGGAGGAAAGATCGCCGCTGTCATCCTTGGCGGATCGCTTGAGCGTTTCCTCCGAGTGGCGCTCGATATCCTCCGTCAGATGGGTGCGGAGATCGAGCAACAGGCGGTAGTAACGCCGAAATTTTTCGGGCACGTCCTTTTCGTCGGTGAATCGCACGGGTTTTCCCTTCTTGGGGTTGAAGCCCAGGATGTCCGCAAGCGAGGCGGCCTTCACGTGCTGCGGTTTGTGCTTGAGGGCCGCGGCGTCGGCCTTGGCAGTGGCCGCCTTGGGGCCGGTCTTTCCCGGAAAGGGCGTGATGGTCTTGCTCGTGACGGTCTGCGCGATGGCGCGAACCTCATCGAGGCTGAAGGCGATTGGTTTGGCGGCGACTTTGCGTTTCAGGATGCGATCGCGCAGCGCCGTTTTTTTGGAAGGTTTTCCCATGGGTGCAGAATGGTGGACAGGTTTCTTGCCGGCGGGCGTCTTCGCCGCGGCTGGTTTGGCGTGCGCTTTGGCCGCTTTGGGCGGAGCAGACTTGGCGACGTGTTTCTTGGCGGGTGATTTATGTTTCATGGCCGGGGATTTTTTTGAGAAGGGAATGTGCTAGATTTTCAAGGCGTCGGCACAACGCGGGCAAGTTTCGCCGTGCGCCCCGGCGGCCAGGGCGGGCACCCACCGCCAGCAACGCGGACAGCGGACCAGATTCAATTCGCCGCAGGGATGAACCACCACTTGCAGCGCCGGCCCGGCCGGCGGAGCCAGCGTGACATGGGAGACGATGAAGAGTTCGGGGAGAAACTCCCGGTGTTTGGCCAGCAAGTGGCCGGGTGCGGCCGGATCATCGCCGGCGGGCGGCGTGAGCGTGACGGCGGCGTCGAGCGACTTGCCAAGTTTTCCGGCGGCCCGCAGTGGTTCGATGGCTTCGTTGACCTGTGCCCGGACCCGCAGCAGGGCGGCGACCTCGGCCTCCAGCGCGGGATCGATCCAGGTCGCCGGCACTTCCGGCCAATCCTGAAGGTGAACAGAATCGTGGGTATACTCCACGTTGGCCGTCGCGTAGCCCCACGCCTCGTCGCAGGTAAAGGTCAGCACCGGGGCGAGCACGCGCACGAGCGCGTGGAAGATATGATGGAGCGCGGTCTGCGAAGACTGGCGCAGCGGCGAGTGGCTGCCGTGGGTGTAGAGTCGATCCTTGAGGATGTCGTGATACGTCGCCGACAGCGTGACCGAGCAGAACTGGTTGCACAGCTGGTAGACCCGATGGAACTCGTAGGCGTCGTAGGCCATCGTGCATTCGCGCACGAGGATGGCCGTCTGATGCAGCGCCCAGCGATCCAGCGTGTCCATCTGGCCGACGGGCACCGCATCGACCACCGAATCAAAATCAAAAAGGTTGGAGAGCTGGTAGCGCAGCGTGTTGCGAAAAAGCCGGTAGGCCTCGCCGACGTGCTTGAGGATCTCGTCATCAACGGGCATGTCGTCCCGGAAATCCTGCGACGCGATCCAGAGTCGGATCACGTCAGCGCCGTGCTGCGCCACATAGGCGTCGGAGGTCTGTGGCTTCTGGTAGCTCGAACTCTTCGAGATTTTCTGGCGGGCCTTGTCGACGATGAAGCCGTGGGTGAGCACGGCTTGATAGGGTGCGGCGCCAAACGCGATGACGCCGGTCCACAGGGATGACTGAAACCAACCCCGGTGTTGATCGCTGCCTTCCAAATAGAGATCGGCGGGCCACTGGGAAGAGCCCTGACCGCGCCGGAGCACGGCCGCATGGGACGAACCGGAATCGAGCCAGACGTCGAGGGTGTCCCGGCCGCACGTCAGCGTCGCCGGGGCGGGCCAATGGGCCGGGAGCGTGACGCCGGCGAGGATCTCGGCGGGCGTGGCGTCGTACCAGAAATTGGAGCCGTGCTGCGCCAGCTTGTCCGCGATGGCGCGGGCGACCCCGGCGTCGAGGTACGGGGTCTTCTGCTCGTCGTAAAACGCCGGGATCGGCACGCCCCAGGCGCGCTGGCGGCTGATGCACCAGTCGGGGCGGGATTCGACGGCGCCGCGGATGCGTGCTTCGCCCCAGGCGGGAATCCAGCCTTTGGCCCTGGAGATTTTTTCGATCTCGCGCAGTGCCAGAGCGCGGGGGCTGGAGGCCGGGGCGGCGCCGGCGGGTTCGAGCGAAACGAACCACTGATCGACCGCGCGGAAAATTATCGGCGTCTTCGACCGCCAGCAATGCGGGTAGCTGTGCGTTACTTTTTGTTTGGCGAAAAGCGCATTGGCCGCGGCCAGTCGCTTCAGGACGCCGATGTTCGCCGCCGAGGTTTTCCTGGCCGCGAGATCCTCGACCGTCTCCAGGGTGGTGAGGCCGACGAGGTCGGCGGGCACCCGGCCGTCGTCGAGATATCGACCGTCGTCGCCGACCGGGCAGTAGATTTCGAGTTTGTAGCGCAGGCCCGTTTGGTAGTCCTCCGCGCCATGGCCGGGCGCCGTGTGCACGCAACCGGTGCCGCTGTCGGTCGTGACGTAGTCGGCCAGCACGACGGGGGAGGCGCGATCGAGAAAAGGATGACGCGATGCGAGGCCCTCGAGCGCGCCGCCCTTGACGGTGTGGGCGATGGTGGACGCTCCCTCGAATTTGGCGGCGGCGAGGACGGCGGCGCGCAACGGCTCCGCGACGATGATGCGCTCCGCACCGAGGTCGATGACGACATAGTCGACCTCCGGGTGGAGGGCGATGGCCAGATTGGCGGGAATCGTCCACGGGGTGGTCGTCCAGATGACAATGAAAAGCGGCTTGTCCGTTGGCAGCCCGAATTTCGCCCCTTGCTCGGCGGGCACGGCGAATTTCACCCAGATCGAAGGTGAAACGTGATCTTTGTATTCGATTTCGGCCTCGGCGAGGGCGGTCTCGAATGGGATGCTCCAGTAAACCGGCTTCTTGCTGCGATAGACCAGGCCCTGCGCCACAAAGGCCGCAAACGTCCGCACGATGTCGGCCTCAAACGCGGGGGCCTTGGTCTTGTATTCGTGTTGCCAGTCGGCGAGCACCCCGAGGCGCTTGAACTGCTCGGTCTGTTTCGCAATCCAGGTTTCGGCAAACTCATCGCACCTGGCCCGCAGTTGCGCGGTGGTGAGGGTGAGCTTCTTCTCCTGGATCTCGCGGGAGACCTTTTGCTCGATGGGCAGGCCGTGGCAATCCCACCCCGGCACAAAGGGCGTCCGATAGCCCCGCATCGATTTGTAGCGATTGACGAAGTCCTTCAGCGACTTGTTGAGCGCCGTGCCGATATGGACGTCGCCATTCGTAAACGGCGGCCCGTCGTGCAACACGAAGGCGCGTTCGCTGCCGGCGTGTTTCCGCTGAATCAGGTCGTAGAGCCCGATTTTTTCCCAATGAGCCACGCGGCCCGGTTCGCGTTGCGCCAGACCGGCGCGCATCGGGAAATCCGTCCGTGGGAGCTGCAAAGTTTCTTTCAGATCGTGGGCCATGCCAAACAAAAGTGGGGGACGGTAGGCCGGCTCGGAGGAGAGTCAAGGGCGGTGTCCGCGGCTGGTCCGCGCGAACCGCGGGTTCAATTTTTCCAACCGGTCACGGTTTCAACCAGCGTCTGAACGCATTCGACTTTCGCGTGCGGCATGATGCCGTGCCCGAGATTGAAAATGTGGCCGCGGCTGCCGCGCATCGCCTCGAGCAGGCGGGTGGTCTCGCGCCGGACAATGGCGGGAGTCGTGTTGAGCAGCACCGGATCGAGATTGCCCTGCACGGCCACGGTGGGCGGGAGCGTGCGGCGCACGAGGGCGAGGTCGCTCGTCCAGTCGACGCTGAGCACGCGCACGCCCGTCCAGGCCTGGTCGATGAGCTGTGGTGCGGTGCCCTTGGCATAAAGAATCACGGGAAACTCGCGCGGGAGGGCGGCGACGATCTGGCGAATCCAGCGGAGCGATGCCGCCTCATAGTCCTGACCCGCGATGATGCCACCCCAGGAGTCGAAGATCTGAATCGCATCGGCCCCCGCGGCGATTTGCATCTGGAAATAGGCGATCAACGCGGCGGTGAGTTTCTCCAGCAAAGCATCGAAGGTGGCGCGCTCGGTGTAGAAGAGCTGCTTGATCCGCTCGAAGTCCTCGGAGCTGCCGCCTTCGACCATGTAGGTGGCGAGGGTCCACGGTGAGCCGCCAAAGCCGAGCAGGGCGCGGGAGCCGGCCAGTTCCTTTTTCAGCAGGCCGAGCGCTGCGGCGACGTACCGCAGGCGCTCCGGCACGGCGGTGGCCGGGGCGAGGGCGTCGATTTGCGCGCGGGTTTCGAGCCGGTACTCCATGCCGATTCCGCCCACGTCGCGGAAAAGGTAGCCCTGCCCGAGCGCCTCGGGAATGACGAGGATGTCGGAAAACAGAATTGCGGCGTCGAGCGCAAACCGGCGCAGCGGCTGGAGTGTGACCTCGGTGGCCACCTCGGGCGTGCGGACCATTTGCAGGAAGGAGGATTTCGCCTTGAGCTCGCGGGACTCCGGCAGAGAGCGGCCGGCCTGGCGCATGATCCAGAGCGGAGGGCGATCAAGTGTTTCACCGGCGCACGCGGCGAGGAAGCGTTGGCGGCTATTCATGGGCCCATTCGCGTGGTTGGAGGAAGACATCGTAAAGTTTCGCCTCGGCGGAGCCCGGCTCCGGTTGCCAATCGTAGTCCCAGCGCACCAGGGGCGGGAGCGACATCAGAATCGAGTCCGTGCGGCCGCCGCTTTGCAATCCGAAGTGCGTGCCGCGGTCCCAGATCAGGTTGAACTCGACGTAACGTCCGCGGCGGTAGAGCTGGAACTGCCTTTCCCGGTCGCCATACGGGATCGCCTGGCGGCGCGCGACAATTGGGAGATAGGCCGGCACGAAGGCGTCGCCCACGGCCCGCAGCAGCGCGAACGACGGTGCGAAGCCCAGCTCGTTGAAATCGTCAAAAAAGAGACCGCCGATTCCCCGTGGTTCGCCGCGATGCTTCAGGAAGAAATAATCGTCGCACGACTTTTTGAATCGCGGGTAGAGCGTCCCGCCGAAGGGCGCGAGAGCGCCCCGGGCGGTGCGATGCCAGTGCGTGGCGTCCTCCTCGAAGCCGTAGTAGGGCGTGAGATCGA
>SXSC01000252.1 GCA_005792355.1 Opitutaceae bacterium
AAAAGTCACCGAAGAAGAGATGGCTGCAATAAACATCACTCCCATGCGTTTTCATGGTGAATGGAACTACATCATCCACCCTGCCGGGTCTCCTTAGTTGTAAAGCTTATTTATTGACGCTTCCTTATCGCCCCAGATCTTCCGGGATGCCGCGTCGGGCGCGACATCGACACGCCCGGGGCTCGACGACATGCTAGCGCAGGTCCGGACCGGCGGCGTCCACCAGGGCGTGAGGTGCAAACTCGACCGCCTTGGTCGCAGTCTGACTCACCTGGCAATCATCGTCGGGGACCTGCAAATGCGGAACGTCGCCCTGATCTGCACGAGCCAGGGGATCGATACTTCGAAGCAGAAGCCACTCGGGCAGCTACAACTCGGGGTGCTCCTGGCCGTCGCCGAGTTTGAGCGGGCGTTCAGCGCCGCCGACTTGCTCGCGAGGTGCGCGGAGAACGCATTCGACTCCCGTTATTCTCTCCTTCAAGATCGTCTCGCCCATGAGCGACCCCAACCACGCCGTCTTCCTCAGCTATGCGTCGCAGGACGCGGCGGCGGCCAACCGCATCGCAGCGGCCTTGCGCGCCGCGGGCGTCGAGGTGTGGCTCGACCAGAGCGAACTCACCGGCGGCGACGCGTGGGACCGAAAGATCCGCAGCCAGATCGGGGCGTGCGTGCTCTTTGCCCCGGTGATTTCGGCAAACACCCAGGCGCGCCGCGAGGGGTATTTCCGGATTGAGTGGAAGCTGGCCGCGCAACGCACGCACGCGATGGCCGACGGCACGCCATTTCTCCTGCCCATCGTGATCGACGCGACCAAGGACAGCGAGGCGCTGGTGCCGGAGGAGTTCCGCGCCGTGCAATGGACGCGCCTCCCGGACGGCGAAACCTCCGCCGCGTTTTGTTCGCGGGTGAAAAATTTGTTGAGCACCGCACTGCCTGAGGTAGGCCCGGTCGCTGACCGGGCACCCGGCCAGCCTACTTCGCCAAGCCTACGAAGGCCAGGCCGGCCGGGTCTACAACAGAAACCGCCGCAATCACGCCCGTGGCTCGCGCCCGCGCTCATCGCCGTCGTCGCCATCGTCGCTCTCGCCCTCTGGCAACCGTGGAAAACTCCCTCATTTCCCGCCGCGGCGCAGCCGCGTTTGGACTTGCCCCCCGCAGGCTTGGCGAAGGGGGACAAATCCATCGCCGTCCTCGCCTTCGCCGACCTGAGCGCGGACAAGGGCAGCGAGTATTTCGCCGACGGCGTCAGCGAGGAACTGCTCGACGTGCTCGGCAAGGTGCCCGGCCTGCGCGTCGTCGGTCGCACCTCGTCGTTTTCCTTCAAGGGCAAAAACGCGCCCGCGGCGGAGATCGCCCAAAGGCTCGGCGTCGCCTATCTTGTGGATGGCAGCGTGGCGCGCGATGGCACGAAGGTGCGCATCGCCGCCCGGCTCATCAACGCATCCGACGGGTTTCAACTTTGGTCGGACAAGTTCACGCGGGAGCTGACGGACATCTTCAAGCTGCAGGACGAAATAGCGGGGCTCATCGCGAAGAATCTCTCGCTCAAGCTCGGCACCAGCGCACCGGCCAAGTCCGTCAATCCCGAGGTGTTTCGCCTCTATCTCGAAGGTCGGCTGGAGTGGAACAAGCGGTCGCCGGAGGGCCTCGCGAACGCGCAAGGGCTGTTCGAGCAGGCACTCAAGCTCGATCCGGGATTCGCGCGTGCGCACTCCGGCCTGGCCGATGTCTGGACCATTCGTTTCACCCGCTCAAACCAGGTTTCGAAAACCGACAGTGACTACCTGGCCCGGGCGCGCAAGGAACTGGATCGCGCGCTCGCGCTCGATCCCAATCTGGCGGAGGTCCACGCGACTCGGGGACAAATGTTCTACCTGAGCGAGGACGATGAAGACGATGCTGCAGTCGCGGCCTTTCGACGATCGCTCGAACTTAATCCCAACTATGCCACGGCGCGCCACTGGTTCGGCCGACATCTGTGTGGGCAGGGAAAGTTTGAGGCTGGCCTCGCCGAGTTGGAAATGGCCACCCGGCTCGATCCGCTCTCGCCCATCATCGCCAGAGAATACGCATTATTCCTCGGCACGGCGCGTCGCTGGCCGGATCTCCTAGCGGCTTGCGACCGGGCTCTCGCACTTCAACCGGCTGATGAGACGACGTTGCTGGTCAAGGCGAACGCACTGATCGGCCTGAATCGACCACAGGAGGCATTGGCCATACTCCGCCCCTTGGCCAAGACGGACATCGGCGGCGATCTCCTCAGGTGGCTCATTGTTCAGTTGGCAATGGCAGGGGACCTCGTGCTCGCCGGGGAGCTCGCCCAGCCCTTCTTGGCTGATCCAACACTTATTTCTGAGGGAAGAGGAGCGGCAATATGGCGCGCCCGCCTTTACTTCGCGCTGAATCAAGTTGAAGCGGGCATGGCTGTTTTTGAGCGAGCTGATTTGACGTATTTGCTCCGCCGTCCCTCGAGCTTGCTGGCACCGGTTTACGACCAGGTGCGCGACGACCCGCGTTTCCTCCGCAAACTCGAGGAATCGGGCGCCCTGCCGGTCTACCGCGCCATGTGGGCGGAGCATCTCGCGTGGAAGAAACGGACCGGGCAGCCGTGAGCGACGCCTTGCGCTGAGACCCCGCTCCCGACTGTCCGGCCCCATGGGCTACGAGTCGCGCTCCGTCGAGTTTCTCTCGCCGAAGTGAATGGAGGTGCTCGAGCACGACGGTTAACCCGGATATCTCGCAACGCGTCAACCGCAACCGCAGGAATCAAACCGCTGGTCACAGAGGTCACTGAGGCCCGGCAGGAGGTCACAGAGAATACCACCGGAAAAGAACGCCCGCTCCTCCGCTCTGTGGCCTCTCTTTTCCCTCCGTGATCTCG
>SXSC01000253.1 GCA_005792355.1 Opitutaceae bacterium
AATATGCCACTGGAAGAAAAGTCACCGAAGAAGAGATGGCTGCAATAAACATCACTCCCATGCGTTTTCATGGTGAATGGAACTACATCATCCACCCTGCCGGGTCTCCTTAGTTGTAAAGCTTATTTATTGACGCTTCCCAACTGCCGCTGATTCACCTGCCGGCCTTCGATATCATCCGGATTCCCGGAATACATCCGGTCGGTGTTCATCGTGCCCCAAGTCCAGAGCAGGAGCAGCGTGGGCGGATTCTGCTCGGTAGCTGGCAGGTAACCCTGCTTTCCCAGCACCCTGCCCATGGTCTTGTACACCTCGTCTTTCGGCGGCGCTTTCTCGCCCGCCACAATCCCGCCAAAATCCCGAAACCCGGCGCTCACCGCCATGTAGTAAACCGGATTCGTGGGCGAGGCCGGTCGTCGGAACGCCCCGACCGGCGTCGTGTCCGTCACCGTGATCACCTGGATGTCGTGCTTCGGCAGCAGCCAGTCGAGAATCCCTGCCGAAGCGGGAGGCGCGAACAGTGCGCCGGCAAAGGAGAATAGAACGGCAAGATGCTTCCCCCACAACGCCTCTCCCCCCGAAGGATTCACCCATTCGGTGATCGCCCCAAGATCTTTTGTCTTGGTCTCCGAGATGCAGGTCTCGGAGGCCGGCAAACTCATCACGCCTGTGCAGCCGTTCGGCCTTTCCCGGCTTATCACAAAACCGCCCGGCGGTTTTGCTTTAGCCCGCATGTGCTCAGTGGTGCCGACGAAACCCCTGGCTGAGCCTCGACTGATGATTGTGATTGGCATGCAGAATGTGAATGATGCGGGCTATGGTCTCACCTCCATGACGCCATTCATGATCGGCCAGTGACCGGGAAACGTGCAAACATAAGGATAACTTCCCGGAATCAGCGGCGCCTTGAATCGCAAAATCGTGCTCCCGAGGGAATCGACGAGCTTCGTGGCGTGGAGCACCTTGTCCGACTTGGGCACGAAGTCCCGTTTGATTCCGTCCGGGTCCTTGGCCATTTCGTTGCCGGCCATGCCGACCTCCTCCAGCGCGCCGGGCTTCACGATCACCAGATTGTGCTGCATCGCATCCGGATTGGAGAACACCAGTTTGACCGGCTGCCCGGGCTTCACCTCAAAGCGCTTCACGTCGTAAAGCATCCGCTCCGCCACAGTCGTGATGTGGATGGTCAGCAAATCAGCCTGCCGGTCGAACGCCGGTTCCGTGGGAGCCTGATTTCCCTTCGGGCTCTTCGCCGCCGCTCGGGCGGTTGCCTTCGCCGTCTCACGCTGACGGCGCTCAAAGCCCGCAATTTGGGGATGCGCGGCAAGGTAAGCCGCGTTGCCTTTCCAATACTGGGAGAGCGCCGCCGAATCCAGCGACGTGCGAATCGCGTAGCTCAGGTGCGCATCCGCCGGCCGCTCCAACGCACCCAGGATCGCATCGAGCGCGCCCGGCTTTCCGAGGTGACTCGCGGAAATCACCGCCTCCAGCCGCACGAGTCCACTCCCGTCATTCGCCCGGGCGCGCAACATTTCGAGGACGTCAGGAAAGTGCTCCTGCCAGTGACGCAGCAGCCGCGTCGCCGCGGCCCGCGCCAGGGGCTCCTCACACGCCATCACCTCGCGGAACAACGCCCCATTCATCGCGCCAATCGTCCGGGTGGTCCAGAGCGCCTCGAGCTGGTGATGCCGGAAGCGCGCGTCCTTCCGGTCGAGCGCGAGCGCCCATTTGCCCAGCGCCGGCTCCACCGCCGCGCGTCCCCGCTCCGCCAGTTCGCGTTTCGCCAAATCGCGGTGGCGGTACTGCGGAGATTTCAGCAACTCGAGGAGGCTTGCGACCGACGCCCCGGCAATCGTCGGCACGGCAGGGAGCTTGGCGCCCTTCGGCACGACCCGCCAGATGCGGCCCGACGAACGGTCGCGCCGTTCATCGCGCAACGAATATTGCGCGTGCCCCTTGATCGGGTTGTACCAGTCACAGATGTAGAGATCGCCGCGCGGGCCGAACTTCAAGTCGACCGGGATGAAACTCAGGTTCGTCGAGAAAATGATGTCGCTGACGTATTTCTCCTCGAAATGATCGCCGACCTGCCGCCACTCGTGAATTTCGACCCGGTTGGTCGGCTTGTAGCGCGCCTTGATCATCGCGCCCTGCAACTCGCGCGGCCAGATCGCGCTGTCCACAAACTCGTGGCCGCAGGTGCCGGAGTACGCGGGCAGCCCCGTGGCGGCCACGTGCTGCTGTGGGAACGGCGGGTTCGTCGCATGAAACGCGCTCGCAAACACCGGGTGGCTCGCCACGTGGTGGCCCCAGTCGTGAAACGCCACACCCCAGGGATTCGTGTTCGGGTAGCTGCCGAACGTCGTGAGCCGCTGCGTCGCCGGGTGCAGTTGAAACCACGCCGAGTTGCGCGCCCGCACTGGACCATACGCTGTCTCAATCTGCGAATTCAGAAAAATCGACTCGCGAAACAGCAGATCGCCATCGGGCGTCCGCACAAAATCGTGCAGCGAATGGTGCGAGTCCTCCGTGCCAAAGCCCGAAAACAACACGCGCCGCAGATCGGCCCGCCCGTCGCCATCGGTGTCTTTCAGGAACGTGAGGTTCGGCTGTTCCGAAACATACACGCCGCCGTCGCCCAGCTCAAAGCTCAGCGGGATGTGCAGCTTGTCGGCAAAGGTCGTGCACGTGTCCGCCCGGCCGTCGCCATCGGTGTCCTCGAGCACCACGATCTTGTCGGCGGGCTCGCGGCCCGGATACACGTGCGGATAAGTCGTCGAGCAACTCACCCACAGGCGGCCGCGCGGATCCCAGCGCATCTGAATCGGCTTGGCCATGGCCGGAAACTGCTCCTCCGACGCGAAGAGGTTTACCTCGAACCGGGGATCGATCTTGAACGCCGCGAGCTCGTTCGCGGGCGTCATCCATTCGTTCGCCCCGCGGCCTTCGCTCACCGGCGGCATCGCCGGAACGTTGGAGTCGTCGATCGGTTTTCCGGCGAACGACTCGCCGCGGGCCAGCCCCCAGATCCGCCGGTCGCGATTGTCGAGCATCACATCAAAGCCGCGCATTGCCGGCAGGAAATCGAGATAGCCGTACGTGGCATTGCGATCGCCCGTGTAGTAATAGGTGTTGAGCGGCCGGTAACGGCGGAAGAATTGCCGGTTCTGATCGGCGATGGTCGCGATGAGTTCGGTGGTGGGTCGCGGGGGCGGCGACACAAACGTCCCCTCGTAGAGCCGCTTCGCCAGCAGCGCATAGCCCGCATCCTCGAAGTGCACACCGTTGAAGGTCAGGTCGGTGGCCGGGTCGTCCAGCGCGGCCTTGGTGGCGGCGAAGACATTCACGAACCCAATCTTGTGCTCGGCCGCCGCCTCCTCCATCGCGCGGGTGTAGGCGGCCAGCCGGGCGTTGTTTAGGTCGGCGGCGGGCACCCCCTGCACGTTTTCACTCGCAATTGGCGAGACCAGCACGATCCGCGGCGCGGCCCGGCCGTTGTACGCGCTGGTTTTCAGCTCGGTGAGAAATCGCACGAGCCGGGCGCGAAACTCCGGCAGCCGCTCCACCCCACCGAACGATTCGTTGAAACCAAAGGCCGCGAAAATCACGTCGGCCTTTTGAGCGGTGAGGTGCTGCGGCAGGTCGCCGAAGTTCTTCGGCCGAGGCATCAGGTCGATTTCGTCGGCCGACCACGCCAGCGTGCGGATGACTAGATCGAGATCCGGATGCCCGGCGTGAAGCATGGCTTCAAAGTGCGGGAAATCCGCCGCGCGCTCGAAGAGCGTGTTGCCGATGAACACCACGCGATCGCCGCGACGGAGGGCGAGCGGCAGCGCGGTATCGACCGGGTCGACCTTGCGCGGCCGCGAGGCGGATTTTTCATCGATGCCGAATTGGGTGAAATCGGGCAGGTTGGCCGGAGCCGCGGCGGGATGCGCGTGCGCCGGAGCGTCCGCGGCGCGACCGACGGAGAGCGCGAGCAAAAGTGGGAGGACCGCGGGGCGAAAGGGATTCAGGTTCACCAGCGGGAGACGAAAACAAAGGCGATTCGGAAGGCGACCCTGAAGACGGAGGCCGCGAAAGTCCGTTCTTCTTGGAGGTGGAGCCCGATGTCCCCATCGGGCTGGTCTGAGAATTTGCGGCGCAAGCTCCGATGAGGACATCGGGTTCCACCTTTCAGCGGCATTTTTTTCAAAGTAAAACGCACTTCGACCGAATGGACACAGCTTCGGAAGACGCTGCTTTGTCAGCGCGACGACGTGGGCGCCGCGGAGGGCGAAGCCGGGCAAGGTGTTTCAATCCGCGCCCCGCTCTCACCCGCCGCACCGGCCTGGGCCTGCTCGTGGGCGGTGGCGATGGCGGAGAGGAGCGCGGGGTAGTCCATGGGATAGGTCAGATCATATCGAGGGCGGCGAGGCCTGCGGTGGCCGCGGACGTCGATTCGGGTTGAGCTCCAACGACCACCCAGAATCCTGCGCCGAAAACGGCGGCGTTTTCAAGGTGCGTCCGCCGCGGCTGGCGCTGGGACTCGTCTGGGTCGCGCGCGCCGTCGGACTGAGTGGCGGTGTGGGCGTAATAGATCATGCGCGAGGCGGACTGGTTTCGCGCATGATTGTAGCCAGAGGGTGGGACATCGGTTGGGTCACCTTGAAAATTTTCCATCCACACAGCTCCCGGCCGGCGGGCGGGACGGCGGGCGAATCGACGGTCGAAACATCGGCGAACATGACAGGCGGCAAAGACGGCCCCAAGAACGGAAGCCTTCCGGCCGGTATCACCAATTCCACGGGACCACGGACATGGCCAGCCCGGTGTTTTCCCGGCCGGCGGAAATCCGCCACGCTTCTGCGACGAAGAAGCAACGCTGGGCCGAAAGGCGCGCGATGGCTCGGAGCAGGCGGCGCTGTTGGAAACGGTCCTCGCGCAGAGCGGCGAGGACAGCCTTCAGATGTCGGACGCGACGGAGGCGAGTTTACTCACCCTGGACGACGTGCTATCCCTCATTTTTCGCAGCGCGGCGCGGCGCAGCGCGGCCGCAACCAAACTCAAACTCCAATCTGTTTGCACCGCAGAGACCCAATCTTCAGAGCGCAGAGCAGGGCATTGGTTTTCTCTGCGTCTCCGACTTCCGAGTCTCCACCTGCCTGACGGGACGGCGCAGGCCGGCGGCTCAACCACGGATGACGACGGCCTTCATCCGTGCCGATCCGTGCCATCCGT
This sequence comes from Opitutaceae bacterium, assembly GCA_005792355.1. Taxonomy (GTDB): domain Bacteria; phylum Verrucomicrobiota; class Verrucomicrobiia; order Opitutales; family Opitutaceae; genus ER46. The sequence continues at coordinate 5,221 of SXSC01000253.1, forward strand.
GGTCAAGAACTTGGCTTTTCCTCTTTAGCCGCGACCGCAGGCCACAGTCGGAAACGATGCGACCTAAGCGAAATTCCCGTCGGCATCGAACACCATGGCCGCCGCTTTGCCGACGGACTTGGTCCCCGGTTTGCGCCGCGCCTCCTCCACCAGATTTTCCGAAATCAGGATCCGATCGAGCGAGAGCGTGTTCTTGATCCGGACCAGCCGCACTTTTTTCGGGTCGGCGATCAGGCAGATCTTGATCGCGGCCTGAATGGCCTGCCGATCGTTCCGCAGGATCATCGGAATCTTCGCCCCGGTCGTCGTCGTCGAGGTCAGGAGGTTGCAGTAGGTTTCAATCAGGTTGAATTTCCTAAAAACCCGCTCGGTGGTGAAGTCGGCGTTGCCCAGCCCGGTGCTGTTGCCGTCGGACACCGCGGTGACGTCCAGCACCGCGATCCGCGTGATGCGCGGATCGCGATCCGTGAGAACCACATCCGCCGTGGCATAACGGCCCACGACATTGGGGTCGAAGCCCGCGCCGGAAATATCTTTACCAACCTCGTCGATAATCAGGACGTCGAGCGGGCTGAGCGGCACGATGGGCATGAGCTTCCGCGCCTCCGCCAGGAGCAGGGGTTCCTGCGCCTCGACCTTTGCCGCCGGGACGACCTCGATGCGGCACGTCTCGTGATAGGCGTTTTCAATGAGCCCCACGCCAAACAGGATCTTCCCGCTGGCCACCGTCACGCGGCACATCGCGAGCAGATTTTGTTCCATTCGGCCGTAGCCGAGATTGTGGCAGGTTTCCGCGCCTTTCTGTTTACCCACACCGATGACGATCATCTTGGACAGGCCGCTCTCGATTTTTCCCCGAAACGAAGTATGCGGCTTGATCCGGTTGACCACGATGATGCCTTCGGCCTGCGCGGCGATCGCGTCGACGAACGCCGGCAGACCATCGGGCGTCGAACCCACCTGCACCACCTCCATCGTCGCGCGGATCGGTACTCCCATCGTTTTTTCCGTGAAGCCCATCCGCGCCAGCACAGCCGTCTGGCCCTCCGGCGTGGCTCCGCCGTGGCTGCCCATCGCGGGGAAGAGAAACGGCTGGGCGCCCGCCTTTTTCAGCTCATCGAGCAAAGTTCGCGTTACCAGGGGAAGATTGGTGATGCCGCGGCTGCCCGTGCCGACCGCCACCTTCATGCCGGGGCGAATCGCGCCGAGCACACCGGAGGCACGAAGTTTATCCCGCAGGGCCTGCGCCACGTCGGCGAGCACGGGCCGGTCAAACGCGGTTTCAAGCGCCACCATCCGGGGCAGCGGGATGTCCTTCAAGAGGGAGTTGATCGGCGAATCCGGCGGGTTGGCGAAGTTCGGGGGCAGCGACCAGGCCGCCGCCTTCTCCCCGGCCGCGGCGCTCGTGGCGGCAAACGCCGGGCCCGATTTGCCCAGAGCGAGCAGCGCACCCGACGTGGCGGCACCCGCGACAAAGTTTCTGCGACTCGTGAGCGAACGGGAATTCGAATTCATCGGGAGGGGGTGGGCCGGACGAAGGGGGACTCGCTCCCGGCGGGAGGACTGTGCGCTCCGATCGCACGGCACTTCAAGGGAGAATCGCAGGCCGGAACGTGGCAAGTTTACCCGCCGGCGGCGGGCCACACCGAATGGATCAACCGGCGATTCACCCCAGCTCTTTGTCATCTTCCCGGCTCGCCACCATGCGCCGCGCGGCGACGAGCGTCGGCGCCCACTCGGAAGGAATGATTTCGTTGATGAGATCCCGTTCGGTGTTTTGGGTCTGCATCCGCTCGGCCACCACGCTCCAGTATTCCGCGTCCGGCAAGACGCAGATCTCGGCGAATTCCTCGCCATAGGTTCGCACCAAATGGCGCCACGTGAACTCACTCATCCCGAGGGCGCGGGCGGTTGCGGTTTGGTTTTCCACGGTTGCAGGACGATGGCTCGCGGGGGAATGAACGCGACGAACTCCGGCGGATATCCCAGCAACGCGCGGCGGCTCGCCTCATCGACCAGCGCTTCGATCCCATGCTCACCGAGCGGGTCTTTTGGCAGGTGGTCCGTGGCGATTCCACACAACCGCTCGTGCTGCTCGGCCAGCGCGGTCGGCCAATCTTTTTCCTCGCGCCGCACCGCTTGGTCAAAGGCACGGCTCGCGTGAGTGAAAACGCTCCAGCGGCCCGCATCGAAGAAGCGCCAAAAGCGTTGCTCCGTTTCCAGCGCGGCGCCCAGCTGATCCGAATTCTGCCAGGCCAGCCGCAGATTCGGACGTCGGGCGATTAGTTTATCGTCGGAAGGGAAATCCCGGAGGCGTTCAAGCAATTCCTCTCCATTTTGGAGCAACCGCATCGCGGTTTTGCATTAGCCGGCGTTTTGGCCAGGCTCACCCGTTGGCCGGCCAACCGTGAAGGCTCGGCCGAACCAACCGAATACAAACCGGGAAAACGCCGGCTAGCCGTCCAGCGTCCAGCCGAGTCGGTGTTCGCGACGAAGGAGCTTGTTCGCCTCCGCGTCATCCGTGAGGCCCTTGACGCCGTCGTACTTGAGCTTCTTGCCCACCCGATAGGCGACGAGCCCGAGCGCCATCTGTTCCGTCATGAGGCCGTTGTAATCGAAGTTGCACGAGGTCTTCGTCGGATCGCCCTTGCAGGCGTTGATCCATTCCTCCTGGAAGCCGCCGACGGGAGGAATGAGTTTTTCGACCGGACGCGGCTTGTAGTAGGTGAGATCGGCTCCGGCGGCCGGAATGAGCGTCCGCGTGGAAAAGTCCGCCAGCAGCACGCCCTTCGTCCCCTTGAACATCGCGCCGTGGCCGATGACATCGAGGTCGATCCAGCGCGCCGGGGAATTCGGCAGCGCCCCGCCTTGAAACCAGCTCACCCGGATCTCCGGACGCCAGTTGTTGGATGGGTGATCAAAATGCGTGATGAGCCGCACCGGAGTCACGTCGCGATTGAACGCCTCTCCCGAGGCCTCCACCGCCGTCGGCCACTTGGCGTCGATGGCGTTCCACACGAGGTCCATGGTATGGTTGCCCATGTCGCCTACCTGCCCGGTGCCGAAGTCCCAATACATGTTCCACTGCAGACAATTCGCGCCCTGCTTGCCGGAAAAATATTCCGGATTGTAGGGATGTTCCGGCGAGGGCCCCAGCCAAAGATCGAAATGAAACGTATCCGGCGGCGAGCCTTGGGCCGGCAGGTAGCCGGGCTTCGGCAACTGGCGGTTGCCCCAGGCAAACGCGCCCTGCAAATCTCCAATCGCCCCGTCCTGCACCATCTCGCGCACGCGCGCAAAATTCGGAATCGCATGGCGCTGCGTGCCGGCTTGCGTCGCCAACTTGCTCTTCTTGGCCAGGTATTTCTCCCGCACCAGCCGCGACTCTTCCACCGTCAGCGCGATCGGCTTTTCCATGTAAACGTGCTTGTTCCGGTTCATCGCCCAGATCGCGATGTGCGCGTGATGATGGTCCGGCGTGCAGCACAAGACCGCATCGATATCCTTTTGCTCGATGCACTTTCTCCAATCGATGTAGGTCTTCGCTCCGGGGAAAACCTTGAGCGCGTCCTCGAAGCGCAGCTCGTTCACGTCGCACAACGCGACGACGTTCTCGTTCTTCAGCACGTTGTAATGCTGAAGCCCACGGCCCCAGACACCAATGAGCGCGATATTTAGTTTCGAGCTGGGCCGATTCTGGCCGAACAGCGTACCGGTTGGAAGGATCAGCAGACCAGCCCCGGAGGCGGTCGTGGATTTGAGGAACTGACGGCGATTAAGGGGATTCATCACGCCCAAGTTGCCGCGCCCTGAGGCCCCCGTCAACGCCGGCGGATGTGCATTCCTTGGCAACGTCTGCGCGGCGCTTTGCCGGCATCGAGCCAACTCCAGCGTCCGAATCGGCCAAACTCAGCTGGCATGAACGAGGAACGCTGAAAGGCGGATGGCAACTTCGGTTGCGATATCCGCGTAGTCTGCGGCTGGTTTGGATCCCGAACCATGGCGATATGGCAGGAAAATTAGGGGCCGGGAGATTTTCGGTCTCCACTCCTCGTGCGTTTCGATCCCAAGGGGAATTCCCAGACAAGGCCTCCCGCAGACCGAACCCTCGCCCTTCGCTTGGCCCCGCCGAGGCCAGCGTCGGGGCATCATGGCAATGCGTCCGCTTCGCGGATCGGGCTCGTGGAATCGTCGGCAAAAACGTGGCAAGCCACGGCGAATGGACCCGCCTGCGATTCAGTAAG